>JAGQPX010000226.1 GCA_020426505.1 Planctomycetaceae bacterium | reverse complement strand
GTGTGTTCGTTAGCGACGTCACACCGTTGAACGTCATCTCCGCACCACCCGAAACTGACAGGTTGACTCCATCGAGTGAAATCACATTGTCGGCCACAAGGGAAGTCGATGGTCCCGATGCCACCAACTCCTTTCCGCTAGACACGGACGTGTCCCCAGTGATGACGAGCGAGCCTCCTGTCAACTCAAGCGAGTCATCCAATTGCAAGCTGGCAATTGTCGACGCACCGGAATCAAACTCAACGGTGACATTGCCGTCGGCATTCAGCGTGACATCGTCTGTCGGCCCCGGTAACAGATCGCCACTCCAGTTCAGTGGATTGCTCCAAAGCAGATCACCTCCGCCACCATCCCAGGTCACAGCCGCAAGAAGCACACGTTGTTCAAGCGGTTCACACTTGGCTACGAGAGCCAATGCCTCAGGCGACTTTCGCAACTTTTGTTTACGCTGCCGACGTCGAGATCCAAGAAACAACCGGTTAGAGAAGATGGGGAGTAGTCTTCACATCTGGCCCTCGTGCTAACTGATCACTTGATGCAGAAAGGTAGTGGATATGAGAACTTCGGTAAGTAAGTCTTGGTTGAGAGATGGAGATGGCTTGCATGCCGCCCAAAGCAGAACAAACGTCGAATAATCAGGAAGGTCACCAACCGCCCTTCGAAACCACGCAAGCTGCCCAGTTTTACGACGAGTTCACCACAATTAGTGAGTATCTGCAGAAGGAAATCAAGCTACCGGAGGTTTTGTCAATTTCACGATTGTATGGTTGCCGCAGGAGCAGGCAGAATATCAGACCAACGACGCACCCACTGGATGACAAAAGACAGCGGGGTGGCCGTGGGTGAAGCTCGACTTCGCCCCAGAAGTCTTGGCTTCTGCGTTTCGGTCAATTCTCCGGCGACCTGCCAGAACACAGTGAACGTCCCTGCTTGCGGGTGTAGCCTACACCCGCGATGATCTCGTCAATCGCAAGATCGGACCGCGACCGACCACATGGTCCGGGGTTGATTTGCATCGTGATGACGAGCATTGGCCACCATGAAGAACTCCGCCGTCTCCGCCAACCGTGACCCGATCAAACGGTTACCTTTGAGGAATCCGGGACAATCAATTGAAGATCAGATTGCCAAGTTCAGGGCCGAGACGATTGATGTTTGGATCGTCATGCTGATTTTCGCCGTGGTCCTCATGTTGTGGGAATGGTACTGGTATCTCATTCCGATCCAATCGGGCCCTGTTCCAATCACGTTGATGTGTCTTGGTGTGATTTTCTACAGCGTGATTCGAATACGACAGGAGCGAGAAACGCTGGAGCAGCTCAAGCTGGGGCTGAAGGGCGAACAGGCAACAGGTCAGTACCTACAGAATTCCCTCCTGCGTCAGGGATACTGGGTCGTTCACGACATCTGCTTCGATGATTTCAACATTGACCATGCCCTGATCGGCCCTGCGGGAGTGTTTGCGATCGAAACGAAGACTCGATCAAAGCCATCAGGGGATTCGACCGTCTCCTTCGATGGCCATGCCATCCTCATTGCCGGTCACAAACCGGATCGTGATCCAATCGTTCAATCCACAGCTGCGGCGAAAGCATTGCAAGGCAAGCTGCTGGAGTACAGCGGGACAAAAGTATCGGTCCGTCCTGTCGTTCTGTTTCCAGGATGGTTCGTCGAGAAACAGCCTCGTGATGCAAATGTCTGGGTGTTGAATGAGAAAGCCTTCGTCAAGTGGATTGGTCGGGAACCAGATCGACTCAGTCGCGAAACGTCCTTCCAGTTGGCCGCCGCCCTGGGGCGTTACGTTCGTGATCGCGAAGCCAATGCCTCTTAGACTCCTCGGCAAGCCCATGATGATGCTCGCCCTCTGTTGGTCGTTCGTGCGCATCACGGACAGTCGCGGGAGGGTGGCCGATCGTTCAATGGATTGAACGCGAATCGCTACGGGAAGCCATCGAGGTCGGTTAACATAATCTGCAAATGGTACAGTTTATGATTAGTCGCTTTCTGCCTCTCATCGTCCCCCGTTCCTCTGCACTCCCTCAGTAGTCCGAGGGCAAGAGTGCTGTGATTGCACCTCCTTCGCCATCTTCGATGAACCACAACGCTTCCGGTTTGGCGTCGTCTTCGAAGACTTGGAGATAGTCGAGTCCTCCGTGTTTGTCAGCTTCCGTCCTCAGCACACCCCAACAAAGCACGATGACTTCGTGGGTATACATCTCCACCGCTGCTCGGGTCGCAACAAATGGCTTCTCCGGACTCGGCTGAAACATGTTGTTGGAGTCTCGATGGTCGAGCGGGATCTCCTGCGGTTTGAGTTTGGGAAGCGGCATTGTGAAGGGAGGAATTCAACGACAGTCTGCCTGTGTCGATGTCGATGCGCAAGCCAATGAGGCATCACACGGGCACGGGAGTGCCCGGGCAGGACTCCTCGGAAGAAGGAATCAGAACAGAGATCGCAGGTGCAGTGATGAGCGGGACGGTAACGGCAGGTCGGTCCAATCGAGGTGGATGACTTCCATCGAAGGGGAAAGCAGCACTTCCACCGTTTGTGCCTCGTGGTCGATGTCGATGACTTCGCCCGTCACCTCATAGCCATCGTGGTCGCGGGTCACCTGCTGGTGGAGTTGTGGAATGCGATCCGGGACCTCGGTTACGTCATCGATCTCCTCTGCAAAGGGCGATGGCTGAGCGAACGGTTCGCAGGGGCCGAGTTCGTCCGGTTCGACCTTCGTCAGTCTGTCTTGATCGACGGTCACGCACTCTTGCGAAGGAATCAGTATGACGACTGCTTCGTTACGGGCATCGTCCACACTCACGATTTCACCGAAGCACTCGGTTCGGTCCAGCTTGAATTCGACAGCGTTGCCTGGCTCAAACAGCGTGACGGAGGGTAACAGTTCGTCCACGACAATCGGTGATGAGCTGGGCGTCGTGACTCCGTCCTGCGGCTCGGGTTCATCGGTTCGCTCGCTGGCCTCTGTCTCAATCGTTGCCTGTTTGGCGGTAGAGGCTTGGAGAACTTCATTGAGATTCCCCTCCTCGGTTGGCTCGGGCTCAGCGAATCCGAACAGTCCGTCTCCCAGCAGATGAAGCATTTCGTTGGCGACAGGACGCATCACTTTGTCGAGCCGCTCTGCTGCAAACATCTTCCGTGCTGCCTGTAACATCAGATCGATGCATGCCTCGCGAGTCGGACGGACGGTCCAGGGATGACCAGCGCCCCAGTGGGAGCCGCACTGAAATCGATGTTCCCAGGTGACGGCCCACTCGCCGTTCGGCAAGGGAGCAACCTCGTAAGCCAGCATCGCCTTGCCGTTCTTGGGGGTCAGTATTCGGCGGCCTTCGGTGTGCTCGTGGGCTGGGTCACGGACCGCGCGGCACCAACACTCAAACTCGCGTTGTCTCGTTGCTAGCTCGTCCTGAGACAGTCGCCGGAGCATGTCCCACGGAATGTCGATCTCCTCCGCCGTCTCATCGACATGGACGATGGCTCCTGCGTATTCCTCATCGAGGCCAGTGATCTGACCCGTCCACAACTCCCCCTCCAACTCAAACTCGACCGGATCTCCCACTTCCAACGATGGAACCGTGACCTGGTCATTCGGCTCTGTCGTTTCGACTCGGTGATGTTCGGCAATGGGTGGCAATTCTCCGTCGGACTTCTCGGTCCCCTGTGCTTCTTCGATTGCCGATCGGATGTCATCGTGGAGTTGATCGAAGGCGGCATGCAGCCGGATTGCGTGCGTGATTGCATCGGCCCCGACAGTCGACTCCCGTTGGTCATCGAGTGAATCGGGTTCAGAAACCACAAAGGCGACACGACCATTCTGCAGACCCCAGGCAATGTCGCTGCGGATTTCGTCCATCACGTCCCTCGTCACCCGCAGCTCCTGCTGCAGCAGATCGAGTCGATCCACCAAACCGTCGATCCCAGCCGGAGGACAGAAATGTGAGCGGCTCATTCCACCACAGACTGCCATGATCGGACCGTGTTGTCACGTTCTTCGTCCACATCGTAGACCAGTACGTCATACCATCCGTCCGGATCGATCCAGACCTGCACGGGGCTGTCGAGGTTGCTGCAGGTGTTCGTCTCGCGGATGCGGTCCAACACAAACAGTAAATCGAGACGATCCGGGTCGCTGTCGAACACCTCGCGAGCCATGCGGTCCCACGTCTCCTGTCGCATCTTCAGCAAAGCTGCGTAGACACTGGTCGGTTTATCCGAGCAAGTGATCTGCTCGGGATCATCCGGAAGGAAGAACCGTTCGCTGAAAGACAGGGCATAGGGCACCGGGACGAGAGACTGCCACAACGGATGATTGGACGCAAGCTGTCGACACGCTCCGGCTTCAATGCCGAAAGCCCCGCCAGGAGGCGAGGCTTTCTCAAAGATTCGGTCAGAAAGGAAGGATCACTTCCTTTCCGACTGCGACTGTTTGGTGTCCTGGGGTTGCTTCGGTTTCTCGACTGAGCCGTGTTGTTTGCCGCCACCGTTGGTCATGGGACTGTCTCCTGAAAAGAACCGCATGTGTAGACCATGAGTTACCGTAACTCATAGTGTGTAGACCGATAGTCTGCATCGAGAGACAGTGTTTGTCAACGGGAAGTCCTCCTTGGCAATCACGTCGATGGCGAAAGCATCAGCAGACATCAAGATCCGCTTCGGCGAGAAACTGCGGTCAATTCGCACGAAACAGGGCGTTTCACAAGAGAAATTGGCAGAGTTGGCGGGTTTGCATCGGACCTATGTCAGCAGTGTCGAGAGAGGAGAACGCAATGTCTCATTGCTCAACATCGAGCGGCTGGCCATCGCTCTAGGCGTCGCTCCCCGAGACCTGATCCCCTGAGCTCGTGACCGATTGTGTCACACCGAGTGATCCAGCTCCCAACACGCCGGCGACTCTGGTCTGGTATTTCGCCAAAGCGTCACGAGATGCAACGATGAACAGGCCGATCAAGGGGATGACCATGACGGCTTCACCGATGTGAACTCCGTCGGCTGTCCAACGCATGACGAATGCACCCACCAGGGCGATCGACATGTTGCCATGCCACAGGTAGTAGTGATAGTGAATCTCGATCAGACGATCGAAGGCGGAGACGCGTTCAGCCAATTGAGTGAAATCCCAGACGGGTTGCTGAAGTCCAGTCCATTGATGGAGCGTGTCGATCAGCAGCCAACGCAGCGTGCTGGCCGTCATCCCGGCAGCGATTGAGCCGAGCGTGACGTACAGGAAGCCCCCCACGGTGGGCAGTTCAGCTGATGTCTGTCCCAGCCAGGTCTGCAGGGTGTTCGAGTGATGACTGGCGCCCCACAACAGTGTGAAGCCCGGCAGGACGTAGGCAATCAGCAGGCCGAAGTTCTTGGTCGTCAGATCCTGCATGGACGATGAGAGAGAAAGAAGCTCAACCGAAGTATTTGAGCAGGGCCAGGACACCGATGCCGGCGGCCATCAGGCTGCCGAGATTGATGGTGAGCCGCAGTTCGAGCTTTTCCAACTGATGCTGAAGATCCGTGATGTCCCGACGAGTTGCCAGTTCGCTCAGATCAAGCTCCTGGGCGACCTCGATCATCACCTCTGCCTGCTGCTCGGTAAATCCTCGCTGTGTCAGCTGAGAGATGAGCCGGTGAGTGTCCGCAATGACTGTCACACCAACAGCATGCCACAGGCCGCTCGACTTGTCACGCAAATCGTCGACTCTCTTTGCGCGATCGAAGCCGGGTGTGCTAGCGTGTCCCTATGGGCCGTTGGGGTACTGAACCATGGGCCAACGATCCGGCCGCCGACTGGCTGGACGAACTGTTCGATGCCACGCGGCTGGTGGAGCGAGTTGATGATGCCCTCGAATTGGATCTTCACGATGACATCGACGAGATCCGGATTGCAGCCCATCTGCTCTGCACATTGGGTGAGGCGGGCCTCTGGCCGCATGGGCATCTCCGTAGACAGGTCTGGGTCGCCACCTCGCGATTGGAAGCCGCCTTGAGCTTTCGGGTCGACACGAATGCCAACCTGATTGCCTCGATCCGTGAACAGGTCGATAAACTCCAGTCACTCCTCCGTTGATGAATCGCCATTCATCCCCCGTATTGCCGGACCAGTTCCTGCTCGATTACCGTCTGCGATCGACCGTGCCGCAGTCGGGAAGCTTTGCGGACGATATCGGCCCTTCGTTGAGTGAGGCGTGGCGGCGGCAGGGTCGTCATCGAGAACGTGTGAGCCGCTCCGTTGTTCAGCAGTTTGAGATATCCGTGATACTGGGGGATTCGCATCAGGTCGTTTGGGGTGAGCCCCTCACCAAGCAAGTCCGCCAACACCTCAGCATCACGCGGACCGACCGACATACAGAGGGTCGAGCCGCAGTTCCCCAGCACGCCTGCCATCGTGTCATTGTCCAGCTGTTCCAGCATCTGTGTGGCCAGGATGTAAGAGGTGCGGTACTTGCGACTCTCGGCCAAGGCATCCGCCATCGATGTGTTCCCCTCGGAAAGAAAGGAATGGAACTCATCAACGATCACTGATGTATCAGGTCGCTCGGCTTCAGGCACGTCAGCCCGGCTGAGGGCAGCCAGTTGCAGGCTGGAGAGCAGCAGCGAACCCAGCAGCGTGGAGGCCTCATGTCCCATCGTCCCCTTGGACAGATTGCAGAGCAGGATGTTGGAGTGATCGAGCACCGAGCGCAGGGAAATCCCCTGCTGCGTCGAACAGAGAATGGCTTGCAGGCGAGCATTCGACGTGAAGGCACCCAGTTTGTTCTGGAGCGATGCGATGTACTCGGTCCGCTGCCGCTCGTGCCAACGTCCAAACTCACCTGTCCAGAACTGACGCACGGCCGCATTGTCAACCTGCGAGACCATTGTCTTGCGGTAGTTGGCATCGACCAGCAGCCGTTGGACGGACATCAACGTCGTCTGCGGAGTGCCGACGAGCGTCAGCAGGCAGTGGCGGAAGATGTGCAGCAGACGAGGAGCGGTCGCCTCGTCGAAACCGAACACCTTCTTGAAGGCGGTCAAGACACTGTCGGCAACGAGAGTCGGATCACTGCCGGGTGGGCCCTGGAGTGGATTGAAGGCGACCGGATGCCGACGGTCGGCCGCATCGAACAGGATGACATCGTTCGTGCGCCGTCTCGGCACGTGATCGAGGAGATCGTCGACCAACTGGCCGTGCGGATCGATCACCACGATACCTCGACCCTGCCGCATCTGTTGCAGAATGACATGTTGCAAAAAGGTCGACTTCCCGCAGCCGGTCTTCCCCACGACGAGCATGTGCCGCCGAAGGTCATCGGCCGCAATCCCGAACTGCTGTCGCTGACTCCGAAACTTCACCCGCCCCAAGACCGTGACCCCCCTCTCTTCACTTGAGGAGAGTCGGAGGGGAGCTTCCAGCTCGCGAAATGTAGATCGCTGTGTGCGTGACACATTGTCGGCACTCATTACCGGCGGATGCCAGAGCGTGGCGATCTCTTTCGCTGTCAATAAGAACCGCCGAGGACGCAGAGAAGAAATACAGCGGAGAAACCTCTGCGTCCTCAGCGAACTCTGCGGTAAACCCCTCACGACCAGAAACCGGCAGTCAGCACTCGCAAAACGACCGAAAGCTGCCGCCATTTCCCGAACGCGTTTCTTTGCGATTTGAGCCGCTTCTGCCGGTGCCCGGCACTCCACCACCAGACGACAGGCGAACAGGCTCTCAGCCCCCTTCACGTTCGATTGCGAGGGTGCCCTGTCAGTCGACCGCAACAGACGTCCGACAAACCAGCCGACCAGGCGCCGGTACGCTCGCCGGTCGCACGCCCAGCGGGCATACCATCGTCGCCACTCGTCCGAGCGAAACCCACGCTCCAATCGCTCGTCGATTCGGCGATGTTGGCGAACACGACGGGGAGAAGCAGGAGCAATCGATGCACGGATCGCACAAGCAATCCGTCCGGACCGGCCACATCGCACAGCCGACAACAGACCGGCGAGCGGATCGGCCAGAGCCCGCTCCGGCTCATCCAGAAATGACTCATACGTGCGAAGCGGATACACGTCTGGACTCAGCGTCAGCTCCATCGAATGCATGACTCGTGTGTCATCACTCCCCTCCTCCCGATCGAATGCGACCTCCAGTCCCGGATAGGCATCCTGCAATTCGGGCACGATCACGTTCCGCAACTCGTCCGCACACTCGATCGCCAACCCCACTTCACCATCGAACGAACCGATGACCAGCGTGATCCCCTCCCTCCGCAAGCTCTGCGGTGCCATCACCCGCTGCCACGCACGCAGCAGCGACTCGGTATAGACCGGACCACGCAGATTGCCGGGCAACGGTCGCAGACGAATGAACACGCATCAGGTCAGGACAAGGGTTCGCCTTCCAAGCTTGCGGTCAGCAGTTCATCGAGCTGTTCGGCGCAGTCGATCGATTGGCGCAGAGCCTCCCGGGCCAGCCTCCCCTGAATGGGAAGCCAGCGGTCCGGTTGGATCGCTTTGGCATGACGGCGGAAGTCTTGGCTCAGTTCGACCAGCGTGTCCGCCAACGTTCTGAGTTTTTCACAATCGGGACAGGGCATGGACTTAGACTGCCACACGTCAAACGACGGCGCAAGCCGATCCAAGTGAATCGCATCAACAGTTTCACCCGCCCCCTTCGGCCTGGCCAACAGTCGGTGACTGCCATGAGTGGTCGCGCCACTTCGGAGGCGGGGCCTCGTGTGGCCGCAACTCCAACGGAAGGGCAACCGTGTCCCGAAACGTCCAGGGGTGTTCGACCTGGAGACCGCCGGTGCGATGTCAGAGACGCTACCTCGGCCCAACGTGACGACGGGTGTTCAGCGGGGGAAACGGCAGTCCGCACGAGCACGGACAAGGCCTGATCGGAACGGGCCTGCCACAAGGAGCTACACGGTAGCATGGTGCCGTGGGCGAACGCCCGAAGTTCGGAGAGCTTTTTGCGGCGAGTGCGGCATAGCCGCTTTGTGCCGTTGGTGACCGTCTGAACTTGGTGATGCTTCTTGCGGCGAGTTCGGTTTGCGGGAGATCGGCACGATTGTCCGCTTGAGCGAGCGATGATCGGTCAGCACGGCCTCAGTGAACGGATCGTCCGTGTTCAAGAATGTCTCCAGATCGACACCGACGAACACGGTCCGCTGTGGGTTCTGCATCACCATCCCCGCCAGATCGAGGATGTGCTGCAGCCTCACCTGCGATCGAGTGGTGACGAACAGCACGAGATACCGCGCCGGATCAAGGGCCTCGAACTGCGACTGATGGGCGTCGTAGCCACGGAGTTTCCGTTCGATCGACTCGACGTCTTGCCGTGAGCGGATGCGTTCGGTGCCGTTGTCCAGTTCCAGACAGAAGTTGAAGGAGCGTTGATCGGGAGTGACTAGCTGAAAGGCAGCGTCCGGATAGAGGGTGAATCCGTCCGCTTTGAGACAGACGGAGTTCTCGCGGGCAAAGTGCCGCACCTCGATCCCTTGCCGGTGTCCCGTTACCAGCAATCGCACAAGAAACTCGGCCAGTGATTGCGTGTGATGGTGATGACCGGCAGCGATCGCCTCGAAGTAGCGCCGCTTCGGCAGTGCCACATCCTCACCATACAGGAGTCGGTAGCCGCCTCTCGTCAGCTTGAAGTAGTGCTGTGATCGCCCAAGTGAGGCGACTTCATACGGCCACGAGCGAACCAGTTCCGACTTGGCGAGTCTTCTCAGTCGTCGACGCAGCAAGTGTTCGTTCCCGAAGGGCTGCTCGAACGTCTGACTCAACCTGCAGAGCTGGGCCACGGTCAACGGACAACGGTCCAGAGCCGTCAGTAACTCGATATCACGGGGGCCGATCGTCGTCGTCAATCTCTTTGCCATCGATCGGGAAGTGAGTGTACGCTGACAAAGTCCGAGTTCCGATTGCCACATGCCACGAAATGCTGCCTACATCAAGGATGTCGACCGACTGATCGAGGAAACGCCACTGGACCGTGTCCTCCAGCACTACGGTCTGCCCGCTCCGGAGAAGACATCGGGCGAACACCGCCTGCCGTGTCCCTTCAACGAGGAGTGCCGTCAGAGCCGCTACGGCAACCTGACCATCAACCTCGACTCATCCGCCAAGCTGATCTACGCCCACTGCTGTGACGTGCGGGGCAACCTGCTCACGCTCATTCATGGACTGGAGACCGGTCGTCCCCCATCGACCGATCGACTACGAGGCGAGGAGTTCAAAGCATCCGTCAACATCCTCAAACAGATCAACGGCCTCGTCGACTCCCCCACTCCGAACGTCACCGACAAGACCGTCCCTGCGGCAAACACCGTCGAGGACTCACCCGCTCCCCCACCGCAGGAAAACATGCCGATGCGGCTGAATGAGAAGGCGGCGGCTCTGGTCGACTTGTGGCAGGATTGTGTCGTCGATGTGGCCGAGATGTCGCCACCGGCTGCCGCCTACTTCCGCGAACGCCCCTGGCTGACCCCCGACGTCTGCCGGCAGTGGAAGATGGGCTACCTCCCCCGCAATGCCAGAAGCCTACTGCGGGGGGCGGTGATCTTCGCCCATCAGAACGAAGCCGGAGAGATCCTCTCCTACTCCGGCCGTGACGTCCGTTTCGACGAGAAGTGGCAGAAGTGGATCAATGACGGCCGTCCCCAAAAGTCCAAACCGAACAAGCATCGCTACGTGAAGGGCTATCACCGGGGTCTCGAACTCTACGGCCAGCAGGCCGACCGTCTCGATGATCGCCGCTTGAAGGAGTTTCTCGGTCGCTACGGTGTGGTGATTGTCGAGGGGCAAACGGACGTCATCCGCATGGACTGTCTGCACGTTCCTGCCCTCGGTCTCTGTTCCAACAAGGCAACTGACGAACAGCTCGCCAAGATTGAACGTATCTCACGCACCGCGACACAGGGCCGGGTGATCCTGCTCCCTGACAACGATCCCGAAGGGGAAGCAGGTGCGAAGGAACTGACCTGGGATCTCACCCAACGGGGACTGACCGTCAGACTTCCCTGGAGCCGCACTTCCCATGACGGTCGCTTCGACGGGATGCAGCCCGAAGACCTCACCGACGACCAATGGCAGACCGACCTCCTGCCTTCTTTGCGATGAACACCCTCGTCCCTCCGGGACGGAGAGCGGAGAGCGCCGCGAAACGCCACTCGGCGTTTCCGAGGAGCCGCCTCCGACGATGCGAGCAGAGTGTGGCACCGCGTCGCTGGCCTCTGCCGGAGGCCGCGACCACCCCGGCGCAGCC
>JAGQPX010000031.1 GCA_020426505.1 Planctomycetaceae bacterium | reverse complement strand
TCAACAAAAACATGATCCCCTACGACCCCCGCAAGCCCCTCGACCCCAGCGGCATCCGCATCGGCACCCCCGCCCTGACCACGCGAGGCATGAAAGAGCCAGAGATGCAACGCGTCGGCCAATGGATCCTCACCGTCCTCAGCAACCCCGAGGACGACGCGACGATCGAAAGCGTGCGGGGAGAGATCGCCGAATTTGCAAAATCATTTCCCGTTCCAGGAATAGCATGAGGGATCTGGATCATTTCCACGATTCTGGTGTGACACACAATCTCATTCGTTGCTGGAAATAATCATGGATACCCCATCAAATCCTCACGGTGTAAAGCGATTGTTACTCAAGCTCCTGGTGGGATTTGCTGTTCTCGCGATTGGTGTGGTCGGGCTCTTCATGTATCAACACACTCAGATTGCCCAACACAATGCTGCAATTTCAGACCTTCAAGACAACGGGGCGCGACTCACGCTGACCGATTGGAGTGGACACACGGGACAAGCTGGGACTGTCGTCACGGATTCAGATTCGCCCACCCCAACTCTACTCGCGACGTTGATGGGAGAACCCTCCGTCAGCGTGCCGCTCATTGACTTAACAGGCGCTCATATTTCTGCTGCTGAGGCCCACAAAATGATTCCGTCTCTCCGAAACCTTATCCCGAAAAGAGATGAGAACGAGGTTGGCAAGTGCTACATTGCCGTGATGATTTCCGGTAATCCAAATATTGATGCCGATTTGACAAACGAGATGAAAAAGGCATTGCCCAACTGCCAAGTGGTTCATTGAACCGGTTACCTTACGTCTGTGGCGATGCGTCTAACGAGTTGCATCATCACTGGACGGAATAACTCTGGCAGGCTCTCGCATGTCTGCGGTACCCTTGGGTGAGTCCAAACAGAGAATAAGCCGATGACCATTCCTTCGATCGAATCACACGTGACCCGGATGTGATGAATGGACAGCCTTGTATTCGAGGGCTGCGGATTACTGTACGCCGTGATCTGGAGGCGATGGCGTTGTATCCGGATCGGGATGAGTTGTTTCGTGAGTATCCTGAGATGGAACCGGATGACCTCACGTTGGCGTTGGCAGCAGCTAGTAGTTCATCCGACCTGAGATGACGGGTCGCGATGCTCGAAGCACCTCGGCTGCTTTGAGCAGCCAGGGTGCTGCAACCTGTCAATTCAGGTTGGAACACCCACTAGTCTGGACGAAAAGATGGTTGATCTCTCGCCAATAGTGTGTCGTTGACATTTCCAGAATAAGACGTGTCACATGCGCCGCGTACTGCTAGGATGGTGATATGTCAGAAACCATCCTCACACCCGAACTTCAGACCGCGCTCGACGAAGCCAACGGCTTTGTGCAGGGATCGTCGTTCGTGCTGATGACCGTCGAGGCTTATCGCGAGATGATGGGGGTCGGCAGCGACGAGGAGATGCGGTCGTCGGTGGAGGCAGTGCATCGCGGATTGGCGGATATCGAGGCGGGACGAACGCACGATATGGATGACGTTTTTCGCGAACTTGATGAGACCTATGGCACGGTCGGTTAGGTTTTCGTCGACCGCGAGACAGGATGTTCACGACATCGTGGCGTATATCCACGAAGACTCTCCCGCAAATGCTTTACAGTGGCGTCAGCGGCTTTACGAGAAGCTGAAGATTCTTCGATCAGAGCGGGTGTCCTTTGCACTAGCCCCGGAAAACGAATTCGCACGGTGTGAGGTGCGGCAGTTTCTCTTCGGTAGGTATCGAGTTCTCTACACGACCCGCGAAGAGGAAGTCTTCATTCTCACTGTCCGTCATGGTTCCCGTATATTCATGTCTGGCGAGGAAATTGACCGAGTCGATACATAGCCACGAACATGTCAATTGCCACGAAACACACGGTTCACTTCGGCAGGATCGCGAACACGCGGGTTGGGCAGCCGGTGCCTTTTTCGATTTTCATGGGGGCGACGATTAGGGTGAAGCCGTGTGGCGGAAGTTGGTCGAGATGGGCGATGTTTTCGAGGCCGTAGCGGGTGGCACTGTTGGTGATGTGGTGGACTTGGAAGTCCTTTGAGATGCCACGGTCGATGCTGAGGGTGTCGACGCCGAGACCGCGGGCTTTGCGGTCTTGGATGAGAAAGCTGGCCGACTCGGCGGTGTACGAGGGGAAGTGCAGGTTGCCGGTGGTGTCGCGGCCCTGGAAGCGTTCGGGGCGTGACCAGAACCGGCCCCAACCCGTGTAGAGCAGGACGATGGCTCCGTCGGGAATGCGACCATGTGCGGACTCCCATGCTTGCACGTCCTTCAGTGTGAGACCGTAGTCGGGATCGACCTCGGCTTGTGGGGAGATGTCAATCATGACTCCGGGACCGATCAGATCCTCGGGCTTGATCTGTGCGACGTCAGGTTGATTCGGCTCGAAGTGGTTCGGGGCGTCGATGTGCGTGCCAATGTGCTCGGGGAGTCGCATCGATTTGGAGAGCACGCCGTCCTTTTCAAGAGTGGCGATAGTCTGCAGCGAGAATGGCTCATAGTCATCGCCGGGCCAAAAGTTGGTCTGCTGATTCAGTGGATAGCTGAGATCCACGATGTTCGCCTTGCCCTGGGTAACGGCGTCCAGGGTAAGAGCCCCAGAACCGTTTGGTCCGCGTCCGTCCTGTGCGGCGAGTTGACAAGCAAGCAGGATCAAGAGACACAAGCTGCGGATGGCCAGGCGAAGCATCACAAATCCCTTTACCGGGTGGGGTTTACGGAGCACGAGGCAGATTTTGTCATCCTCGCTTCAATGCGTCAGGTTTACCTCATCGTCACTGTTTCACGTGAAACAGTTGCTGAAGCTGCTGGTGTGGTCGTCACCTTGCAGCATGGTGTCAAAGTTTACCGATTCCGGTGACCATGCCAACTTGGGGAGCCGGTCTCAATCTAACGGGAATACGGTCAGAAGTGGTGATCGTGGTTTTGCCACACGGCCTGTGACGATGAGTGTGGTCGTAGGGATTCGACGACGTCTCGTTGAATCGGTCACAGGGAATCTGCTTACGATGCACGATGCGTCAATCAGGACATCCCGAATGAATCGACCACATGGAAGGATTATCATGGGCCGTGACGCTCGCATCGCACTAGGGATGACCGCCGCTCTGATCTGCGGACTGTCGACAACGGCCTCCAGCGCAGGTCCGTATCCGCCGCTGCCATATTCAACTCCTCAGGAAGCCGTCACCTTCGGCCACGGGTGTGACTGCCTGCCTCTGTGCGAGTCGGGTTGCGATCAGGTCTTCTGTGACCCTGCACCCCGATTTACCGCCCGGGTGAAGTTCCTATACATGCGGCGCGATGAGAACAGTGATCCACCGATCCTTCGCAATACGGCAACCAATCAATCCGCATTGAAGGGCAACGACTTCGACTTCGGATTCGATCCTGGAGTCGACGCGAGTCTGATCGCGCATCTTGGCGGCGGGAACGCGATCGAAGGTCGCTTTCTCTGGATTGACGATTGGGAAGCAACCGTCTTTACGCCGAACCCGACGCCCGGCGAGTTGCAACTGACGTCGAATCCGTTTTCGACGGGTGGTTTTGTCGACGACTTCTATTCAAACTACGCGACCAAGTTCCAAACGGCGGAAGTGAATTATCGTCAGGATTGTGCGTGCCACCCCGTGACGATGCTCATCGGCTTCCGCTGGGCAGAGATCGATGAAGACCTGCAACTCAACTCGCTGGATGCCACCGTCCCCACGTTCGTGGATTTTGACACGCGAAACGACCTGTTTGGCGGTCAGATTGGTCTGGATGCCGTCCTGATCGACTGGGGGAACTTCGGCCTGGACGGATTCTTCAAAACCGGCATTTTCGCGAACTCCTCACAAGGCAATGCACGAGTTCAAGTGGGACCCGATATCCTCGGCACCGCCAGTGACCGCCGCGTTGAGCCGGCGATTCTGGCAGAGGCTGGCCTTGAAGGTGTCGTCTGGTTGACGGACCGCATGAAGATTCGGCTGGGTTATCAAGTGATGATTGCCCACGGACTCTCGATCGCCGCCGAGCAGGTGAAGACTACGGGGAACTTGACTCCCGGAGGCACCAACAACGTGGCGTGGATGTCACTCGACATGAGCCGGCCCCTCTTCGCCCACGGGGGCACCGCAGCCTTTGAAGTCGTCTGGTGAAGTTTGGCGGTTAAACTGACCCTGCAGAGGCACCGACGAACGAGAACCCGGAGCTTGGCCGCTGACCTGGGGCTGCCACGCTTGTTTCGGCCAAACGCGTTGTACCGAGCGTGACGACAACGACGCATTTCGTGTGATCATCCGAGGTCAGGCGACGATAGCATGAGTTGACGGCCGTGCGATCCGTCTGAGATCGCGCTGCCGCCAGATGTCCCAGTGGTGCAGAATCTCTCTGCATCGGAGGTTGCTGGGCACATTCACTCCGAGGAGGGAGATTCATGCGGAAGATCGGTCGTCGCTCGCTCACGTTCACTGTTGCCCTTGGTGGACTACTCGTCATCGCGAGTTCCTCTCAAGCCGGACTTCCTGACCTCTTCCCCAGCAGCGGATTTTCGGCCTGCGATCTGAATGCCGTCTTCGCCAACCCCTGCCCGACCTTCACCAGCCGTGTGAAGTTCGTCTACATGCAGCGGACTCAGACGGACAATGGTGCGATTCTTGAAGACGTGAACACCAATCAAATCGTCCTCAAGGGTGATCAATACGACTTCGATTTCCAGCCGGGCATCGATGCCAACCTGATCTACCATCTCGACCCATGCACGGGGGTTGAGTTCCGGTATTTATGGATCGACGAATGGAGTGAGACGGCCTTCACACCCAATCCGGGGGCACTGAGATACCGCACGAATCCTTTCACGGGCAACTTCGGTGCGAACTTTGCCTCGGACTATACGTCCAGCCTGCAAACGGCCGAAATTAACCTCCGCAGACAGTACAACGACATCACTTGGCTCGTCGGCTTCCGCTGGGCGGAAATCGACGAGAGCCTCAACGTCAACGGGTTGCCCCCCGCGGCGCCCTCGTTCACGAGCTTCGATACCCGGAATGACCTCTTCGGTGTTCAGGTTGGCCTCGAAGCTCCGTTGATGTCACGCGGAAGATTCAGCCTCGACACCTTCGGAAAACTTGGATGGTATGCGAATCATGTCGAAGGCACGTCACGTCTGACGCTCGGACCGAACCTTCTCGGTAACGCCCATGACTCGAAGACTGCCCCAGCCTTGATCGCCGAGGCTGGGTTGGAAGGCGTCTACCGCATTAACCAATACCTCGCGCTACGACTCGGCTACCAACTCTTCCTCGCCCACGGCATCGCGGTCGCTCCGGAGCAGGTCAAACGCACCGGCTCGCTCCTCGCAAATCCAACCGGCCTGAACCTCGACACGACCGACAGCCTGTTTGCTCACGGTGGCACAGGTGCCATCGAGATTTCTTGGTAGGCGAGACTCGATTTCATTTCGGTTGAGTGTCCGTTTTCGTGGGATTCAGCCAACTTGAAACCTTGCGAGCGAGATCGCAACCCGGCAGGATAGGAACGTCCCGACAAAGCGTTCCCTCATGCCAAAGCGATCAAGCATGCAGACATTGAAACGGTTGACCCTGTTACTTTCGGTTCTCACCAGTCTGCCGTTACCAACTCACGCGGAAGAACCCAGCGACATTCGGTCCCGTTCGTGGCATCAGTGGCGCGGCCCGCATGCCAACGGAGTTGCATCTCACGCTGAACCTCCACTCACCTGGAGTGAGACGGAGAACCTCGCATGGAAGGTTTCCATTGAAGGGCTTGGCAACAGCACGCCCATCATCTGGGACAACAAGCTGTTTGTGGCGACGACCGTCGACACCGGCAAGGTCGACCCGAGTTTGCCGAAGCCCGAAGACCAGCCTGAACGCCCGTTCGGCATCACCTTTCCGAACACGTATCACCAGTATGTCGTGCTCTGCTTCGACCGCATGACGGGAGACGAACTCTGGCGGCGTATTGCCATCGAGAAGATCCCGCACGAAGGGCATCACGGCGACAACTCCTTCGCCTCTTGCTCTCCGACGACCGATGGCGAGCGTCTGTACGTGTGGTTCGGCTCAGCGGGTCTGTATTGCTATGACCTCGACGGAGGGCCGCTGTGGAAGCGAGACCTGGGCACGGTCGAGACCCGTCGCAGCTTTGGCGAGGGAGCATCGCCAGTCGTGCATGGCGGGCGGTTGATCATTGTCCGCGATCAGGAGCAGCAATCTTATCTCGTAGTCGTCGATGCGAAGACGGGCGAAGACATTTGGCGCAAGGATCGCGATGAGCCAAGCTGCTGGGCGACCCCACTCGTCGTCGAGCATGACGGTCGCACGCAGGTTATCACCAATGGCACCAACCGCGTCCGCAGCTACGATCTCGAAGATGGCTCACTCATCTGGGAATGCGGCGGACAGGTCATGAACGTCACGCCATCGCCTGTCGTCCAAGGCGACTTCGTGTACTGTGCCAGCGGTTATCGCGGCAGCGCCCTGGAAGCGATCTCACTCAACTCGACAGGTGACGTCACCGGGAGTGACAACGTCGCGTGGTCAAAGGATCGCGGCACGCCTTATATCCCTTCGCCCTTGTTGGTCGACGGACGACTGTACTTCAATCAGTCCAACTCGGGCATTCTCAGTTGCCTCGATGCGACGACGGGAGACACGCTGATGGAACGAACCCGCCTGCCAGACGTCCATAACATGTACGCCTCCCCCGTGGCAGCAAGTGGCCGGATCTACCTCGTCGGTCGCGACGGCACAACGCAGGTCATTGAGGACAACCCCGAACTGAAAGTCCTTGCAACAAACAAACTCAACGACCGCATCGACGCCTCACCCGCAATGGTCGGAAAGCACCTCTACCTCCGCGGCAAGCAGAATCTGTATTGTCTTCAAAACCGATGAGAAGTGAGGGCCACGGGCACTCAGTCGCTAGAAGTCCGTCTGTCCGTTCTCGGGTGACCACGAATTTGCAAATGCTCGCAACTCGGACGCAATGTCGCACGTGGCCGAGTCGTACTCCACATCATCATACGGAAGAACTGAGGTTCCAGTCACATCGCCGACCAGTTCTGCCGCCAGCATGGCCGTCCAGATGTACGGATTCTCCCAGCACTCCTGCTTAGTCGATGCCAGCTGCAGCCCCAACATGATGCTGTCGACGAGAACAGACGCGTCCGTCAATGTCGACTCCTGACTCACTTCGATGTGAATCGAGATGAGGCAGGGCGGATCGAAACATACGAACACGTCGCCATCTCCCGCGACGATCGGCTGCTTCTCGAATACGGCCATTATTCCCGCATCAGACGGATCATCCATCGATTCGCGCCTGCGCTCGAACGTCTTGCCAAAAGCACGATCAGCCGCGTCCGCAATCGCGTCCAGTGAGATTCTCCGAGGAGGATCGTATCGCAGAATTACAATGCCGTCGTTCCAATTCGCAATCTGTTCCTCGAACTTCGCAACCTTCTGATCAATAAGTTGATGACACTCCGGAGTGCTACATTCAACGAGCAACTCCTCGAAAGGAGTGACCGGAACATGCCAAAGCAGCCAGATCGCGTAGCACGAGAAGCGCAGCGTTCCCACACTCGTCACCGTCACTCCCTGAAGACTAAGGTGGTTCGTCACGAGTGCAATGGACGCGACGCTGAAAAGTATTCCGCACCATTGCCCCCAGCGCTTCCTCAACCAGAGTCCGACTGCTGTTCCACCAGATAGGACAGTCCCGATCAACATCGGATGTGGATAGCCCGAATCAGTCCATTCGCCTGATGCCACCACTGAGACCAGCAATCCAATACTCAATACAGCATACAGCATTGCCCAATAGACTCGGTCACTCATGCTGTCCCTCCCAAGCACCGACGTGTCCCAACTACACAGTCGCCTCTGCCGGTGTCAGATACTTGTCGACCTCGTTTGAGGTGATCACGCCGTAGTTCACGGCTCCGAGCCAGCCGGACATGATGATGCCGACTGAGCCCGCGTGGAACAGGCCGCCGATCTGTTCAGGGAGAGTTTGCGAGACTTTGAGGCCCTCGAACTTGGTGCCGAAGCTGGCCCCTTCGAGGTGTCGTGTGTAGTGCTGGAACGTGCGGGGCGTTGATGCTTCGACCCAGTCGACTTTCTCGCGGATGCCGGGCACGTATTGTTCGAGGCAGTCGAGCGTTGTTTCGCAGAGGTGGTGCTTGTCTGCCTCGTACTGCTCGTCAGGCAGATTGGCCCAGTCTTCAAAGTTTGCGTTGGTTGACGAGACGATCAGCCAACGGTCACTGCCGGGGCGCGTGCGAGGATAGTAGAAGGAGAAGGTGCGACTGCTGACGTCCTTCGACAGCATGGCGCCGACGTCGAAACCCGTGTGCTCCGAGTGAAACAGCAGGTCGCCGCAGCTCTCGTCAAAGCCGACCCCCGGTTTGAGACCGATGTAGACCTGGCAGCTGGAGTTGTTCAGTCGGACGGCCTTCGTTTCCTCGATGTACTCTCGATCGAAGTGCTCCTCGCCGACGAGTTTGAGAATGGTCGACTTGATATTTGCGTTGGAGAGGATGGCTCCGCACTCGATGCGTTTGCCGTTGACGACGACCGCAGTGACGCGGCGATCGGGTGTGATCTCGATCTGTTCGACGAGTGAGCGAATGCGGATGTCGACGCCGTTGGCTTCCAGCTCGTCTCGCATCTGCTGCACGAGTTTGTCGGTCCCTCCCTGAAAGGTGAAGACTCCCTTGCTCATGAAGTTGCTGAACACGATGCCATACGTGATGGCCGGATCGTCCATGGTCGACCCGTTCGCGTAGGTGATCGGCTCCATCAGCAGACGGTGCACATCAGTGCGGCCGGGAAAGAATTCTTCGAACAGTTCGCGCGTTGTCTTCGACTGGTCGTCATAGAAGTTCATCGACCGGGCCGTCGTGAAGAACCTGTCGACCGTCTCGAAGGGAATGCCGAACTCTTCGGTGATGATGCGGGTGAAGTCCTGCCGCGTGAAGGATGTGCGCAGCGAGAACTGCGGGTTCTCAAAGCGGATGCCCTCGAGCTGGACGATGCTCTCAGCGATCTCATTCGTCCAATACTTGCGGCACGACTTCTTCATCCCGACAGGGAAGCCGTGCAGTGAGATGTCGAAGATGTGGCCCCCCTTGCGTTTGAACCACGTCGCCATCCCGCCAAGCTGGTAGTGATGTTCCAGCAACAGGACCGAGTAGCCCTGTTTGGCCAGCACGTTCGCCCCGGTCAGTCCGGCCAACCCCGAGCCGATGACCACGACGTCATACCGATCCTTCGTTCCCGCAAGAAAATCCTTCGCCATCCGAACGTCTCAACCTGATTCAAGTGCCACAAACAACCGAGTTTAGGCAACGAGACGAGGATTGCCAGCGAGCATATGTTGTCGCTCTACTGACGTTGTCTGAAAGCACCACGCCAGAACATCGACCACGACCGACAGGAAGGCATTGACTTCGTGCGAATCCCGTTCATCGAATCTGAACAGCGCGGTCCAAAGATGGCAGAATCAGGGAAATCCCCAGACGTATTGAATGTCGGTGTCAGACAGCCTGTTACGTCAAATGCCCCCTCACGAAATACCCAGCATTCAGGTCAGAACCTTGACAAAAGGGGATTTCGATGAGTAGTCTCGTATTCAACATTGTTCGTTCATTCAGCCTGATGGGCGGGTGACGAACCCCACCAGCCGGCACCAGCACTGGCACATCATCCCACCTGTAATCCTGCTGGTTTCGTTTGAACCGACCCGATGCTCACAGGAGCATCCCCAAAGTGTCCCTTGTGAGACTTCACTGATCGGACAGACGCACATCACTTTCAACCCGGGCGTTCTTCGTTGAAAGTGCCAGCATACGAACTCATCGCTACGTGCGTGCGCAATCCCACCCCCTCATCGAGATGATGACCTGAGGAGAAACTCGTCATGACTCAGCCACAGAATTGCACCCCGAGTCACTTCAAAAACATGTCCCGTCGCGGCTTCCTGTCCGTCGGCGTGCTCGCCGGGGCCGGACTGACGCTCCCCGACCTGCTCCGCGGCCGGGCAGCAATGGCCGAGTTGAAGAACTACGAAAACTTTGAGGGGACCGCCAAGTCGATCATCCACATCTTCCTGCCCGGCGGAATGGCCCATCAGGAATCGTTCGACCCCAAACCGTATGCTCCGATCGAGTACCGGGGCGAGATGGGGCACGTGCAAACGAAACTGGACGGCGTCCTCTTCGGCAACACGCTCCCTCAGACAGCAGCCATCGCTGATCGGCTGACGATCGTCCGCTCAATGACGCACGGCGAAGCGGCTCACGAGCGAGGCACGCACAACATGTTCACAGGGTACAAACCGAGCCCGGCACTCCAGTTCCCCAGCATCGGGTCAGTCGTCTCACACGAATACGGCTCCCGCAACAATCTGCCCCCCTACGTGTGCATTCCCGATCAGCCGAATGAATACGCCGGCAGTGGCTACCTCAGCTCGGCGTTTGCTCCGTTCTCACTTGGCAGCGACCCGGCCGCGAATGGTTTCCGGGTTCTTGACCTGAACCTCCCCAGTGGCATCGACGATTCACGCTTCGCAACTCGTCGCTCGGCACTGGAAGCTGTCAACGCCTACTTCCAGAATCGTGAGAAGTCCGATCAGATCACGGCGATGGACAGCTTCTACGAATCAGCGTATAGCCTCATCAACTCTCCCGAAGCCCGTGAAGCCTTCGACATCGAGAAAGAAGACGCAGCGCTCCGTGATCAATACGGCCGCAACACGGCCGGTGCCCGGATGCTGCTCGCCCGTCGACTGGTCGAAGCCGGCTGCCGTCTTGTGAACCTCACCTACGGCGGCTGGGACATGCACGACAATATCGTTGCCGGTTTCCGGAATCAGATGCCTGCCTTCGATCAGGCGTTCGCCCGACTCATCACCGATCTCGAAGAACGTGGTCTGCTCGACGAAACACTCGTCATGGTCTCGTCAGAATTCGGACGCACTCCGAAAATCAACGGCACCGCCGGCCGCGACCACTGGCCGAAAGGCTTCAGCGTCGTGCTCGCCGGTGGTGGCATCAAGAAGGGCTACGTCTACGGTCAATCCGACGCCACCGCGACCGAGCCGGAAATCGATCCGATCGGTCCGGAGAACCTGTTCACCACGGTCTATCACTGTCTGGGCATCGTCGCTGACAAGGAACTGATGGCTCCTGGCGATCGACCGATCGAAATCTGTGATGGCGGCAAAGTCGTCCAGGAGATGCTTGCTTAGATCGTCCATCAACCCGAATGTTCCCCAACGCGATTCACTCGTTTGCGGCTTAGCGCGACGGAACAACGATTGAGCTCTCCGGACACGTGCGAAACCGCAATCGAGACAACTAAACCAAACATGACTCAGGGACGACACGAGTCCCGTTTCGACACCCGAGGAATCTCATGCGGATGTCACGTTATTTTCTGACCCTGAATCTGTCACTGCTGACGCTGACCCTCTTCGCACCGACAGCGATGGCCGCGTCGCCCGGCCTTGGTCGATTGATCCCCAATGGTGGACAGCGCGGCACGGAGCTTGAAGTCACGATTGCTGGCTCGAATCTTCAGGACGCTGAAGAGGTCATGATCTACGACGCGGGAATCGAAGTTCTCAGCCTCGAAGTCGTCAAGGACAAGGACGGCAACAGCGATGGCAAGCAACTCAAGGCGATGATCAAGATCGCAGAGGACGCAGAGTTGGGTGCCAAGCGAGTGCGTGTTCGCACACGTACGGGCATGACCAATCTGCAAGTCTTTCACGTCGGAGCTTTGCCCGTCATCGCTGAGACGGAACCCAACACGATCTTCACGGAACCGCAGGCCATCGAGCAAAACGTCACCGTGCAGGGACGGATCGACAGCGAGGATGTTGATTACTTCGTCGTCGAGGCCAAGCAGGGACAACGCCTGAGTGCGGAAGTGTTCGGGATGCGGATGGGCCGCTCCGGTGGTGCCAATTACTTCGATCCGTATCTCGCCATCATGAGCGAGGACCGGAACGAACTTGTCGCCAGTGACGACCCGGCTCTCGTCTGGAACGATGCCACGGTCAGCACCATCATCCCTGCCGATGGCAAATACATCATCGCTCTGAGAGACAGCGCCTACAACGGCGACGGCAACGCGGACTATCACTTGCACATCGGCAGCTTTCCCCGTCCGATGTCAATCGTGCCTGCAGGCGGCAAACCGGGCGAGACACTCTCTGTCACGTTTCTCGGCGATCCGACCGGCGCCATCACACGTGAAGTGACACTCCCGATAGAGATGTCCGAACGCTTCGGTCTCGCTGTTGAGGACGAGCATGGCGTCTCCCCCTCATGGAACTGGTTCCGCCTGGCGAACCTCGACAACGCAATCGAAGTCGAACCCAACAACTCACACACCGAGGCAACCCCAGCCACGGGTCCGGGTGCCTTCAACGGTGTCCTCACCGATGGTGACGAGGCGGACTACTTCAAGTTCACCGGCACCAAGGATCAGCAATTCGACATTGAGGTGTACGCCCGCCGCATCCGCTCGGAACTCGACCCGGTCGTCTACGTGTACAACATGGCGGACGGCGCACAACTGGCCGCCAATGACGACAGCCGGGGTCCAGACAGTTACCTGAGATTCACCGTGCCAGCAGACGGCGAGTACGCCGTCGCAGTGCGCGACCATCTGCGACAAGGCAGCGATGCGCACACCTACCGCGTCGAGGTCACACCGATTGAGCCGAAGATCGTTGCCCGTCCGACCGAGTTCTCACGGTATGTTCAGCCGCAGCTCATCATCCCGCAAGGGGGTGGGTGCGGTGTCGTGGTGAATGTGAGCCGATCCGATTTCGGCGGACCCGTCAACTTCCGCAGTGATGATCTTCCCGCAGGCGTGAGCATCGAATGTCCGGAAGGCTGGCGCGGTGGAGGTTCGATGCCGGTCGTCTTCTACGCGGCTGACGATGCACCCGTCGGCGGAAAGTACGCGTCAATCATCACGCATCTCGCTGATCCGAATCAGGAACGTGTGATTGAAGGCCCGCTTTCACAACTTAACCTGATGATCCGTGGTCGCAACAACGAGCGTGTCTGGGAGGAAGAGGAACTCCGCATGCCGGTCGTTGTGACCGACGCGGCGCCCTTCCGTATTCGCATTGAGCAGCCGCCCGTGCCGCTCGTCCGCGGCGGGTCAATGAACCTCAAGATCATCGCCGAACGAAACGAAGGCTACGCCGAGGCGATCAAGATCGACATGCTGCAGAACCCGCCCGGCGTTAACTCCTCGGTGTCCGTTACGATCCCCGGAGATCAAACCGAAGCTCTGATGTCAATCAACGCGGCAGGAAACGCAGCCGTGCAGACGACCATGATCGCCGTTCGCGGGACAGCCAAGGTTGGCAACGGGTCAATGGAAACCTGCTCTCCCTTCGTGCCTCTCATCGTCGAAGAGCAATACCTGCAATTCGAGTATCAGGCAGCTTCTGTCGAACAAGGCCAGGAGACTCCTGTCATCGTCAAGGTCACCAAACGTAAGGACTTTGAAGGGGAGGCAAACGTCAAACTTGTCGGCCTCCCGGCGAACACAACAGCCGACGACCTCAAGGTGACCAAAGACTCGACAGAACTCATCTTCAATGTGAAAACACAGGAAGGCTCGCCTCCCGGCAATCATCAGAATCTGTTCTGTCAGGTCGATGTTCCGGAGGCGGGGACGACCATCCTGCATAATTTGGGGACGGGCCGACTGCAAATCGACAAGCCCATCCCGCCCAAAACCGATCAACCCCAACCGGCCCAACCAGTTGCCCAGGCTCCTCCCACGGAGAAGCCCCTCTCGCGACTGGAACGACTTCGATTGGAACAGAAGCAACGCGTCGAAGCGGCCCGAGCCGCTGAAGAAGCCGCCGCTTCGACCGAGACAGCCGCCAACTCCACAGGTGGGTGATATCAATCGCCGTCGCTGGATTCTCCGGAACTCAGCCACTTCGATCATTGAACCAGTCTGAACTCTGAAGAGTCCAGCGACCAGCACAACAGACACAACGAAATGCATCACTGAGGAACGTCGATGAGGACTTTCCAGATTACATTGCTGATAACACTCCTGCTCAGTACGGCATCGTCTGCAACAGCCGCCGAACTCGATTATCTGCGTGTCTTCCCGCCAGAGATCAGCCTGAAGACCAGCAAAGACCGGCAGTCGATCGTCGTGCAGGCCGTCTTCGCAGATGGCACGACTGAGGACGTCACCGAGGCCGCACAGGCCGCCCTTGCCGATGGCAGCTTCGCGACGATCGAGGGCAATCTCGTCAAACCCGTCGCCGATGGTCTGACGCAACTCAATGTCACCTTCGAAGGACAGACCGCCAGCGTTCCGGTCACGGTCACCGAAGCGAATGCACCCCGGCCCGTGAGTTTCAAGCTGGACATCATGCCCATCTTCATGAAGTCCGGCTGCAACAGCGGCAGCTGTCATGGTGCAGCTCGTGGCAAGGATGGCTTCCGCCTCTCATTGTTTGGCTTCGATGCCGATGGCGACCATCAGCGCATCACCCGCGAACTGCCCGGTCGCCGCATCGACCTCGCCGTTGCCGAGTCAAGTCTCATCGTCGAGAAATCGATCGGTGCAGTCCCTCACACAGGTGGCAAGCTGTTCGAACTGGACTCACCGATGGGCGGGGACCTCGTCGAATGGATCGCCAGCGGGACCCCTGCCGATCCGTCCGATGTCGCCACTTGCACGAGCATCGACATCTACCCCAAACAGGCCGTCATGCGGGGTGCCGGAACGACACAGAAGGTGACAGTCCTCGCCCGCTACTCAGACGGCTCCACTCGCGACATCACGCCGCTTGCCCTAACCCAGTCGAACAACGCCGTCAGTGCAGACATCTCCCCCGAGGGCATCGTCACCGCCGGGGCACGAGGCGAAGCATTCATTATGGCTCGCTACTCGACTCACACGGTCGTGTCGCAATACATCGTGTTGCCGGCAGATCTGGAGTATGAAGAACTTCCCGTCGAGCCGGTCAACTACATTGATGAACTGGTCGCGGACAAGCTTCGTAAACTGCGTCTCCATCCCTCGGACATTTGTGACGACGCCACTTTCCTCCGCCGCGTGACGGTCGACCTGACCGGATTGCTCCCCACGCCGGAAGAGTACGAATCGTTTATGGCCGATCAGGCCTCTAACAAGCGTGAGCTGATTATTGATGAACTTCTGCAACGTCGGGAGTTCGTCGAAATCCTGACCTCGAAGTGGGCCGAGTTGCTGATGATGCGATCATCGAACGAAGTGCCCTACAAGGCGGTCGTGTTGTATTACCAGTGGCTGGCCGATCAGATCGCCAACGACGTCCCGTTGGACGAGATGGTCAAATCCCTGCTCTCCTCCGATGGCGGCACCTTCGACACACCTGCGACCAACTTCTACCAGATCGAACGCGACTCATTGAAGGTTGCTGAAAACGTCGCTCAGATCTTTATGGGGATGCGAATTCAATGTGCTCAGTGTCACAACCATCCGTTCGATCGGTGGACACAGGACGATTACTACAACTTTGCAGCCTTCTTCTCGCAAGTCGGCCGCAAGGGGTCTGAAGATTATCGCCAACAGGTTGTGTTCAACAGCGGCGGCGGCGAAGTCAAGCACCCGGTCACTGGTGCGAATGCAGTGCCTGTGTTCCTCGGCGGCGCTCAGCCTGACACCGCAGGCAAAGACCGACGCAAGGTGCTCGCCGAGTGGCTGGCATCTCCTGAGAATCCCTACTTCGCCCGCAACTTTGCGAACCGTTTGTGGTCACACTTCTTCGGCATCGGCATCATCGAGCCGGTCGATGACGTACGGGTGAGCAATCCGGCCTCGAACCCCGAACTGCTCGACGCCCTCTCACTGAAGTTCACCGAGTCAGGCTATGACATCCGGCAACTCGTGCGCGAGATCTGCAACTCCAAGACCTATCAACGCTCGACGATTCGAAACGACAGCAACATGTCAGACGAGTTGAACTTCGCCCATCAGAACATTCGCCGCATCAAGGCTGAGTCGATGCTCGATATCGTCTCACAGGTGACCGACACCAAGGACAAGTTCCGCGGACTGCCGCTCGGTGCCAAGGCAACACAAATCGCTGACGGTACGACGAGCAGCTACTTCCTGACGACCTTCGGTCGGGCCAAACGGGAAACCGTCTGCTCCTGTGAGGTAAAAATGGAGCCGACTCTTTCGCAAGCCCTGCACTTGATGAACGGCGACACTGTCAACGCCAAGATGAACCAGGGGGGCGTCCTCAAGGCGTTGCAGGAACAAGGTCTCGAACCGATGCAGATCGTCGAGCGACTCTACGTCACCTGCCTCTCCCGCAAGCCGACCGAGGAAGAGATCGCGGCCCTCTCACCCCTGTTCGCCGAGGGCAGCGACATCAATCAGGGACTCGAAGACACCTTCTGGGCCTTGCTCAACAGCCGTGAGTTCCTTTTCAACCATTGATTCACACTCACGTTTGACCCCGCATTTCGAATGTGGGGCCATACAGAGGGCATACGATTCAAACATCGATCTCACTCACAGGGATCACACTCATTGAGCCACTTCGCCATGCGATACTTTGTTACAACTTGTGTGATTGTTCTCACCGCTTGCACGTCGGTCACTTTTGCAGACGACGCAGCTGAGAAAGTCACGTTTCAGGATCATGTGCTTCCCATCTTCCGGATGCGGTGCGGGTCATGTCACAACGCGAATGACAAGAAGGGCGGACTCGTCATCGATGATTATGCCGCTCTCCGAACCGGCGGAAGCTCAGGCGAGGTCGTCGAACCTGGGGATTTGGAAGCGAGTTACCTATGGTCTCTCATCACACACGAGTCCGAGCCGGCGATGCCTCCGGGTCAGCCTAAGCTGCCCGAGGAAGAACTGGCCGTGATCCAGAAATGGATCGTGGGCGGACTGCTCAAGGACAAGGGCAGCAAGGCGGAGATGCCGAAAAAGCAGAACACGATCGCCAAGATCGAAGTCAGCACCGAACGTCCACCGGGCCCACCGCCGATGCCTGCTCAGTATCTGGGTGAGCCACAGACGATCACTTCAACGGCCAACGCTGTCACCGCGCTGGCGACGAATCCCTGGTCACCGCTGGCAGCGGTCAGCGGCTTCCAGCAGATCGCCCTGTACGACACTCGCGACCGCCGTCTGCTTGGTGTCCTCCCCTTCCCCGAGGGTCAGCCGCACATCCTCAAATTCAGCCGCAATGGCGCACTGCTGCTCGCGGGGGGCGGGCGAGGTGGAGCATCCGGCAAGGTGATCGTGTTCGACGTCGCGACCGGCGAACGCCGCATCGAAGTCGGCAACGAATACGACCTTGTGCTGGGAGCCGACTTGTCTCCTGATCAAACGATGATCGCGCTGGGCGGTCCGAAGAAGATGCTCCGCGTCTACTCGACAGCGACCGGCGAGTTGCTTCACGAGATGAAGAAGCACACCGACTGGATCACCGCAGTCGAATTCAGCCCGGACGGAGTGTTGCTCGCATCGGGTGACCGAGCCAATGGTCTCGTCGTCTGGGAAGCCTTCACCGGCCGGGAGTACCTCGTGCTCAACGGCCACTCCGGAGCGATCAACGATCTCAGCTGGCGGCCGGACAGCAATGTGCTTGGCTCGTGCAGTGCTGACGGAACCGTTCGTTTGTGGGAGATGAATAACGGCGGTCAAATCAAGAACTGGGGCGCCCACGGCGGCGGAGTCTATGCCATGGACTACATCCGTGACGGACGAATCATCACGACCGGCGGCGACAGGGTCGCCAAACTCTGGCAAGGCGACGGAGCCGCCATCCGAGACTTCGGGGGCATGCCGGACATTGGTCTCGACGTCGCCTTCGATGCCGAAACGGAAAAAGTCATTGCGGGAGACTATACAGGAACCGTCACCGTATGGAACGCGGCCGATGCGGCAGTGTTCGGCACGCTCTCCAGCAACCCGCCAACGCTCGCTGCCCAGCTGGAAGCCGTGCGTGCCTCACTGACAGCCGTCGACACTCAAGCCAAGCAGGCTCAGGAGCAATTGGCTGCTCTCCAGAAGACATCCGACGAGTTGCTCGCCCAGCGCAAACAGGCTGCGACGGTGGCAGAGCAACAAGCCGCTGCCGCTGCGGGCAAGATCGAGCCGGCCACAACCGCAAAGACGGCTGCCGAGCAGGCCTACGCAGAGACGTCCGCCCGCTTGAAGTCAGCCGAGGACTTGCTGGCTGCAGCGCTGAAACTCTACGAGAAGGCTCAGCAGGACCAGGCAGCCGCTGCCAAGGTTGCAGGCGAGACGAAGGCGACCTTCGATGGGACCGTGCAGGCACTTACTGAGGCACAACAAACCGCGACTCAACTCCAGGAGGCAGCGAAAGCAGCACTCGCTGCTGCCGTGCTAACACCGGAAGAGCAAAAGGCCCTCAACGATGCCAAGGCTGCTGCCCAAACATCACAGGCCCAGCTGGACGCCATGAAAAAGGCACTTGCTGAGATCGAAGCGGTGCAGCAACAACAGAACGCCTCGGCGTCTGCAAAGTGAGTTGAACACAACAGCGTTCTCAAACGCTCGTCACTGTGCATCACCCGGCGGGCGAGGTTTGGCGAACTTGATCTTCTCGACGTATCGCACAGGCTTCTTCGTGATTGGGTCGATCTTTCCCGTGCATGCAGAGATGGCCTGGATCACGTTGCCGTAGTGCAGCCCGTAGTCAGCATCGATCTCGACTTCAACCTCATTTTCACCCGCGCCCGGCCGGCCAACGATCGTAATAATCTCGCTGTTCAAGCGATCGAACACGCGCTCATCGTTTCCAAGCTGGCGGGTGCCAAGAGCGACTTGTTTGAGGGTGCCATCCGGGCTTGCGAGGAGGCGGACTTTAATATCCAACTGCATATCACTCTCATCATCGGCCTGAGCCTGGCCGATAGGCATATTGATATTGAAGTCCCCCTCCGGCGCGAGGATTTTCAGCGTCAGCATAAAGAAAATCAGCAACTGAAAGACGATATCGATCATCGGCGCCATCTGCGCCTCGATCTTCGTTGCATCGCCTTTGTGCCGGAGTTTCATGGGGAAGTAGGGAGTAGCGAATAGGGAGTAGCGAGTAGCCACAAACGGAGATTACTGATCAAGAGCTTTGGCTTTCGCTTTGAGGGCGAATGTTGAAAAGCCATTATCCATGGCGAGTTTCATCAGTTCCTGCACGATGCCGGTCGGGGTTTCGGAGTCCGCGCGGATCACCACCGTGATGGTGCTTGGCTCAATCTTCTTGGTTTTCGCAACGCGGGCCTCCATCTGGAGTTCGGAAGCATACGCCTGAGCCGTCTTGGCTCCCTCTTTGGAGAAAACATACGGCGTCGGATCAATAATGTTGCCGTCTTTGTCTCGTTCAAAACCGACGTTGATGTACAGCTCCTGTTCGCGGGGAGCGATCGGCGGTTGAGCCAGTTCGTCCTCCGGCAGTTTGACGCGCTCGTCCGCCTGAGTTTGCTCGAAGTTGGTCACGATCATGAAGAACGCAATCAACTGAAACACGATGTCGATCATCGGAGTCATATCCGGATCGACGAGGCTCGGTTTGCTGGTCTTGATTTTCATGGTCGGGAAGTGGTGCAAGTTGAAAGTCGATTCACGCAGACAAGCTCACGAGGTGGGAGGGGCCGATTTGCTGCTCTTGCCCACGGACGAGAACCGGCTCATCAGCCCCTCGCTGACCATTCCGACTTCCAAGACGTATCGGTTCATGCGGTTTCGCAATAGGCTGTAAGCGATCATCGCCGGGATCGCGACGGTCAGCCCTTCCAAAGTGGTGAACAAGGCCGTCGAGATGCCGTCTGCAAGTTCCGATGGTTTGGGCTGCGTCGCCGACTCTGCGATCGTGCGGAAGCTGTTGATCATGCCGTAAACCGTTCCCATCAATCCAATCATAGGAGCAATCGTGCCGATGAGTGCGAGGTAACTCAGCCGGTGCTCCATCTCCATCGTCTCTTCCTCACCGACCTCCTGCATGCCTTCGACGGCCTCGCTGTAGCCACGGTTGAGTTTGCTCAGCCCGGCTGCCAACACTCGGGCGACGAAGGAGTCGTCGCTGCGGGCCGTCTCGTACGCTCCCTGATAGTCCTTGGCTTGGAGTTTTGCCTCGAAGGCCTCCACAAACGCCTGCGGCAACAGGTTCTCCCTCCGAACCTGCAGGACGTTCATCATGATGATCGCCACCATCAGAAAAGAGAGGAGCAACAGGATAGCTCCGAAGATGCCGGACGCTTTAATCATCCACGTCAAGAAACTTTGTGACTCGACCGGCGGTGCAGCGTCGCCGCCTTCCGCCGGGGCAGCGGCCGCCGCATCATCGCCCTGGAAGGTCCACCCCACACTTGGGATGCCCCAGCCCACGATCCCGACGGCCAGCACAATGAGCAGCAAAAAGGACCAGGCGCGGGAATTCGAGGTCGGGTGGTCCAGCATTATCGTCTCCAGCGGAGTCAATCGGTGTGTATGGTTGCACTCAAGTAAACGCAGACAGGAACGGTCATTCTACGGCGAGGGACTGAATTTTGCCACGAATCAGGTGAATGAGTTCTGCTCCAGCATCCGCCGTACGACTTCGTGACGACTGTACGTCTCCTCATACAGGTTGAGCTGTTGCTCGGCTCCTGTATTGGCGGGGAGTTGCCGAACTGACTGCAACTCGCTCACGCATCCCAGACGCTCCGCCGTCGGTAGCAGCTTTTCGACCAATTGATCGGTCGTTTCCTGCACTGAGTATTGCTGATAGTCGTCGCTGTTGACGAGTTGTGCCTGAGCCCCGTACCGCGTTGCTCGCCACTTGTTCTGCTGGACGATCATCGGATGATACTCCGACAGATACGTCCCCTCGTCAATCTGGTCCGAGATGGCGACCACCAGACACTGCACGAGCGCCGTGATCGCCAGCACCTGCTCCAGGTTACAGGGCATGTCACAAATGCGAATCTCGACCGTGCCGAAGTTGTGATGCGGGCGGATGTCCCACCAGATTTCACGAATCGTGTTGATGAACCCCGTGTCCTGCAAGTGGCTGATCAGCCAGACGTACTCGCTCCAGTTACGCATCTGATGCGGCAGCCCGGCGGTCGGCAGCATCTCCATGATCTTCGACCGATTCGAATGCAATCCGGTCGGACGTGCCTCCCAGAAGGGGGAGTTTGCTGAGAGCGAAAGTAGCAGTGGGAGATGCCTTAGCATGCGATCACAAACCATCACCGCTTTGTCGCCCGAATCGACCCCGACATGCACATGCAGGCCGAACGTCACGAGTCGACGCGCGATGTCCTGCATCAGATCAACCAGTTGATAGTACCGGTCGTTGACCGTGATCCGCTGTCGTCGCCATGACGAAAACGGATGCGTCGCCCCCCAGAACAACCGCAGCCCCAATGAGTCACAGACGGCGTTCAGTCGTTCGAGCGAGCCGGTCAGATCCTCCCGCACATCCGAGACTGTCTCGCAGATACCCGTGTTGATTTCCAGATAACTCTGCATCAACTCCGGCTTGACACACGAATTCAAATCCTCCGGCATCGTCTTGAGAACAGCTTCAATCGAAGGAGACAGCTCGAATGTCTGAGCGTTTACCAGTTGTAACTCAACCTCAACGCCCAACGTTGGCTTGTCATTGCGGGTGAAGGTGAGTGCAGACATGCGCGGCTCGATTCGTCAAAGAGATCGGTAATGAGACGTGACCCAACTTGGAGAATGTTCTCAGAGTGTACAAAAGAGGCGCTGCTTCTGAGATTTCAAATCTGAACTCCGAAACCTGAAATCTGAGATTTCAAATCCGATTTCTCAGATCGAGTAGTTCTCCACATTCGATTCCTCCTCACTGTCATCGGACAGGATCAACGCGGCCCGCAACAGGATGCGTGCCCCAATCGCGATGGCTCGTTCGTCGATATCGAAGTCGGGAGCATGCAAAAATGGAGCGGCAAATCCGGGCGGCGCGACCCCCAACCGCAGCAAGGCTCCGGGCACCTTGGTCAGGTAACCCGAGAAGTCCTCGCCACCCATGCTGGGCTGTGTGATCTGCGTGATCCCCTCATCACCCAGAACTCGCCGCGATGCCTCTTCCAACGCCGATGTGATACGCGGATCGTTATCGACAGCGTCAATAGGCGTGAGAAATCGCAAGTGGATCGTCGTGCGGCTCAATTCTTTCACCCCATGCACAATCTCCTCGATGCGGGTCTTGAGCGTCTCACGACTCTCTGCGCTGAGTGTTCGTAGCGACCCACGGATCTCCACGCGATCCGGAATGACGTTGGGCAATGTGCCGCCCGAAATCTTGCCCACGGAAAAGACCGAAGCACTCCGCGAATCGACCGAGCGCGGCAGGAATTCGTACAACGTCGAAACGAGCTTCGCCGCTGCTGCGATCGGATCAAGCGTGTGATGCGGACGTGCTGAGTGGCCTCCCTTGCCCTCGATGACGATTTCGATCTCATCACAATTGGCCGTCAGTGTACCATAGCGGATGCCAACCGTGCCGAGTGCCCGCTCAGGGTCGACATGGATACCGAGAATCGAATCGACGTCGTCAACCGCTCCCTGTTCAACGAGCCAGCGTGCTCCGTCTGATGTCTCTTCCGCCGGTTGAAACAGAAACCGCAGGCGGGCGCCCGGTGCATCAACCTCTCCGTACGAATTCGCAGCCGCAAACGAGGCAGCCCCCAACACCATCGTCGCATGCACATCGTGACCGCATGCATGACACAACCCCTCATGCTGCGACGCATAGGCGGTCGTCTTGCTGTCCTGAATTCGCAGAGCATCGATGTCGGCACGAATGGCGATTAACGGCGCGTCCTCCGCCGGTTGTCCCAACTCCGTCTCGGCGATGACTCCCAAACCGTCACGGCACAACTTCGCATCCAAGCCAGCGTCACTCAATTGACTGGCAAGATACTTGGACGTCTCCCGTTCCTCTTTGCTCGGCTCCGGATGCGCATGCAGATACCGACGCACCTCGATCAACCGCGGCTCCAACTCGGCCACTCGCCGATCAATCACCGACTCCCATTCAGTCAGCACTCCCACAGATTCTCCCTTCTTGGCCATTCAGCAGCATGGTACGACTCACGTACGTTCCCATCCCACCAATCTATCGCACTACCGATGCCACGCACAGACCTCTGCGAGAGATGTCGTACATTCCCAAGCCGACGGCTTTGCCGTCGTACGATTCTGTGTGTACCGATCGAATGCGGTGATCGGTCGATCTCTCAACACTGCACGACGCCAAAGCCGTCGGCTTGGGAGCCACTCACCCCTTCGGTCCCCACGGTTCGATTCGCGTCAGGTGCTTAGCGTTCAGTGCTCGATAGCAATCGGGCAGATCAAATCTCTGCAGGACACCGGGCGTCAGCGATGAAAGAGGCCAGTCATACTCGTCTGCATGTGCGAGGTCATGATAGGACGTGAGTGCATGCTTGAGAGTGACCTGCGATACGCCTTGGTGCAGCAAGGCTGCGTACGTCGCGGGTATGCTTCCCCAGCCCTTTGCCATCAGATGCACTTCGGTATGTCCAAGAGTGCCCAACCAGTTGAGGACGGCGAGGACGTCACGAGTCCGCTGGGCTGGGTAGGGATCGTCGAGCATGATCCCGTGGGCCGCGTAGAAAAAGTCACTTCCATAGGCGGACAGATACGAATCAGGATTCGTCGTATCCGGCTGCGACTCACCCATACCCCGCAGATCGACCGTATACACCGGCAGGTCCCCTGCTCCCTGAATCGCCTCTCGCAACATGGGCTCCTCACGCAACTCCGCATCGCTCGAACGATGCGAGACGTACAGCAAGGCCTGCTTACTGCCGGGAGTCGGTCGCGAATAGTGCCGTTCGTCGTACAGTCGATAAACGACCGCCTGAATCCCCGGCTCGGTCTCCACGAGATACGGCACAACCGACCTCCGCGGGGCCTTGCGATCCGAGCGTGCCCGCAAGATCCGCACTCGCGGAGACGTCGGCAAGTCATCCAGTCGACACAGATCACGAAGTCGATCCGACACCTCGGCCGCATCGACATCGTCCCGTCGCTGCTTCAAATCATCCGCCAGCTCGCGCGTGAAGTCCATCACCGTCCTTGACCCCTCAGCGCTCACTTGACCTTGAGGGGTGCACCACAAGGTCTCATCCTTCTCGATGGTCAACTCCGGTTCGTCCGCCGGAGCGTCGGTGTCGGTCGCCTTGTGGAACCAGCCGTACATCGCCTCGCGGTTCTCCTGCGTGTACCCGTGATACGTCGGGCCGACAAACAGACCGATGTTCTCCTCAGCCCCCAGCAGGCCATACAGTCGCCTGAGTCGTTCGTAAGCCGCTTCGCTGCCTCGCACGTCGAAGTAATCTTTTTCCTTCGCCAGGATCATCACCGGCTTCGGTGCCATGGCCGCGAGGAAGTCCTCGTGTTCGAGACCCAACGCGAGGGCCTTCGGTGGACACTGTTCGGTGTCTGCGGGGAGTTCGTTCTCCAAGTTGCGGCGGAACTCGGTGACGAAACAGGCCGGCGCTCCCATCGACCATCGTTGCTCCACACCGCACAGCCAGGTCGTCATTGTCCCGCCGCCCGAGTTGCCCGTGACGCCGACCCGTTCGGGGTCCACCTCATCGCGGGTGAGCAGATAATCCAACGCCCGGATGCCGTCCCAAGCTCGCCACGAGCCGAGGAACTCGCCGACGAGGTACTGCTGATTGCCCGCCATCAGATGCTCACGGACTCCGGCTCCCACATGTGATTTGAGGTGCTCGTCCGGATACTGGAACCGCTCCCCCTGCCCGATCGGGTCGTAGATCAGCACGACATAGCCTCGCCGCGCGAGGCCTTGTGCAAACGACTGATAGTCGGCTGCCGCTTTGCCGTTGTGCGAGTGGCCACACGTGCCAATCACCCCGGGTCGCGGACCGTTCTCTCCCTTGGGGACATAAAGGTTCCCCGTCACCAGAAACCCCGGACGGCTCTCGAAGATCACGTTCTCGATGCGGTACGTGTCCCGTTCAACGACGCCAGTCACGCGCGCGTTCAGCGGTGTCCGTTCGGGTTCCGGACCAAAACTCTCACGGATCCGCTCCTGCACCGATTGCACATATGCCTCCGCATCGGCCTTTGTTTTCAGTGCATTCAACCGCTCGATCCGCTGCTCTGAGATCTCCCGTACCCGGTCAACGTAATACTCCTGCATCATCCGTGGAAAGCGATTCAGTGCTGGCAGCGTCGGCTCCTCAGCAGCGTGCGTTCGCGATGACCACAACTGCTGAGCGACAACGACCCCCAGCGCTTGACCACCGGTGAACTGCAACATCTGACGACGCGAAACTCGTGCAAGCGACATGAAAGCTCCTCGATTGATTGATCGTAACTCCCCCCATCCTGTCGCCCCACACATGCCCTCGTCAACACAGCAACAGAGCCGCGACCGTCAGGAAGCGGCCGCTGGTTGAGGTGGAAGGGCTCTGGAACCTCTCCATGCGTGTGAGCAGCCACTTCCTGACGGGCGCGGCTCTGATGACGGCGTCTCAGTTGTCGCATAGACTGAGATACTCGCGAAGACATTGAACATTGAGGAACACCATGCGCTACAGACCGATTGCTGCGCTCGTATTGATTCATCTGGTTGCCTTGGGGACACAATGCCTCGATGCCGATGACGACTTTCACGCCGTGGCCTGTGAGGGCACGTATGCCGGGCACCTGCAGGGCGTCTGCACCGACAATGACTCGGCCATCTACTGGAGCTTCACGACAATGCTGGTGAAGTCCGATCGTGACGGGCACATCCTCAAACAGATTCCCGTCGGTAGCCATCATGGCGACGCGTGTTTCCACGACGGCAATGTCTACGTTGCAGTCAACTTCGGACGGTTCAATGACCCCGACGGCAATGCTGACTCCTGGGTGTACGTGTACGATGCGGACGATCTGTCCCTCGTCGCTAAGCACGAGACACAGCAGGTTGTGCATGGAGCGGGAGGCATCGCGTATCACGATGGCAAGTTCATCGTGGTTGGCGGACTGCCGGACGGAGTCGAGATGAACTACCTGTACGAGTTCGATCCTGAGTTCAACTTCGTTAAGAGGCACACTCTCAAGAGTGGCTGGACCCGGCTCGGCATTCAGACGGCGACGTTCGCGGACGGCCAGTGGTGGTTCGGATGTTACGGCTCGCCGAAGATTCTGCTCGTCGCTGACGAGTCATTCGAGGACGTCAAACGCTACGAGTTCGACTGCTCACTCGGCATCGTGCCGATCGGCAAGGCACGCTTTCTGGTTGCCAGCGGCACTCGCACCCAGGAGGGACACACCGGCCGGCTGGACATTGCCGTGCCCGATGAGAAGCAGGGCCTCGTCATTCAACAACCCCCCAAGGTCTCATTCGACAAACAGGACGACCGGGTGCTGATCCACCTCGGCGACGTGCAGATTGCGGAATACGTGTTCGAGGACGAGCAGGTCCTGCGACCCTACTTTCGACATCTTTGCACACCTTCCGGAGTCCAGGTCACCCGCACACATCCGCCGGCAGAAGGCTCGGAACTCAGCGATCACCCCACGATGCATCCCGGCCTGTGGATGGCCTTCGGCGACATCAGCGGTCATGACTTCTGGCGAAACAAGGCCCGCGTGCGCCACGATGAGTTCGTCTCTGAGCCTGCGGTCAATGATGGCGGCGGCTCATTCACGGTGAGCAACGTCTACGAGGCTGACGGCAAAACCATCTGCAACGAAACGTGTCGCATCGCAATCGAGCCGTTCACTCAAGGATGGCTGCTGCGTTGGTCATCGACATTCAAGGCAGATCGCGAATTCGCGTTCGGCGATCAGGAAGAAATGGGCCTCGGCGTCCGTGTGGCCATCCCTCTGGCGGTCAAGAAGGGAGGACAGATCATCAACAGCGACGGACTCATCAACGAATCGCAAGTTTGGGGCAAACAGGCCGACTGGTGCTCGTACCGCGGCGAGATCAACGGCCACGACGTCAGCCTCACGCTCATTCCCCACCCGGACGATTTTCGCAAATGCTGGTTCCACGCCCGCGACTACGGCCTCCTCCTCGCCAACCCCTTCGGCCGCAAGGCATTCACCAACGGCGAGCCGAGCCGGGTCGTGGTCAAACCGGGAGAACCCTTGACCCTGCAGTTTGGAGTGTTGGTCTCCGATGGACAGAACGACGAGGCGACAGTGTACGATTCGTACGTCCGACCCTGACAATCAACTCACTCCGCATGCATTCACGGTGGGTGGCATGCTCTCACGCCGACAGGCGGGTGAGCATGTTCGGCGCGACTCCCACACATGGCGACCCTGCTATCGCAGTGACGCCATGCCACCCGCCGCAAGGCGTTCACCAATGGTGAACCCAGCCGTGTCGTCGTCAAACCGGGCGAAGAACTGGCTCTGCAGTTCGGCCTACTCGTGACGGACGAACTTGGTTCCACGGTCGTGCGAGAGGTCTTTCATAAATACACTACCCGCTGACGTATATTATCTCGACGTGGCAACCTTGTATAAAGGGCAGAATGATGTCAGACCTTGAGAAGGTGATCGCATCGCTCCCCTATTCAAAACTGACCAAGCGGATGCCGCCCGCTGCGAATGCGCTCATGGAGCGTTGTCTGGAGTACGTAGACGGCGAACAACTCTATGGTCTGTCATTCTGCCCGAACGATGACGTCACGTCCTTCTATTGGATGGCAAATACAACAGAAGCATTGCAGCGACGCGCCGAGAAATGGCAATCACGAATCGCAGAAGAACATCCTGACACGACCCTCACCGTGCAGGACTCGGTGGACGAATTTCGCTTCGAGCCGCCCGATTGGAGTATCAGTGAAAGTGCTTTTCGTGAACGGGGACGGAAGTTCCGCAAAGCAATCAAGCTGTGCGACCATGCCAATGCTCCGATTGGTCGAATCTGGCGGAAGTTCCAAGCCAACTGCAAGGACTCAGCGGATGTTATCGCATATTGCCCCTTGGTGCAGAAGCAACTGCTCGATGCCATGGTCGATGGGCTAAAAAAGTTTGATTCAAACTTCGACTGGTCAAGAGTGGGAGGACGCGATCAATTCATCCTGCTCGTGTTCATCCCAGACGGTAACCCGGAACTCGTTCGTGACATGGCACGCCGGTTGAATCCGCCACCAGTTTGGGAGCAGTTTGCTGCGAGTTACTACTCGGACGAGGAGTGACCGGTTGGACTCACAGACATGGCGACCCTGCTATCGCGGCGACACCATGTCACCCGCCGCTCACTCTCCATCACGGCTTGTCACCGGGACGAACTTCTGGGCGCGTTCGCTGTAGATTTCGCCGACGTAGATGTTGCCCTTCGAGTCCTGGGCGATGGCGTGGATGCCGACGGCCTCGCCGGGGCTGAGGCGGGACGTGTCGGGGTTGTTTTTGTCGTCGCCGATGTCGCCGAGGGGGATGGCCCAGTGGCGGGTGACGCGGCCGTCGGTGCTCAGCCGCATGAAGAGTTGATCTTTGTACTCGGGGTACTCGCCGTTTCGTTTCCACCAGTGGGGGGAGGAGCCGCAGGTCCAGATCTCGTCGTTGTCAGTGATCGAGATGCCCCAGGGCATGAGGATGCCTTCCCATTGATCGACGAACGTGCCGTCCTGCCGGAAGATCTGGATGCGGCCGCTGTTGCGGTCGGCGACGTAGAGCAAGCCCTGTGAGTCGAGGGCGATGGCGTGCGGGAGGACGAACTTGCCGGGGGTGGTGCCGTATTCGCCCCACTCCTTGATGAAGTTGCCAGCTGAGTCGAAGTGCACAATGCGGCGGTTGCCGTAGCCGTCGGTGACGAAGATGTCGCCAGTCGGTGTGATCGCCATGTCGGTCGGTCGATAGAAGTGAGTCTTGTCATCACCAGATTCGCCCCGCACGCCAAGCGTCATCAGCCGTTGGCCTTCGGGAGTGTACTTCTCGACGACGTGCAGGCCGAAGTCGGCAACCCAGATGTTCCCTTCGTGATCGATCCGCAGTTGATGCGGGTTGTCAAAGTTGCCTTGGCCCCACGAGCGAATGAACGTGCCATCAGCCGCGTAGCACTGCACCGGGTCCGGTCCCTTGCGGAAGAACCAGACATTGTCGTCCTTATCGACCGCGAGGCCGGAGACCCAGCCTTTGTCGGAGATGTCATCGGGTTTGTTTGGCCATGTGGGGTCGACGTCGTACTCGACGAGGTTCGGTTCGACTGCGAAACCGGGAGCATCGGCGGCATGGGTAACGAGGGGCGTCAATCCGATGAGACATCCAAGTGCGAGTGCCAGACGGGAGGGGTTCAGCATGGGGTGTTCGCTTTCTCTGACGCGAAAATCGACGCTAGCGGATTAGCGGAACCGGTTCATGTCCGACGGTTTCTGGCTGTGCTAAGCCCCAAGCGAATTTACACGTCGATGATTGATGATGTTTACTTGGACTTGTCCGGCATGGGGGCGCCGTCGATGAACTCCAGGGACTTCTCGACAAGGATATCCCCCGTCATCTCGCCCAGGGATGTGCGTGAAACGTAGTCGTATCGCGGGAAACTGTTGAAGTCTTCTTTGGTGAGGATGTAACCGAAGGCGTCGTTTGTCAGACCGAAGAGCAGGTTGTGCTCGCCGTGCATTTTGCGTTTGAGGTAGAAGCCGATGTTCGGCAAGGCTTCGCCGGGGATCGTGAGAACCTGAGCGTTGCCGAGGTTCACGAGATTGATCTGAGCGGTGACTGAGTTGTCGTCGTTGATCGGGTAGCCGAGTGGCGACCCCTTGACGATGGCCAGCAGCAACTCCGACTCCACCGGGAAATCGACGGCGTGAGCTTCAACATGCAGCGTCGGATCCTTTTGCTGCGGGGCATCGTCGACAATCCGCAGTGCTTCGTCCGCCATGAGGTGACCGATGCGGAGACATTCATCCCATGTCCGTGAGTCATTCCAGTAACCTCGTCCGCCATCGCGAGGCTCGTCGAGGTTACGATTGTCAGCGGTGACCATGCCGCCTTGAGCACCGTTCATGAACATGGCCATCCCGCCGATCTGCTGTTCGATCCTGTCGCACATCGGACCGATGCAATCCGGGCTGACGATGCCGACTCCGTTGCCCAATACTTCGGGGTGCGTGGCGTAGTTCACGAGTGTCGCGATCGTCTGCCCCTGCTCGCCGATCGCTTGAATGACGCTCATGCGTCGGTCGTACAGGTCGGGAGCATAATAGTTGTAGGCGATCTTCCCTTTGGCCTCGCCGGTGGCGATGCGGATTGTCGCGGGAGCAAGGTCGTCGATCGCCTGATTGATCGCCTTGGCAGCCTGATTACAGACGAAATCCATCCATTCAAGATCGCCTGTGTGTCCCCCCTGACCATCCGGGAACGCATAGCAATCCGGAGCACTGTGCGTATGCGAGGAGCCGATGAGAATGTTCTCACCAGGAATGCGAGGCACCTGTTCGCGAACACGGGCTCCCAACACCGACGGGAAGCCGATCAAATCGAGACCAACAAACGCGACCGACGTTCCGTCCTTCTCGAACACCATTGCCCGAGCCGTCAACTCGCCCCGCTTCTCGCTGGCGGGATTCGGCTTGCCCACGCCACCGGAGACAGGGAGCAGCGGATCGGGCGTGATGACCTTCATCGCCGCGCCGATGCGAATCTCGGCGACGAGCGATCTGGGGACGACGAAGAGCAAGAGAACAACGAACGGGGCGAGTAGAATTCTCGACACAGGGAAACCCTTCAACTGATTCAATGAAAGCACGAAGGCGGACGTCACACGACGACCAGCGTGCCTATCATAAGCCAGCGAAGGGACCGATCGGTAGCAAGCAGTCGGGCAGACAGACACGTCGCCAGATGCATGATCAAAGTAGCGGGAGAACTACGGAACGGCCGGGCTGACGACCTGTGGCGATCCGTTGTCGTCATCGGCGAGGGCAGCTGCGGCTAGACCGAGACCACCAAGCCCAAGCAAGGTGCCCAGTCCTCCCCCGAATCCAAGTCCTCCGCCTCCACCGCCGCCAAATCCTCCTCCACCGCCGCCAAAACCTCCTCCGCCACCGCCGCCGAAGCCACCACCGCCGCCGCCGGGTGCACCACCAAAACCACCACCAGCGGCTGCACCTCCACCGTTCCCTCCGTAGGCGGATTCGAGTTGACCGAACGCATAGGGGACGTCCTCCTCACCGACGAGATTGCTTTCCATGTCTGCAGCTTGATGAAGCGGGCACTGACAATCCGGATGATGCTCGAACAAACTGTGGTCCTTGTCCTTGGCCGGACATTGACCGATGCAGGTACATTCCGGTTGAGCTGCCGCATCATGGGTGTGTTCGTGATCATGCCCATCTGCTGGCTGTTGGAAAGAAACAGGCACGATCAACTGATTGACTGTGTTCGCATCGGCGAATTCTTCGGTCACCGTATGGATTGAGAAGGCAGCGAAGCCCTCCGTTCCCGCAGCTGCGAATGAATAACGACCAACGCCAAGGTTTGGAATCGTGAAGACTCCCAGCGGATTGACTGGCGCCTGCGCCACGATCCGATTGTCGCGAACCAGGAAAATGTTCAATCGACGGAAACGCGCAAGCTGTCCCGAGTGAGAATTGAGACTCCTCATGCGCCCGGTCAGCGTACCGTCATGTGAAAGTCGGATCTTGTTCTGCTGCAAACTGGCCGAAGGTGAGTTCGGTCCGGCAGGAATTACGTCCTCCAAAGGAACGTCGTCTGTAAACGGTTTTTCCTCAGCAACCTGACTGACGTGCTGAATCTGCGGTCCAACATCGAACGTTTGGTCGAGCCGGCTCACCGCTGCGCTTCCACCGTTGATCACTTCGGGTGGCAGATGCTCGCGGGCAAGCTGCAAAACAGCCGGGCCATCAACCGGAGGAATCGCCAGTGAGTCAATCTGAATCTCCTGTTGTATCTCCTGGAAGGCAACAAGGCTCATCTCGATGGCATTCCGCCTGTCGACCGTCAGTTCAGCCGGAAGCACCTCCAGTCCGTAGGCGATGTATCCCTCCGGACCATGACCGACCAGTGAATAAATCCCCGGTCCCACACCCTCGGCCTGAAAGGATCCATCGATGCCCGGATGGACTTCGGCAACAACATGACCATGCTGCACGAAGGCGATCGTCATGTCCTGAGCCTGAGCCGGTTCGCCCGTATCAGGGTCAACCACGTTAATGCGACCGGGCAAAGTTCCGTCTGCACTCAACCGGACCCGGTAACTGCGAAGGCTCTTTTCCAGTGCTTCGTCCTGCACCTGGCGGTGAACGGCAGGCTGGATGATGCCCACGTTTGTCGCGAGCTGCGTGATGATCCGCTCTCCACTCGACCAGACCACGGCCGTCCCAGCAACACTGATGCTTCCCAGGAACATCACCAGCAGTAGCACTCGAATCGATGTCGCGATACGCATGACGATTCCCGAATCTGTTTACCTGTTGCACGAAATCAGCCGAATCAGCATTTTTAACCTATCTCCAAATCAACTGCAAAACAAAAAGTTTCACCCGGTTTACAAGGTGCAACAGTCATAATATCGGAACATGTTGACCCACAGACAGGTCAATCTCCGAGAACCGGCAGAATCGTTGCAACACGAGCCATCCCATCGGGATCTAACGACCGTTCTTGACTGGTCCTGACCACCACTCGGGTTCTGCGAACAAGAAGGACACCGGCAAGCGAAAGTCCGGGAGTGTCGCCCCCCCCTCTAACCACTGAGAACCCGAAAATAACCGCCTCTCGTTTTTCAGACTGGCAACCTCGACCGTCCGCTGAGTTGGATTAATGGTCCAGATTGAAGGGACCCCCCACTCCTGATAATTCTGTTCTCTGGCACGAACTTGGCTCACCCTCTCGCGAGTCGATGCCAGTTCAACCACAATAGCGGGGACAACATCCGTCATCGGTTTGTCAGACTCTGCAAAGCGCGGCCCTTCGATAAAGTAGCAAGCCGCCGGAAAGAGAATTGTGTCGGGACTTCGTCTCAACCGCAGGCCAAGGTCGAAACACGCATACCCCAACTGAGTTCGATGGGCGAACTCTGAGAATGCCTTGGATAGATTGAGGACGACCGTGCCGTGATCGCTGTCAGGTGGCTGCAAGTTGATCACCTCGCCCTCGACCAACTCCGACCACTGCCCGGCTTCAGGAAGATCGAAACGTGACTCAAGAAACTCGTCGGATGTCCAGGATTTTTCAGTCGCCATGAGCAGCGTCCCCCTCACGTATTGTGAGTGTGGGACGCCGGATCGGCAACCGAAATTCCTGTGAACCGACGGAAGGTCAACCGGCTTCGCGTGCAACTTTCGCAGAGACGACCCGATGTGGACCGGGGAGTGAAGCCGACCTGTGTGGTCGCACTCGCGTGTAGATGAATCCCGCGCCGCAGTGACCACAATGAATCTCGGCACCAAGACGTTCGGCCTGCAGGTGAATGGCTGTCAACAGCCGTTCATGTCGACATCCGACTCGCAACTTGATCTCTTCGCTGCAATGAGGGCAATAGATGCCCGTGGAGACTGTCCGTGACATGCGAAACCTCCCAGCAGAAGCCTGACTCCTCCGCGGGGCTCGACCCGACGAGACCCATTCGTATTAGGAATCATCAGGACTGATGTGACAGCTTGTTGTCATACACAATAAATCAACCCTGAATGATTCGACTCTGGTGGGATCGTGATTCATTCAGATGCACTCTACACTAATGACGTGTATCGACTGCACGATCCATTTTTCCCTTCACAGATCCTCCCCATGCCACAGCAACCACGAACACGACGCGGACTGGCCATGTGGCTCTCCTCCACGATGACACCCGTGTTTGTGTTGGATGATCGGCGCCGGGTGTTGTTCTTCAACAAGGGTTGCGAACGATTGACCGGCTGGGAAGCAGGCGATGTCATCGGACAGGCATGCGACTTCGTGTCGGAGCCAGATCCGACACAAGTTGAATCCATCACCGGAACCATCTGCCCTCCGCCCGAGGTATTTGACGGCAAGCAACAAAACGTAGCCGTTCATGTTCCGAATCGCTCAGGTGATCACGTCCCTCAACTGGTCAGGTTTTTCCCCCTGCTGAACGACGAGGATCGCGTTGAGCGGGTCCTCGGCACATTCTCGTCGATTCCGGAGCCGTCCGAATCTGATTCGGGTGCCGACCGTGAGTTGCACACAGCACTCGCCGCCCTCCGCTCAGACCTGCAACAGCGATACGCCATCTCAACCGCTGTCGGAACATCCCGCGCTTTTCATCGATTGATGGAGCAGGTCCTGCTCGCCAGCAAGCACACCTCAAGTGTGCATTTCGTCGGCGAACCGGGAACACGCAAAGAGCATCTCGCCCGATTGATTCACTATCACGGCGACTCCCGTCGCCAAGCATTTGTCCCGCTCGACTGCCAGCATCTCACTCGTGAGGAAATCAAGCTGGCGGTCCGTGAGGCTCTGCGGGATGCCCGCGAGCAGCAAGCAACCCGTCTCAGTCCGGGTACACTCTTTCTCAAGCATGTCGAGTTGCTTCCCGACTCCGTTCAGGAATTATTGCTCGAAGAAGCATCGAGCGTGTTTGGCGTGGGACCATCCAAAGTCTCCGCACATTCAATGGGCACCGCTCCGCCCCTGTTGCGACTCATGTCGTCCAGTCAACTTAACCTCAGTGATGCTGTCACTGCTGACCGGTTCAGTGATGAGTTGATGTTCCTGCTGACGGCACAGCAAATCTCCGTGCCCGCATTGCGAGAGAGACCGGACGATATCCTGCTGCTGGCTCAACATTTTCTGGAGAGTCTCAACCGCGATCAGGACAAACAGGTGACGGGTCTCGCCGAAGATGTGATCAAAGCCTTTCGCAAGTACGGCTGGCCCGGCAATGAGGATGAAGTCAGGGAGGTCGTCACAGATGCGAGAGAGTCGTGTCAACGATCGACCATCACGTTGAGCGATCTGCCTTTCCAATTCCGCGCCGGGCAGGATGCCCAGGCGGTCGGCCCTCTTCGACCGGTCGAAATCTCTCCACTTGAGGAGCATCTCGCTGCGATTGAGCGACAGCACATCGAACTCGCGCTTCGTCAAGCTGGCGACAACAAGAGTCAGGCCGCCGCCTCCCTTGGCATCACCCGCGCCCGACTCTATCGTCGTATGGAAATCCTCGGCATCAGCGATTCCACTTAGCCGCGATTCAACGCCGAGTGCATGACATGTGCGTCGACACAGGCGCTCGGCGTTGCCTCGCGGCTAACAAACACTTCGTTATTACCCCAAACTCTCAAACATGATCCGTTCAATTCTTGGTGCACTGTTCACGCTTGCTCTCTGTGTCCTGTCATGCGGAAACATTGCTCACGCAGCTGAGCCGCCGAACATCATCTTCATCATGGCGGACGACCTCGGCTATGGGGACCTCGGCTGTTATGGACAGGAGATCATTCAGACGCCCCATCTGGATCGCATGGCGACTGAGGGAACCAAGTTCCGCAACATGTACGCCGGCTGCACGGTCTGTGCGCCATCACGCAGCGTGCTGATGACGGGTCAGCACATGGGACACACCCACGTGCGAGGGAATGCGGGGCGAACCGATCGATCCATCCAGTCCCTCCGACCCGAGGATGTCACCGTCGGGGAAGTTCTCAAGCAGGCTGGCTACACGACCGGCTTGTTCGGCAAGTGGGGACTCGGCGATGAGACCGAAGGAAGTGAAGACGGCGTGCCGACCCGTCAGGGGTTCGACGAGTTCTTCGGCTACCTCGATCAAGGACACGCACACAACTACTACCCGGAGTTCCTGTGGCGAAACCGTGAGAAAGTTCCGCTCCGCAATGTGGTGGTCGATGGCGACCGCCGATTCAAGGCAGGCTATGCCAGCAAACGGGTCGACTACAGTCACGATCTCATCATGGCCGAAGCCCTCGGCTTCATCGACCGAGTTCATGCCAATGAGCAGAACAAATCACCCTTCTTCCTGTACCTGCCGCTGACCATTCCGCACGCCAACAACGAGGGCACACGCGGCACGGGCAACGGCCAGGAGGTCCCCGACTACGGCATCTACGCAGAGAAGGACTGGCCCGAACAGGACAAGGGACAGGCCGCCATGATCACCCGCATGGACACTGGCATCGGCACGCTGCTCGACAAGCTGGCCAACCTCGGCATCGACGAACAGACGCTCGTCATCTTCACCAGCGACAACGGACATCATGACGAAGGGGGGCATGACACTGACCGCTTTGACCCGAATGGACCGCTGCGAGGCAAGAAGCGAGACCTCTACGAGGGAGGCATCCGCGTTCCGTTCATCGCACGCTGGCTCGGCACGACCCCCGCCGGGGAAGTCTCCAATCACATCGGCTACTTCGGCGACCTGATGGCCACCGCAGCCGAACTCGCCAATGTCGATCCACCGGACAACATCGACTCCGTCAGCCTCGTCCCCACACTCACCGGCAACAACGAACGCCAACAAGAGCAAGAGTACCTCTACTGGGAATTCTACGAACGGGGTGGCAAGCAAGCCGTCCGTCAGGGTGAGTGGAAGGCCGTCCGCATGCCGATGCATACCGGCAAGACGGAACTCTACAACCTGAACGACGACCTGGGCGAAGCGACCGACCTCGCCTCGGCTCACCCGGACTTCGTCAAACAACTCGAAGCCCTCATGGACGCCGCTCACGAAGATCACCCCAACTGGAAACCCCGCGGCAACACCGAGACCAAACAACCGGAACCGGGGGACGGTCGACCGAGGTTTTGACATGTCGTACACCTGACTCCGATCGCCGACACAAGTTCTATGTCCACTCATCAGACATTATCTGGGAGACGACTGCATGATCACCGACTCGGCAAAGTCGTTGTTAGATGTTGTTAGTCACCCTGAGTCGAGTGAGGACTCCATTCAGGAATCAACTCGGAAGTACCTTGACGAGGTTGGTCACTCGTCGCTATCCGAAATTGCCGATTCGATGGTCATACTTGCAGACGGTTTCAGGTTGAATGATCCTGCCAGAGCTGGCCATGTGGGACTGGTCTGCGGTGCATTGATTGAAAGAGGTTACGATCCCGAGAGAGTGGTCACTCCGTTGATCGACTACCTCCGTGAACTCCTGCAAAAATCGACAGCCTTGTCAGAAGCATGCATTGCACAATTTCCCAAGGATGTTCAGGAAGATGTTGCTTTGGATGAGGTTTTTGCTGAGATCAGGGAGCAGATGGCGAAGGAGATGCCAGCCGAAACAATGGCATGGAAGGCTTTGGAGGTAATGTGGAAGCCCGGAATCTCGCTCCTCTCGGTCAGTCCGGAATCAAGGAAGCGAGCCCAGGATCTCTCGCAGTGGTCCTCTCGAATTGCAGAGTATCATGAGGGGGGGCACTGGTTGACATTGATGTTGTCCGTACTTGATAACGAGCCGTTGTTAGTCATCGAGCCAGCGACACAGATGGGCATTGTTTGTCGGATGTCGGGAGTGACTGACAACTTCCAACTCAATGTTCTCATCATGGATGCGTTTCCCAAGCGACGTTTCTTTTCCAGACGACGAGTCTCGTCAAGTGCAGTCAGCATTGCTCGTGGCGAGGGACCACAACAGTCCAGCGAAATCCTCTACGGCAAATGGAACCTGTACTCGTGGCGTGCGTTGGCGACGGACAACAGCCTTCCTAACCCCGACGATCCAACATCACGTACGAATTGGATTTGGAATGAAGGGATACCTTCGGATATCCCTGTGTTTGACGGTTTTCGTGTTGTGCTTTTGGGGCCACTATCGTACATGCGCATGTGGCCATCGCAGAGAACATTCGCCCGACTCAACGCACGATTGACTGTAGACGAAGTTCTGGCTAAGGAAGATGTCGCTTCATGGCTCCAAAGAATGATGGAACAGAAAACCCATGCCTGACGTCATCCGCGACGATCTGTACAACTTTCCGAAATACTACGACCTGCTGTTCGGCTCCGACTGGAAGGCCGAGTTCGATTTCCTGCGTCTCTGTTTCGAGAAGCACGCTGAGCGGAAGGTCAAACGCATTTTCGAGCCGGCCTGCGGAACCGGGCGACTGCTGATCAAGCTAGCACAGGCGGGATACGACGTTTCCGGTAACGACCTCAACTCCAAGGCCGTCGACTACTGCAACGATCGGCTTGAACGGCATGAATACGCTCGTTCGGTCACGGTCGGCGACATGTCGGACTTCAAAGTCCGTCGCAAGTTCGACGCAGGCTTCAACATGATCAACAGCTTCCGTCACCTGCCGACGGAAGAACAGGCCGAATCGCATCTGCAGTGCATGGCCGATGCAATCAACACGGGCGGCCTGTACGTTTTGGGACTGCACCTCATTCCGACCGATGGAGGCCGTAGCGAGGAGGAGTCGTGGTCGGCTCGTCGGGGGAATCTGGTCATCAACTCGCACATGTGGTCGAAGGCGATTGACCTCCGCCGCCGCATGGAGTCACTCGGCATGCGGCTCGATGTCTACACGCCGACCAGTCATGTCCGAATTAACGACGAGATGTTCTATCGCACCTATAACAAACGTCAAATGAACGCCCTGTTCGCCCGTGTCCCCGACTGGGAAGTTGTTGAGACCTACGACTTCGCCTACGACATCCACGACCCGATTACAGTCGACGGATCGACGGAAGACGTCGTCTACATCTTGCGAAAACGTTAAACCGCATCCGCCCGTGCCAGTCGACACGCCTCCTCGTCGTGCACTCGTTCGATCTGCAGGGTTGTGTGCTCAATGCTGAAACGGTCCTGGAGTTCGCGGGCGGTCGCAGACAGGAACGCATCGGCGTCCCCGTTCTCCGGTCGGACGACGTGAGCGGTGAGGGCTGTCTCGGTCGTGCTCATGGCCCAGACGTGCAGGTCATGCACGACCGTCACGCCCGGCTGTTCGAGCAGGAAGTCATGCACTTCCTGGAGATCGATCCCTTCGGGCACCGCCTGCAGAGCGAGGTTGACTGAATCCTTGAGCAGTCCCCAGGTACTCCAGAGGATGACTCCGGCAATCAGCAGGCTCAGCACCGGATCGAGCCACAGCCAGCCGACCGACATCATGCCGATGCCGCCGAGCACAACGGCGAACGACACCCCCGCGTCAGCTGCCATGTGCAGGTAGGCCCCACGAATGTTGAGATCATCATGGCCACCTTTCATGAACAGCAGGGCTGTGACCGTATTGATAACGACCCCCACACCTGCGATCACGGTGACCGGTCCTCCATCGACAGCGATCGGTTCGATCAGCCGTCGGACTGACTCCCACGCGATGCCGCCGACCGCCATCATCAGAATTAACCCGTTCATCACTGCTGCCAGAATGGTCGAACTGCGGAGACCGTAGGTGTACCTCGGAGTCGGCCGCGTGCGAGCCAGGTACGACGCTCCCCACGCCAGTAACAGCCCGAGCACATCGCTCAGGTTATGACCAGCATCTGCAAGCAGCGCCATCGATCCCAGGATCAACCCGCCCACCGCTTCGATCGCAACGAAGGCGACATTCAACCCGACCCCGATTGCAAAGGCGCGTGTGTAGTCCACCTGCCCATGTGCGTGCCCGTGACTGCAACCGTGATGATGCTGATGTCCCATCCCAACAATCTGTCAGAAGGAGTCAGTGTCGACAACCAAAGTAGCCATCACGCTCCGCGTGATGGCAGGAATGGTGATTGAACGTCGAATCGCTTGGGGACATCCGTGAAATTTCGCTCGTCACGCGGAGCGTGACGGCTACTTTCAATACCCCGCCGGTCGCCCCCCCTTCCGCGGATCACTCGCGCCACTGACTCCGCCTGCCGTGCGACTCGCGGCCTGTGTTGCTGCGAGCTTCTCACGATGTTTAACCACGTGCCCGCGTGTTTCCAGTTGGGATTTCAGTGACGGCAACAGTTCGGGTTCGGCGAACAGGGTCTCCGGCAACCATTGGTGGTGGAACCGGGGCGACGTTACCGCTTGCTCGACGGTCTGTCCGAAGCGGGTGACGTTCAACAGGACCTGCAAAGTCGAGGTGATGATGCGTGGCCCGCCCGAAGCGCCGGCGACCAACTCTGCTTTGCCGTCTTTCACCAGAATGGTTGGCGACATGCTGGACAAAGGCTTTTTCCCCGGAGTGACTGCGTTGGCCTCACTTTGAATCAGGCCGAACGCATTCGGCTGGCCCGGCACCGCGGCAAAGTCGTCCATCTCGTTGTTGAGCACGATCCCGTACGTCGGCTCGACGACGTAACTCCCGAACAGCGTATTGATCGTTTCCGTGCACGCAACCGCGTTCCCCTCCCGGTCGATGACACAGAAATGACTCGTCCCGCCATCTTCGACTGGTGCAAAGCGTCCATAGGCTTCGAGCGGTTGTGTTGTTGACAGGTCGATCTTTGCCGCCAGTCGAGCGGCATAGGCTGGATCGATCAACCGCGCCACCGGCACTTCGGCAAAGTCAGTATCGCCCAGGAACTCGGCTCGATCGGCGAACGCATGTTTGAATGCCTCGGTGACCAGATGCACGGATTGCGGGTCATTGTGACCGAATTGTGTGAGAGACTCCTGAGGATGTTCGCGCTCATAGGCCTTGAGCATGTTCAGCGTCTCGATGATGGCAATTCCGCCACTTGACGGAGGAGGCATCGAGATGACGTTGTACCCATCGAAGGTCCCACGCACCGGTTCACGCACCACTGGTTGCTGAAATGCGAGATCGTCAGTCGTGATGATGCCGCCTGACTGCTTGACCTCAGCGACGAGCGCCTCTGCGACCGGCGCCTCATGGAAGCCTGCCGCTCCCTGTTCGGCGATCAACTCCAGCACTTCTGCAAGTGGTGAGTGAAACCGGTCTCCTACTGCGTACGGCTTTCCTTCATTCAAATAGAGCTTGTGCAGGGCTGTGAAACGCTTGGCGTAGTCCGTGTGTCGTGCAAAGTCGGCCAGCACTTGCCGCTGTGCTTCGACAAATGTCTCGTCGACTGCGAATCCCTCACGAGCCAAACGGATGGCCGGTGCCAGCACGGTCGGCAGGTCGAGCGTGCCGTACTCTTTCCGCACCCAGCACAGTCCGGCGACTTCTCCCGGCACAGCGACAGCGAGGCCTCCGACACGGCTCGCCAGCGGGTCAGCCGACCTGCCGTCTTCACCCAGATACATGTCCCGACTCGCGGCTGCCGGTGCCCGTTCCCGATAGTCAATGGCAACGGCTTGCTGCTTCGCTGCGTCCCAGTAAACGAGAAACCCACCGCCACCGATCCCACAACTCTCCGGCCGCACGACCGAGAGCGCAAACGACGTCGCCACCGCTGCGTCGATGACATTCCCACCACGACGAAGCATCGCCGCCCCCGCCTCACTCGCCAGCGGATGATCAGCCGCGACACCTGCGCTGGGAAATCTGACTTGTACGGCGTCATCAGCGGTTGCCTGATCACTTGAGTGAAAGAAAACTACAAGCAATGTGACCAGGATTACTGGCATCAACAAATCGAACCGTCGAGAATGCAACACGCCACCTCCTTGTGAAGCATGATAGCATGAGTCATGAACAAACGATGCAGTCACGTCAGCGAATCGACTCACGCATGACCGTTCGAGTCTCGCGATTGCCAAACTCTCAATAAACTCATGACACACATCTCAGCCCCCCCGTCAATCTCGCATTTCTGTCTCTGCCTGCTGATCTTATCGGCTTTGGGGGTGAGTCTCCGTGCTGGCGACGGAAGTCTCTCCATCCAAGACTCGATCGCTGCGATTGAGGAGGGGCGGTTTCATGGGTGGCCGGCGAATAACGGGGTCTGGCAGTGGGACAACGAGATCCTCGTGGGGTTCACGCAGGGTGACTTTGTCGTCAAACGCGGGCACAACGTCACCGGCAGGGAAGACAGTCTGCTCGCACGAAGTCGCGACGGTGGCGAGACATGGACGATGTTCGACCCGGACGGGTTTCTGGACAACGAACATCAGAAGTATCGGGGCGAGGGGAAGACGCCACTGACGCAGCCGCTCAACTTCACGCATCCGGACTTTGCCATGCGGATCTTTGCTGAGGGGTATCACGGCAACGAAGATCCAACAGGCGGGTTCTTCTACTCGATGGATCGTGGTGCGACGTGGCAAGGGCCGCATCCCCTCAACGGTCTGACCGAGCATCCTGAATTACATGGCCATGCACTCTCGCCACGGACGGACTACATCGTGCAGGGGCCGCAGTCGTGTCTCGTCTTCATCTCATCGCTCAGGCCGCAGCACGACCTCAAACGGCTCGGCTGCATTCGCACAACCGACGGCGGACAGTCATTCGAGTTCGTCTCCTGGGTAACGCCTGCCTTCGAGAAGGCGTCTGCCATCATGAGTCAGACGGTGCAGTTGTCGGATGACGAGTTTGTGTGTGCCTTTCGCAGGATCAACCGCAAGTCGGACGCCCCTGACACGATCGAGGCGTATCGCTCCACGGATGGCTGTCGCATTTGGCAATTCCTCAGCACCGTCAAGGTGATGCCCACGCACTCGAACCCGCCCGCACTCGTCAAGTTGCAGGATGGACGACTCTGTTGTGCATACGGTGATCGAGACGTGGCCGAGATCCGTGCGCGTTACAGTGGCGACGGTGGCCAAACCTGGGGACCCGAGTTCATCATCCGCGACGACTTCCAGGCCCTGCCGAACGACCCCGACTCCGAGTCCAGCCTCAACGCGGACATCGGCTACGTCCGCCTCGTCCAGCGCCCGGACGGTAAACTCGTTGCCATGTACTACTGGGCCACCGCCGAACACTCGCAGCAACACATCGCGGTTTCGATCTGGGAGCCATGAACTTGAGTCCCTGTTGATCAGTGTTGAATTATTACGTCCTTCCTTTCGCTCTATCGAATTCGATTGAACAGAAGGAAACCAAGGCAAGGAAGGTTTGTTTCCTGTTCACCCTGAGAGATGTGTCCATCCAACTTATCGGATCGGCGTCAAGTAAGGACACGGGAGGATGAGTCAATGAATGGAGGGTTCCTCTGGGGTGTGTTGTTGACGACTGCTGTCGTCCTTGTGATGCTGGCGTGCGTACTTTTGATGAATGCTGACCACCAGTATCTACCGGTTTACCAATCTCCAGAGCTTCTCATTGAAAAGCAGAGACATGGTGGACTGCGGATTACTCGAAAGTCACGAAGTGGGCTCGTGTCATCGGTCACATGGGAGTTGAGGGATTACTACGAATCAACCAACGTACAGGATGTCCAGATGCTTGACGAGAAGTCACTGAAAATCGATTTCGACGATGGCCGAACACTCACCTGCACCGGAGGCATCGGACGCAAAGAGCCTGCCAAGGCACTTTAGGCAACGTTGTGTCTCACCCAATCCCCAAGTTGATGAATGACCACGTCCGCGAATACGGAGGTGGACCCGAATATTTTGACAGCGGTATGGAGTCCACGTCCTAGTCCGTCAGACTGGTGACCTCGCGTTGGCTTTGTCATCATCGTGAGCCGTCCGGCGACGCTTGTGCAATGAGGGCGGTTCAATGACCAATGCTCGAACGAACGATGTACCTACGGGTCGGCGACACGTGGTCTTCTGGCTGGCATCAGCGACTTCGTTTCTGCTTTACCTTCATCGCTATACGTGGAACCTGATTCGGCCGGAGTTGCAGGCGGAGTATGGATTCAGCAACACGACGCTGGAGGCACTGGGGACCACGTTTTATGCGACGTATGCCTTCGGCTCGATTCCGAGTGGGGTGGTGATCGACCTATTCGGGCCGCACTTCGTACTGGTGGTGATCGTGCTCGTCTGGTCGTTGACGCTACCCTTGCATGGGGTGACGGCCAACATCTATGGCTTGGGGGGCGTACGGCTGCTGTTCGGAGCAGCTCAGACGGGGGCGTATCCGGCTCTTGGGAACGTCACTCGAACGTGGTTCCCCCGTGCGAACCGTACGAAGGTCCAGGGTTGGGTCGCCAGCTTTTGCGGTCGGGGCGGAGGAGCTGTTGCCTCCATCCTGATGGGCACTGTCTTAATGGGTTGGTGCGGGTTCTCCTGGCGGGCCGCACTCGTCGTCCTCTCGATCCCCGGAGTGCTCTTCGCACTCCTCTTCCTGATGACATTTCGCAACTCACCGGAGGAGGACCCTCGCGCCAACGAGGCTGAGCGAAAACTGATCCGCGGTGTTGAACGGACCGGGGAAGTCCTGCGGGGCGTCATTTCGATGAAGCGTGCTCTCCAAAATGGAACACTTCGTGTGATGGTGGTCTCACAATTCCTCAACGCCGGGGCGGACGTAGTCTACACGCTCGTGATGGGGAGTTTCTTCGTGTCGTTGGGTATTGAGGACATGGCGGAACTCGGCTGGCTGGTTGCCTTGCCGTTGGCAGGTGGGGCATTGGGTGGGGTGACCGGCGGGTTCCTCAACGATCTGCTCGTGCGCCGCATCGGCAGTCGCTGGGGCCGCTCACTGGTCGGCATCTCGGGAAAGGTGATCGCTGCGGTCTGTCTTTGGGGTGCGATCAGTCAACCGACGCCGGAGCGCGTCTCCGTCGGATTGATGTTCGTGAAGTTCTTCACCGACTGGACCCAACCGACCGGCTGGGGTACCTGCACAGACATCGGAGGCCGCTTCGCTGCAACGGTGTTCAGCATCATGAATATGGCAGGCAACGCAGGTGCTCTCGTGATGCCACTCGTTTTCGGGCCAATACTGGACTATAGCGGGGGACAGATAAGTGTAGCGTCCCCAGCGGCGGACCGAGCGTGAAACGTAGGCATTTCGGCGTCCAAACGCCGCTACACCAAAGTGCCCGTGGCACTATTTCACAACAACGACCATTGTCGACGGGCAAATGCAGACCCTCACCAACTTCACGCCGCTGTTCACGTTGGTTGGTTTTTTGTATGTGATCTGCGGGATTCTCTGGTTCTTCGTCGACTGCACACAAAACATCGACGTGCCGGAGTCTGCCAACGAATGACTGACGATGACCCGGACCAGAGGTATTCCGCGTTCCTTTTCAACATACGCTGGGAGAAATAGCGACCTTGCATGGACGCTGCACCGAACGTTCCTGCACGGGTCAGGGACTGGAATACGCGTCATCCAAAGTTGTGGATGGGCGAGACTTGCCATCCTCAAGTGCTTTGACGTTTTCGGCAAGCTCAGGGTCGTCCTTCATTGCCTGTCGGAATCTGTTCTCTGCGGCAACGATATCTTTTCGACGAAGATCAATCTCCCCGAGCTTCAATTGAATGACTGAACGATCTTTCCCCGTCTTTGACAATGACAGTGCCGACTCGTATCGTGCAGATGCTTGGTCGAGGTTACCTCGATAGAAATGGATGTCAGCGAGGACGATTTGTGCGTCTCGATAGTCGGGATGCTCACGCAGAATCTCCTCAAGTCGAATCACTGCTTCGTCATTGCGACCGAAGTTCGCCAACATGACGGCAGCTTGCACTTGTGCACTCTTGTCGTCTGGAACTGTCGCAGCGATCTCCTGAGTCCGATTGAATTTCTCGATCAACCAGCTCTTTTCTTCATCTGACTGAGGAAGCGTCGGCGTGCCAACGAGGGTATTGACGTAACTTCGCTCGAGACTTTGAGCTTGACTCGTGGTCAAAGGGGGATTCGTGTAGTCGGAGAGGAACATGAACCCCAGCACCGTAATCACGAAACTCCATTTCAGATTATGGACCGATTTGGCACCTGTCATCCATCGGGCCAACGAATCTGATGACCCTTTGCTGAGACCAAGATTCTCCTGATTGGCTGGCTCCCGCATCTTCCAGATGAAGCCATCGTAGTAGTAATGCAGGATCGTCGAGGTGAACAGGATTGCGTAAAAGACCCTGCTGACCGCAGCGTGCGACACGAGTGGGGCAACCAGTCCGAGGGCACCATATGCGACGATCAGCCCCAGATACAGCAGGACCATCCCGCGCCGGAACACGTACCGCATGAAGCTGTTGAGCTGAGAGTCTGAATCGACACGGCGGCAATTGTAGAGCCAGACGATAGCCAAGTACTGGACATCATGGCAGATATCAAACAGGGCAATGCCCAAGATGAGTTCTTCCACGTAGCACATGGCGAACCACCAGGTACCGATGCCGCTGGCGAGCATCACTAACTTCAACGGATTCGGTTTGGGTCCTCGGTACAATTGCAGAAGGTAATTGACGGAAAACCCGATCAGCACAACGACGCAGCTTACGATCGCACCCCAGCGAACCACGTTCAACGCTCCGGGAGAAATCGTAAAGCCGCCGACCGAGTACCAATGGTTCAACGTGTTTGACACCTGCTCAGGGCGCAGAAGACGAGGCGTGACAAAGCCGCACAGACACACCAGCCAGTCCCAGTTCGCAGTCGCCTTCGACGTGGATCCCACCTTGGCGTCATAGATCCTGACGAACCCGTAGAGTTGCATGAACCCATGCCAGGTCGCCCAAACGAGAATGATGAGGCGATACAGGCCGAAGTGGTAGTGATAGAGTGGAAAGTACGCCAGGAAGACCAGTGGAGGAGCGAGGATGAATCTCAGTTTAAACCGCTGATACAGATCATGATCGCCGTATGCCCTGATCATCCCCGGCAGATGATGCCCGGTCGCAAAGAACGCAGTCACAATCAGTGAGATCGTCGCAGCCTCGACCCCAACCGAAGGCGAAGACAGCGTCATCACCGCAGGGATCGCCAGCAGTGGCGTAAGAAGGATCAATAACGCGTCAACCCGCCAGTTGATCATCCAACGGCGGGCCGAAGTCAACGATGCCGTCCCCTGACGTGCTGATTCAGCTGCGGTGGCAGACACGGAAGACCTTTAGCGCAAACGAACTACGGTGGCAACGACGGACCATCGCGGTTGTGGCAATCCACATCTCTGTTCGGTGAACTCTCATGGCCTGTCAAGTGCATCAAGGCAGAAACGGGGATCCCTTTGTTGTACGACATTGACCTCCGCACAGACCACGAATCCCCCCCGGGCATTCGCTGCCGTCACCTCCAAGAACGACATCTGGACCAAGCCACGACGATCTCAACCGCCGGACTCAAGGGCGAAATCGACCCCCTCTTGAGGAGTCCCGCTCTGCACAGTCAAATCGAAACCACTTTTCATCGGATTGCGATACTTCCCACCCAGAAGGTCTTCACCAGCTTTCTTGCCCTTCCCCTCGTTCGGAATCTGGGCGAACCCAATCTTGTACTCACCTGGCGGTATTCCATCGCACTGAGCATAGGTCGTAAAGCAGTATTTGCCATCCGACGCAGATTTGGCTTCGGCAACCGGGTCCATACCACTCGACTGTGTGTACGCGAAGATCTTCACATCCGCTGCTGGTGAACCGCCGACTGTGACAGTTCCCGACACCGGGACCGTTTCCTCAAGGGGCTTTCCCGCCATCGCCTCCAACTCCGCCTTGCCAACATCTCTTCCCCCACCACACCCAACAAGAAACACCATGGTGGAAAGCAAAAGAAAACCGTTCAGACGAAAAACCATCATCTTCCCTCGCATGACTATTAGCGTAAACTTGTTTTGAAACCCCAGAAACGCCACCAGCCCGGCATGGGCCGAGCTGGTGGAAATCATCAAACTCAGGCGAACGAATGATCGCTCGCTGGCCATCAATCAGAACTCAACAACAGCACCATCAGCGAAGCCGTGGATACTGATAAGAGTGTTCGTGTCCATGTTCTCATTGAGGAACTGAACAGAACCATCAGCAAACGCGAAGTGGGCACCACCGACATGGAAGCTGTAATAGTTCCATTTGCTGTTGCAGTTGATCAGGCAAGAGCCACCGGGACGACCGCCAGGACAGGTCGTTGGATAGTCACCGTTACAGGCTCCAGGTGCAAGTGCACGCCAGAAGTGACCACAGCTCCACTGCCAGTCGTACCAAGAAGGACCCATCAGACCAACCTGCTCGTCCGAGAGCGGCTGGAGCGGCTTGCCCAACACCCACTCAGTTGAATTCGGTGAGCTGTGCTCGCCGAGGATGAAGGTATTCGACGTACCGTCGGTGACCTGACCGATCTTAATACCATCAGAACCAGCTTCGCCAACACCATGCTCAAAGTCGAGGATACCCTGACCACCATTGAGGTCAGCGGACAGCCAGTCAGCCAACGGCCCGTAGTCAAGCACGCCACCACCATAGTAGATGGTGGTTCCGTAGCCGTCAGCGAGCCAGTCGTCCAGGTAGGGATCAATCTGATCACCGGCGTGTGGCGCCGAAGGGCAGATATAGGCGGGAATTACAGCCGTCAGCGTGTCCGTCGCATGAGCACCAGCATAGGGAGCATTACCCTGTGCAGCGTTCTGAGTCGGAACGCCCGCAGTGAGATCGGCATCGCCCGAACCCATCGCATAGCTAAAGTTAATCCCGTTGTAGACGTTCGCCTGATCCAAATACGGAAGGATCCGCTCGGCCCAAGTGTGAATGTTGCCGTCAGCAACCGCATCGGTGCGGGGGCCGGGGCCTTCACCGATGTCGAACACTGAGGCACCAGCATTCGCCGAGAAGCATGAAGCGAATCGGCCAAAGACATCGTGGTAGTTGTGGAACGCAAGGCCGATCTGCTTGAGATTGTTTCGGCACTGCGTGCGGCGGGCGGCTTCACGTGCCTGCTGAACAGCAGGGAGCAGCAAAGCGATCAGGATTGCGATGATCGCAATCACGACGAGCAGCTCAATGAGCGTAAACGCTCGCCAGCCTCGGAGCCTCTTGTTCACCTTTACCTTCATAAGACGTTCTCCTTAGGGAAAAGAACAAAGAACGGAGACGAGAACCCCACAGGATTTCAATCTCCACAGACATGCTGTCCTCAACGCCCATACGATCGAGAATGGAAACCAGAAAAGAGACCACTAACGGATGGGCAACCGAGTTTGGGACATTGTCGATCATAGCGTTCGACGGATGTCGTTGGAAATGGTGGCGATGCCGTTTTCCTAAAAAATTTGGGAAAATTCGATTCGGTCGTCTGACTGTTTATCGCCCATTAGCACAGTGTAGGTTTGGGAGATTTCGTTCCTTTTCTGCTGCGGTTGAGACCTTCCAGGTCCCATCCGCATGTCGCGGGCCATTCGCGCCGATTGTCAAGTCCCGGGTGACTTATGGCCCAAGGGACCTGAAATTCCTCTCACCTCATCCGTTGTCCGATCCGCCGATTTCTGTCTCAATCTGGCAGTCAAGAGCACTTGTCAGACCTTGGGAAGGACTCACGTCCTTACGACTCGGTTCACGGTCGAATACTGCGGGACCTCAGAGGGAGTCTTCTAGTGGCTCATCCGACCTGGATT
>JAGQPX010000225.1:23500-27806 GCA_020426505.1 Planctomycetaceae bacterium | reverse complement strand
CGAGCGCCAGCATCAGGTAGCGATGCTTGCTGTCCGCCTTCTCGACCAGCGGCTCGAAGTCGGCCACCCGCACACAAGCGGGCTTCTCGGAGAAGACATGACATTCGGCCTCCAGAGCCGCGTTGATCACAGGCGGTGCGACCTTCGCTTCCATCGAGATGAGTGCCAGCTTGGGCTGCTCGACGTCGAGCAACTGCGGCACATCGCGATAGACCTTTGTCAGCTTGTCGCCCAGTTTCTCGCGGCACTCGGCCTCCCAACGACCGTCCGGGTCCCCCAACACCACACTGCCGCACGCCTCGGTCTCCGCCAAAGCAGAGAGATAAGCCCCCACATGGGCTCCGCCAGCGTGGGACAGCAATGCAACTTTGATCGGTTCTGACATGGGCGACCTCGGAGCAATTAAGCAAGCAGACGGATGTTCTGACTCAGGCTGTCAGCATACGCCGCATGTTGAGCACGCTCAACAGAGACTCAATCCGTGCCATCCGTGAAATCTGTGGTTAAATGATCTGACCACAGATTTCACGGATGGCACGGATATGACAGAACGGGCCGATCCCCCAAGAACAGTCGTCGGGCCAAGCAGACTTCAACCTGCACAGGTCAAGACGCATGATCTGGTATGCTGTTTGATATGAGCCAAACTGATTCTGGCATGCGGAGTGAGAGATGGTGGAGACTGGTAGCTGTCGGTGGTTCACTGTGACGCTCGCGGTGATGTCTATGGCGGTCGCCAAGGCTGATGCGGCTGACATTCCCTGGGCGGGGAAGGGAATGTATCGGTTGCTGGTCGAGGTTGGTTCTGATGATCAGCAGACGGTCGAGCGGGACGAACGTCCGGCTGAGTTGCAGATCGACCTGGTTGAACAGCTGAGTTCGATCGGTGTGCAGCGGACGCCCGACCTGTCGACGTTGCAAGTGATCGAGCATGAGGCCAAGTCTGGACTGCCAGTCGATTCGGACTCGTACGCGTATGGACTGTCCGACTTCGATCTGCCCTTCCGCTGGTATGACGCTGCGATCGCGTATGAGTTTCCGGAGATGGCGGATGCTGTCTCGCGGACCAAGGGCCGCATCGTGAGGCGACCCCGCACACGAGGCGGATACTTCTACAATGTGCTGGGCGACTGGCAACGCGGACGGCTGGTCTGGTTGGCCAAGTCCCGAAGGGGCGTCACGTCGACCTACGGCATCTACTTCGATCTGTTGCCGGAGGGGTCGCAGCCGGATCGTCTGCCGCCCCGGTCATGGGTGGGGGATGGCACGCCCCGTTGTGACAAGGTCGGCACGTCGACGATGGGTGTCGAACACACACGGATTGATCTCGACGACTGGAACGGCGACGGACTGGTCGACATCATCGCGGGCGAGAGCTACGGGCACATCTTTGTCTGGCCTAATCTCGGCACACGTGAGCGGCCGGAGTTTCGCTTCTGTCGATTCGTTGAGAACGCCGACGGACAACCGCTCGACGCGGGCACAGGTTCGGCTCCCAAAGTGGTCGACTGGGATGGCGACGGGCGTCGCGATTTGCTCGTGGGGACGCACTGGAACCGACTGCTGTTCTATCGCAACGTCGGCACGAATGACGACCGTCGCTTCGCCTGCGAGGGACTCGTGGAGATCGACGGCGAGCCGCTGGAGGTGCCGTTCAAGCCGCTCGCACGGGGGAGTGAGGGTGTATTCAAGCGTGACTATTACCCGGTGCCGGAGACGGTCGACTGGGATGCCGACGGCGACATCGACCTGTTACTGGGCGGCTATGTCACTGGGCGGGTGTTCCTCTACGAGAACACGGGTCGAGAAGATGATGGCACGCCGTTACTCAAGTTTCGTGGACCGCTGGAGGCAGACGGGCAGCCGCTCAACGTGGGACACTGGTGTGCGGCTCCGTGCATTGTGGACATCAATGGCGACGGTTACCTTGATCTGATGTCGGGCAACATGCCGATGCATCTGCAACCGGGGGAAGCCGAACTGCATAAAGACACGTTTCTCCAGCTCTACGTCGGCAGCATCTCGCAGACAGACTTACAACTGAGCGAGTTCCCACGTGAGGGGACGTTTCCTCGCGGGCGACTGGCGACCCCGCGCGCGGCTGACTGGGACGCCGATGGTGATCTCGATCTGGTCGTGAGCACGGGGGCCGACATCTACCTGATGGAGAACACGGGCACGGCGAGTGCCCCTTTGTTTCAGGTGGACGTGCAGCCGATCCAAGTGCCGTGGGGGAATGCGTGGGTGGCAGCCGACCAATTCCGAGACTGGGATGAGGATGGCGATCTCGACCTCATCCGCAACTACACGGTCCGGCTGAACGCGGGCGACGGCAACCCCTATCGTTGGGACAAGACGGAGAGAGTGTTGCCGCGTGATGAGTACATTGAGCATCCTTCGCACATGGGTGATGACTGGTTCTGGCCGTTCCTCGATGACTTTGATCAGGACGACAGATTGGACGTGCTGTTCGGCGACTGGTTCGGACACATCTGGTTCCACCGCAATCTTTCGACCAATGATGAACGACACTTCGACGTGGAGGGGGTCCGTTTTGCTCACACCGATGGTGAGTTGATCAAGGTCGGTCCGATCAACAAGGACACGGAGACCGACTTCGACGCACTCCAGGGGGCACGCACGGTGTTCACGGTTGATGACTTCGATCGCGATGGACAGCGGGACCTGGTGGTCGGCGACACCTACGGCATCATCCGTCACTTCAAGAGCTCGGGACCAGTGGATGCGGATTCGCAGGTCCCGGTGTTCGCAGCACCCGTCGAGATTGGCAACCTCGGTATTCGCGGACTGGTTGATGCGACCGATTGGAATCATGACGGCTGGCCGGACGTCATCGCCAGCGCGGCCAACGGTCGCGTGCAGGTGTTTCTCAACACGGGGGAGAAGGGAGTCTCTCGATTCGCCTCCGGGCAGGAGGTCGAGTTGCCGCCCATCATTCAGCCGCGCACAATCATGGCTGACCTCAATGGCGACGGCGACGAGGATCTGTACCTCCCCAGCACGCAGGGAGCCTGCTTCGTCGAACGTTCATTCCTCGAACGGGGGTACGCGTCTGCGACTCTGACCACGATCGAAAAGTCTCCGAAGGTGGAGTAACAGGCCGCGTCGGTGTATCGTGGAGAGCAACAGTCCATCGAGATATTCATCATTGAAAGACAACCGTATGAGTGCAGAAGCACGTGCAAAGAATCTGGGCATCGAGTTTCCTGAGCAGACGCCGGGATATCTCAACCTGTGTATCAAGAGTGGCAATCAGCTGATCACGTCCGGTCACACGAGTGACCTCAAGGGGGTGTTGGGTGGCGGGCTGACGGTCGAGCAGGGTTACGAGGCCGCGAAGGATTGTGCGACCAAGATTCTGCAGTCGGTGCACAACACGCACGGCACGCTCGATGGACTCAAGGTCGTCAAGCTGCTCGGCTGCGTTTACTCGGCTCCTGACTTCACCGATCAGCACCTCGTGATCAACGGTGCCTCCGATCTGCTGCACGAGATTTTCGGCAAGGAGGGGGACGGCTATCACGCCCGCAGCGCCTTGGGCTTCGCCGCCCTGCCGACCGGTGCCGCCGTCGAGGTCGAGGCGATCTTCGAAATCAAATGACCCGGCTAACCTGACGAACATTTCTCTGGAGTCGAACATGTCTCGATTGACCGGATTAACCTTCCTCGTTTTGTCCGTTTCACTCCCCCTGTATGCGGAGGACTGGCCGCAGTTTCGGGGGCCGAATTGCGCGGGGGTTTCTGAGACGTCGACCAATCTGCCGGTCGAGTTCTCGGAAACGGACAATGTTGCATGGTCGGTCGATCTGGGGGACGGCATCGGCTGTCCGGTCGTGGCCGACGGGCGCGTGTTTACATCAGCCATGGTCGGCGAGGATGACATCGCTCTGTACGCGTTCGACGCTCAGACTGGCGATCAACTCTGGATGCGGAAGTGGCCCATCGGCGACCGGGACGAGATCCACCTCACCAACTCGCACGCTGCGACGACCCCCTGTGCGGACGATGAACGGGTCTACTTCTACTTCAGCACACTCGGCATGGTGTCCCTTGATGCGAAGACGGGCAAGGACGTCTGGCACAAAGAACTGCCGGTGCCTTACTTCGTGTTCAAGTGGGGAGCCGGCATGTCTCCCATTCTCTACAAGGACCTTCTGGTCTTCTGTCAGGACGACGACCTCAACCCGGCGATCTATGCGTGGGACAAACGGACGGGCGAACTCAAGTGGAAGGACGAACGCCGCGACATGGCGGTCAACTACTCGCACCCGGTCATCTGCGAGAC
>JAGQPX010000225.1:0-23392 GCA_020426505.1 Planctomycetaceae bacterium | reverse complement strand
CACGCGACGGCATCATCTACATCTCGCTGCAAAGCGGAGGCATTGCCAATCAATGGCTTGTGTCGGTCGATCAGGCCGACACCGGCAACAGCGACGGACGACTGACCAGGGAAGAGGTTCAGGGATTTGTCGGCGAACGGAAGGTTCCGGAGGCATTCTTCGAGAAGACGTTTGGTCGGGGCGACAAGGATGGCGACGGCGCACTCGTCGGCGAAGAACTCGATCTCGCTTTCCTCAGTCCGGACAACTTCGCAGGTGCCTCGTACGATGCGACCGACCCGGCGGACGAGTTCATCATTGCCGTCAAAGGGGGCGGCCGCGGCGACGTCACCGACACACACGTCCTTTGGAAACACGAAACCAAATACACGGACCATATCGTTTCCCCGATCGTGGTCGACGACCACATGCTGTTGATCAAGGAGGGCGGTATCGCCACCTGCTTTGAGATCAATGAAGGCGAACAGCTCTTCGGTCCGAAACGGATCAAGAACGCAGGTGAGTATTTCGCCTCTCCCGTCTCCGGCGACGGCAAGATTTACATTGCCGGAGCAAACGGCAAGGTGGTCGTCTTGCGCAGCGCGCCCGAGTTGGACATCCTTGCGGTGAACGACATGGGATCATCAGTGCTCGGCTCACCCGCGATTGCTGACAATTCCCTGTTCATCCGCACGCGTGCGGCGCTGAAGTGCATTCGCTAATTCCCAAGCCGACGACTTTGTCGTCGGTCGAATCAGAAGAATCGATGATTTGTGAGTCATCGTTCGACGGCGGAGCCGTCGACTTGGGAGTCGCGATTTCACACCAACGGCACGACTTCGTTGCTGCGTGAGGATTCGAGCATGGCGAGCACGGTCGCGACACCTGCTCGGCCGTCGGCGGGGGTGCCTTCGCCGCCGGGTGATCCCTGGATCGTATTGACGAATGCCTGCATCTGGTCGCAGTAGGCCTGCATGCGATTCATCTGGAAGGCGGCGTTCGAATCGTCGTGACCGACGGAGGGTTGCTCGTAGACGACGGTCGAGTCGCCGTCCTGTCCGAGGCGGAGTTGGCCGAAGGGGTCGAGGTCGATCACGCCTTCGTCGCCCATGATGCGGAAACGGAACGCCTCGCCCTCGAAGCCGGGAGCGGGGACGACGCTCGACGACCAGAAGGTCGACATGGTGCCATCTGCAAACGTGATGAGCGACATGGTCGTGTTCTCGTTCGGGTTCTCCTCCCGGAATGTGCCACAGCGGGCGGCGACGCTCGTCACTTCGGTCCCCAGCCACCAGCGGCAGAGGTCGATGTTGTGAGGGGCGCTGTTGATGAGGTGAGCCAGACTGCGAGGATCTTTCCACCAGTCCCAGTTCCCGCCAAAGCCTTCGTCATCCCGCATGGTCGTGATGTCGAACAGGGCCGACATCTGAATACAGCGGACCGTGCCGATGGCTCCGGAGCGGAGGAGTTCACCCGTCTTGAGGTTCGAGTCGCGAAACCGTTGGTGATAACCGACTGAGAGTGTGAGGCCGCGTCGCTCGAACACCTCGATCATGCGGTCGCAGTCCTCGACGGAGGTCGCCATCGGTTTCTCGACGAGGACATGCTTGCCCGCCTCAGCGGCTGCCAGTGCTTCGTCGACATGGCAGTGATGAGGCGTAGCAATGACGATTGCATCGACATCATCTCGCTTGACGAGTGCATGCACATCCGGCTCGACGTCGATGCTGTAGTCTTTCGCCAACTGGGACGCACGTTGTCCCCCGGCGACAGCGACCGGTTCGGTCGAGTCGAGCTTGTGAGCCGCGTCGACATGAGTTCGTCCCATGAAGCCGGAGCCGGTGACACCGATACGAATGCGTGACATGTGTGTTTCCTCTGCGGTTGCGTTGATCTGCAATTAACACGTGAACGTGATTTGCGATCGCTCGCAGGACGGTCATGATTGTCGCGGTCACTTGATCCTGCGGGCCATTGGTGTGATGCTGCCTGTTTGTTGTGTTTGTTTCAACCGTCAGGCGTGAGTATGGTTTCGCATCGCTTTGTTGCCATCGCCCAGTCCGGGGGGCTGGCTGTCATCGACTGGGCCATTATCGTCGTGTACGCCTCTGCGACGATTGGGCTCGGGTACTACTACAGCCGTCAGCAAAGTTCTACGGAAGAATACTTCGTCGGCAGCGGGAAGATGAACCCGTTTCTGGTCGGCGTGTCGTTGTTCGCCACGCTGCTGAGCACGATCTCGTACCTCTCGATGCCGGGCGAGTCGCTGGCCAAGGGGCCGATCAACATGACAACCATGTTGGCCCTGCCGCTGGTCTACGTGATCGTGGCGTATGTGTTGCTGCCCGTCTACATGCGGCAAAAGGTGACGAGTGCATACGAGTTGCTGGAGGCCAAGCTCGGCCTCAGCGTGAGGCTGCTGGGAGCGTTTCTGTTCGTATTGCTGCGGCTCGTCTGGATGTCACTGCTGGTCTACCTCACCGCCAAGGCCATGACGATCATGCTGGGGGTCGGCGACGAGTACATTCCGGTCGTGGCGCTGGTGACGGGATTTATCGCCGTGATCTACACATCGATGGGAGGCCTGCGGGCCGTCATCATCACCGACCTGATGCAGACAATTCTGCTCTATGGCGGAGCATTGATCGTGCTCGCGTTGATCACGTTCGATCTCGGGGGCTTTGGTTGGTTCCCGACCGACTGGAAGCCGACGTGGGACACGCAGCCGCTGTTGCCGTCAGACCTTTCGACACGTGTGACCGTGCTGGGGTCGATGGCCAATTTTCTCGTGTGGTACGTTTGCACGGCGGGTGGAGATCAGACATCGGTCCAGCGGTTCATGGCGACGGAAGATGTCAAAGCGGCTCGAAGGGCTTTCGCGACGCAACTCATTGTGGGAGTGATCGTCGGGGTGACGCTGGGCATCGTCGGATTTGCGTTGTTGGGCTACTTTGAGGCTCATCCGGAATTCATCCCGAGCGAGAACTGGCTCAATGAACAAGGGGACGATGCCTTCCCGCACTTCATCGCTTATCACTTGCCTGTTGGTCTGTCCGGTTTGGTCGTGTCCGCCATGTTTGCAGCGGCCATGTCCAGCATCGACTCGGGGGTCAACTCAATCACAGCCGTCGTGATGACTGATGGTTTCGACCGCCTGCGAGGCAAAACGGGTCAAACCGAGAAACAGCATGTGAACGCGGCTCGCTGGTTAGCCTTCGGGATCGGAGCCATCGCGATTGTCGGAAGTTCGCTGATGGGCTGGGTGCCGGGCAACATCACCTCGGTCACAAGTAAGACATCAAACCTGCTGACGACGCCGATCTTTGGACTCTTCTTTTATGCCCTGTTTGTGCCGTTTGCGACGCCACTGGGGGCGTGGGTGGGGACAATTGTCGGCACGATCACAGCCGTGCTGATCGCCTTCTCCGGTCCGATCTTCGGCACGGTTCCGGGGACCAATCTGGACCCGATCAGCTTCCAATGGATCGCTCCGGCTGCTATCACCGTGAACATTATTACCGGCTGCCTCGTCAGTCTGATCCTTCCATCGAGAACCCCATGAGACAAAGCAAAACCCTCGCCCGCCTTCACGATAACGATGTCGTTCGCATGTGTTGCCTCGGGCATTACATCCCCGGGTACGTCAAGCATGCGGCCCATTACGGCTTCGATTGCATCTGGCTCGACCTTGAGCATCGCCACTGGAACCCGCGCGACGTGCAGGCGATCCTCGCCTTCTCGCATCTGTTCGATATCGACATCATGCTCCGCGCTCCCACGTTGGAGAAAACCGGCTTGTACCGCTACTTCGAGGACGGTGCCGCCGGCCTGATGATCCCGCACGTCAGTACGCCCCAAAAAGCGTCGATGCTCGTCGATGCCGTCAAGTTCCCGCCGATCGGCGACCGCGGCCTCGACGGAGCTGGTCTCGATGCTGACTTCTACGTGAATGGAGCAGACGGATATCTCGCTGAGGTGAACCAGCAAACGTTTCTCGTCGTGCAGATCGAAACGCCCGAAGCGGTCGCCAATGCAGATGCCATCGCCGCCGTCGAGGGAGTGGATGGCATCTTTGTCGGACCGGGTGATCTCGGCCTGCGACTCAAACATCACGACGGCGATCTGACTCTCGAAGATGCGATTGAGCAAGTTGCAGCGGCCTGCAAGAAGCACGGCAAGGCGTGGGGCCTCCCGTGTGCGACGCCCGAAGACGTCAAACGCCGTCGCGAGCAGGGGGGCCAACTCCTCAACCACGGCGGCGAATTCGGGGCCATCATGAACATGCTCAAGTCGAGCATCGCGGCCTTCGACTGATATTGGATCATTCACGGGGAATCTGATTGATGGACGTCACCGGCAAAACTGCCCTCGTCACTGGAGCCGGTCGCGGCATCGGCAAGGGGTGTGCGCTCGAACTCGCGCGGCACGGGGCAGACCTGATCATCAACGACCGCCCCGGCAGCCCCGACCTTGAACTGACAGCTGAGGAGATTCGCAGTCTCGGTCGGGAGTGTCACACGATCGCCGGCGACGTGTTCTCTCGTGAAGGTTGCGAAGCCATCGTGGCTCAGGCTCTCGATGCGGTCGATCATCTGGACATCTTCGTCAGCAACCCGGCTTACAGCCGTCGGGAAACATTCCTCAAGTACGATCCAGGTGAGTTCGAGAAGACAGTTCAAGCGACACTCACGAGTGGCTTCCACATGAGCCAGCTCGTCGCGCGGCACATGGTCGAACGTGATGCAGGCGGCAAGATCGTGTTCATCTCCAGTGTGCAGGCGGAGCTGCCGATTGCTCTGTGTTGTGCATACGGTGCCGCAAAAGCCGGCCTCAATCACTTCATGCGCTCGATCGCTGTCGAACTCTCGCAGCACCGCATCAACGTGAACGCAATCGAGCCCGGCTGGATCGACACCCCCGGCGAGCATGTCGCCTTCAGCGAGGCAGAGATCCGTGAACGTGGCCGGGAGCTCCCGTGGGGACGACTTGGGCGACCGGAGGAGATCGGCAAGGCGGCGACGTTTCTGTGCAGTGATGCAGCCGAGTACATCACCGGCTCGGTGCTCGCCGTCGACGGCTGCTTCCGTTACAAGGACTGGCGATCCAGACAGTAATGCAGCTCAGGACTCACACGTTCTCTGGAGGCGACGGTCCTCACCTGTTGATCACGGGCGGCGTGCATGGAGACGAGTTCGAGCCGATCGCTGCCATTCGTCGCTTGATCGAATTGTTCACTCGTAATGGTTCACATGCTGATGGACTGCAAGGCCGGTTGACGTGCGTGCCGATCGTCAACGAAGCCGCGTTTCTGCGGGGGTATCGCTGCGCCGAGGATGACCTCGATCTCGCTCGCACCTGCCCTGGACGTCGCGATGGATCGGTCACAGAACAGACAGCTCACGCGCTCAGCGAGTTGATCCGGCAGGCCGACTACTACATCGACCTGCACACCGGCGGGACTGAGTTCTCCGTGCATCCGCTCACTGGTTATGTGCTTCACCAGGATGCGCTCGTCCTCGATGTTCAGCGTCGCATGGCACGTGCATTCAATCTGCTGATTGTCTGGGGCACGTGTGCGAATCTTGAAGGCCGTTCACTCTCCGTTGCCCGTGATGCGGGTGTGCCGGCGATCTACTGCGAGTATCTCGGTGCAGCATCGTGTGTATCAAAGGGCGTGCAAGCCTATGTCGATGGTTGCCTGAATGTGATGTCCGAACTCGGCATGCTCACGCGAGACGCCCCCTCATGTCAGGTCGAGTACATCGTCGAAGACCCGCGACCGTCGTCGGGTCACATGCAGGTCTGTCATCCGTCGCCTGTCGATGGATTCTTTGAGCCTGCGAAAGACTTGGGTAACCGAATCACGAAAGGCGAGACCTTCGGCACGGTGTATGACATGGTCACCGGGCAACCTCACTCGATCGCATCCGAGCACGACGGCATCGTTCTCGTGCAGCGCACGTTCCCCCGAGTCCGATCCGGCGAATCCGTCGGCGTCGTCCTCGACGTGAGCTTCGCCGTCACCGATGATTGACTTCCGGTCGCATCATTCCACCTTCGACACTCGACATTCCCCATGAGTATCTGGAAGTATGCAGACTGGATCGCTCCCGTCGATTCGCACCATCGCATCACGCTGGGTGAGGGGAACACGCCGCTCGTGAGGTCGCGGAGCATTGGACCGAATGCGGGTCTACCGAATCTGCACTTCAAACTGGAGAGTACGAATCCGACCGGGTCGTTCAAGGACCGGTTCGCAGCGGCAGCCGTCTCACACATGTTACAAGCGGGGGAGAGTGAGATCATCGCCACCTCCAGTGGCAACACGGGAGCATCGCTCGCGGCCTACGCGGCAGCAGCAGGGATCACATCGTCCATAGCGATTGTCGAAGTGGCCCCGCTGGGCAAGCTGTTGCAGATGCTCGCCTACGGAGCCGGCATCTACAAAGTGGAGAAGTTCGGACTTGATCCGGACGTCGACAAACGAGTGTTCCGGGCGCTCAAGCAGATGGGTCGGCAACCGGGCTGCGCGCTGCAGGTGAGTGGATACGTCTTCTGTCCCGAAGGGATGAGCGGTCTCGAAACGGTCGGCTTCGAACTGGGCGAGCAACTGCCCGAAGTCGAGCATGTGTTCGTGCCGTCGGGTGGCGGCGGACTCTGCGTCGCGACGGCGCGAGGCTTCGCCAAACTGGTCGAGCAGAGACGCCTCGAACGCAGCCCGGCCGTACATTGTGTGCAACCGGAGGGGAACGACACGATTGCGACGCCCTTGCGGGAAGGACGCGACCGGGCACGCAACGTCGAATGCACCTCGAAGATCAGCGGCTTGCAAGTGTCGAGAGTCGTTGACGGGCACCTCGCGATCGAAGCCTGCCGCCCGACCGGCGGCACGGGTCACACCGTCACTGACGAGGCAATCTGGCACGTGCAGAAACGTCTGGCCCGCGAGGAAGGCCTGTTCGTCGAACCAGCCGCGGCTGTCGCCCTCACCGGCGCTCTGCAAGCCGTCGAACGAAGCGAAGTACCCGCCGACGCTCCGATCGTCTGCCTGCTGACCGGCATCGGCTTCAAAGACGCCTCAGCTGTCGAGCGCATGAACGCCAACGTCGAATGCCCCACACTCGACCTCATAACTCTCGAACGACAGGCAACAACCTGACGCGCATCACGACACCAGTGCCCCGACCATCAGGAAGCGAACCCCGTGTCTGCCAATGCCCTCAGCCAAATTGACGTGCCAGTCAAACTGACAACTGATCACTGAAAACGATTCATCTGATCATCCAATCAACCAGAAAAAACCGGACCGGCCGGCCCGTGGTGAACAGACGGGTGGCTGGATCAGGCGTCGTGGCCATGGTCGTTGACTTGACGTGTTCGCGAACGTGACTCCGCCACACGCCACGTCAGCGGACGGAGCAGCCACAAGTCATCGACGTGAGCCGCCGGGCATACCCGACGACTCTAACCCAGTTCGTCTATTCACACACAAATACGACTGGAATCGCAGACCCTTACACCCCCAACAAAAAGAATCTCAAAGTTTTTGAGAATCGCCCACGTTGCATGGGATGAACCGCAGAGGTCGCGGAGAACGATGAGGTGTTCACTTTGAATCTCTGCGCCCCCTGCGATCTCCGCGGTTCATTCTCGTGAGCCATCCGACGCTCGCTGGTCACCCGCAGGTCGCCGGACTCGCAAACTTCAGCCGGCACGAAGCACAACTTCCCAATGGAAGGTACCCACCCCCGCGACGCGTTCCGCAACGACAAGTACGTCGACTGCGACAGCATGGTCCGCATTCAAGAGTAACGCGGGTCGGCAGCGAACAAATCACAGAAGACGTGCCACTGCTTGACTGGCCGACAGCCCGCGTCAACCGCGCGCTTATCACTGCTTCGGCCGGGCAAGCCGTGCTGAACCGTGAGAGAACGCTCTCCCAGCCCGGCCGAAACAGTGGCACGACCAGCACTCAATCAGGTGTAGGCGGTCGGACACAAAAAGAGCTCAGTGCTTGTCCAGCGTCGTTTAATGGCTTAGATTCAACGTTCCTCATCAGTTATCTCTGTGAATTCGAGCCTCGTCCATGTCCTCTTCATCGCGTCGTGACTTTCTCAAAAATTCTGTTCTCGCCTCTGCCGGGGCGGCTGTGATGCCGGTGTTTGCGTGGTCGCGGGCGTCGTTTGCGAACAACTCGCCCAATGACCGGCCGGGGGTGGGGCAGATTGGGCTGGGGGGCATGGGGACGTGGGATGCTCGCGATCATATGGCGTTCGGGGATGTGCTGATCTGCTGTGACCTGGACGGCAGTCATGCCGGGCGGGCGATCGGGCAGGACTCGATCGGACATCGGCAGGCGATCGCCTGTACCGACTACCGCCGGGTGCTGGACCGGGATGACATCGACGTGGTGAGCATCGGCACGCCCGATCACTGGCATGTGAAGATCGCCATCGAAGCCCTCGAAGCGGGCAAGCATGTTTTCTGCCAGAAGCCGCTCACGCTGACGCTCGAAGAGAATCAGCTCATCCGCAGAGCCTGTCAGAAGCACAAGGATCAGGTGTTCTTCATCGGCACCCAACAGCGAAGCGACAAGGACCGTTTCCTGCGGGCGGTCAACATGGTGCAGAAGGGATTGCTGGGCGATATCAAAAAAGTCACGGTCAGCGTGGGAGGTGGCGACGTCGGCGGGCCGTTCGACAAGGCGGAGGTGCCTCGCGAGTTGGACTGGGAACGCTGGCTTGGTCAGGCGCCCGTCGTCGACTACCGGACCGAGCGCTGTCACAACAATTTCCGCTGGTGGTACGAGTACTCGGGCGGAAAATTCACCGACTGGGGCGCCCATCATGTCGACATCGCCCTGTGGGCTCTCGACCGCAACGGCGAAGGACAGGGGCCCGTCTCCTTCGACGGAACTGATGCACAGCACCCGGTCCCTTACGAGCACGGCTATGCGACCGTCGACGACAGCTACAACACTTCACACGACTACGCGGTCGTCGCCCGGTTTGAGGATGGCATCGAGATGATCGTGACCAGCCGTGGCGACAATGGCGTCCTCTTCGAGGGGACCAAAGGCCGCATGTTCGTCAACCGGGGGAAGATCACCGGCCAGCCGATCGACGAGAACTGGGACGACGGCCAGTTCACGCAGGAGGACGTCGAACGGCTGTACAAAGGCAAGCCGTACGAAGGCCACAAGAACAACTTCTACCGTTGCATCGCCGAAGGGGGCCTGCCGGTCTCGGATGTGTATTCACACCTGGAGACAATGAACAGCTGCCACCTGAGCGCGATCGCCGCGCGACTGAACCGGGTCATCAACTGGGACCCGAAGGCCGAACAAATCACCGGCGACCCGGAAGCCGCCGCGTTCTTCGCCCGCGAAAAACGCAAGGGGTATGAGATCCCGATGGTGTGAGTGTCCTCTCCACGTCGAGGGTCTCGTTCTATGGATTACAACTCCTTTTACTCGAAGCTCTTCGCACCATTGGAAACATCCATTGGCGCGATTGATGCAGACACGATTACGGCAGTCATTGGATTTGATGCCGGTGGACCGCCCAGCTTTTGCACGATTGGATACGACTCCACCCATCCAATCAAGACTTACGTCACGTGCGAGTTGGCGGTTCGGGCTGAACAACGGCCTAGTCACTCCGGACGTTACGAACTGCTGATATCGTGCGATGATGAACGCTGGGTTCGAACCGTAATCACCGATGTTGCTCGCATGGCTTGTGACGTCTCTTTTGGGGATGGCCACACACTTGATATTGGTCCGTGGGTTAGTGACGACGCTCGCATTCAAGGCGTTGTCTTCGAAGGACTTTACGAATCGCTAATCGACGGAGTTCGCTATTGCGTATTGAGAGTTATTGGAGTGACCAGGTTAGAGTTAGAGTTTGCCCGTGAGACAGGTGTACAACAACTATTTTCGAAACTCAAATCAGGAGGGGTGTACCCGAATACACTCGTCCGACGCGAGTCAGTAATTGGAATTCGGTAGATTCCGATTATGGTGACGTCGCGTGAACTGCATCACAATCGTCAGAACGTTCGGAGCAGTCAATTCACCGGTGTAATGACGTACCCGTTGATTGGTTCACCTGTGTCGGAGGCCCAGTTACCGTTGCGGTTACTGGGGGTGACTTCGTTGCCCAGTTCGCCGCTCGCTTCGAGGGAGAAGGAGAGGTCGACCGTCTTGCCGGTGGTGATGATGGGGTTGCCACCTGCGTCGACAAGGAAGCCCTTGAAGGGGACTTTCATCTCGAGTTTGTGCCCGTCGGGTGACAGGGCGTAGGTGATGTTGCCTTGAATGACAGGGCCGCGGTCCTGAACGAAGGTGACCGAGTCGTTGCCGCCGAGAACCGGATCATTCTCCTTGTAGACCCATTGAGTGTAGTAGTCGTAAGTGCCGGGCAGCACATTGACGAAACCGGGCATAAACGGTCCTTGCGTTTCCGGTCCGGGATAGATGTACCCGCCGTTGGACTGGTCAGCGAATGCCTGTGCCAGTTCCGCGTCGTTGCGGGCTCCGTGCTGGAGGTAGTGTCCCGTGTTGAAGGCACCGTTGTAGAACTCGATCTCACCGTTCATGTCATAGCCGGTGGTGTTGGTGGTGCCCGTGTAGTAGCCACCCTCGTACAGCGGATAGCCAGTGACGTCATTGTTGTCCACGTCGATCGTCACGATCACGTAGTAACGACCGGCCCTGAGTCCCTGGGCCGCGTTCTCCATCTGTGTACGACCGATTTGACCGGTCGCTTCAAAGTAGAAGTAGAAGTTCTCGTTGTCGTGCGTGACGCGGTAGTTCAGCAGGTCGACGTCCGGATGGTCGACATAGACCGGATTGCCACTGGCCGTGTTGTGATCGGTGTCGTGCTGGTCGTCGACCGGGTCCGTGTAATTGGTGACCGAGTTCCAGTCATTGAAATTGCCGTCGATGACGATTGTCGTTCCAGGTGGCGGAGGCGGTGGTGGCGGCGGCGGGGGTGGTGGAGGCGGAGGGGGTGGATTCGCCGGCGCCCCGGAGAAGTTGCCGACGTGGACGTTGTCCCAGTTGACGACCCCGGACCATTGTGAGAATCCGCTGGTGTAAAGACGCGTGCCGTCGGATACGCCAACAACCCACGTGCCGCCGGCCGACCGACCCGCAATGTCGGTCAGTCCGTCGCCAGTGAAGTCAGAGGCGAGGAAATCGCCGAACCCGGCTGTCGTCGACCAGCGGGCAAACACCTTACTTGCGAAGTGAGTTCCATCGGAGACGGCCACGACCCATGCGCCGCTCTTCGACAACCCGGCAATGTCAGACAGGCCATCACCGTTGAAGTCGCCGACGCGGATGTTGCCGAACTCAGCATTGGTCGACCAGGCGCCGAAGGCCTTGAACTCAAAACGCGATCCGTGTGAAAGTCCCACGACCCAGGTGCCGCCGCGCGACAGGGCAGCGATGTCCGTCTCGCCGTTGCCGTCAAAGTCGCCCGTGACAATGTCGTGGAAACCGGCCGTAGTCGACCAGACTCCGAAGTCGGTCGTTTCGAAACGGTTGCCCATCGAAATCCCGACGACCCAACGTCCCTTCGACGAGACACCGGCAATGTCGTCCCGTCCGTCATCGTTGAAATCACCGATGACGATGTTGCTGAACCCGGCTGTCGTCGACCAAGCGCCGAAGGCACTGTTCTTGAATCGGTTGCCTTGAGAGAGTGACACGACCCATGTGCCCGTGCTGGCCATGGCGGCCACATCGTCTCGACCATCCTTGTTGAAGTCGCCGACCAGGATGTCGCTGAACGAAACGTTGGTGCTCCAGCGCCCCCAGATCTGCGGACTGGTAAGATTGTCGTCGGTGCTCAGCAGCACGCGCCAATAGCCGTCGCTGGGCGATCGGCCAGCGAGGTCTGTCAGTCCGTCCCCGTTGAAATCGCCGGTGATCAAGTCACTCCAGTCGGCGCCGGCTGGCACGACTCCGGAAACCTCGTTGGCAAACGATGAGCCGTTGGATTCTCCCACCACGACTGAGCCGGAGGCCGTGTTGCGGCCAAGAATATCTGCGGCTTCACCATCCGGCGGGGTGAAGGTCGAGGCCAGCAGCGTTCGATCTTCGAGCAATTCGACAGTAGCCGCCGTTGTGTTGAGATGTCCGCGAAGCCTCGTCAATCGTCTCATCATTCGGGGCCGTGAAGCGGACTGCGGAGAAAACACTTTCAGGAATCGAATGGGCACCGCGGTGTTCCTCGGAGTGTGAGATTGGACTCGGGAGAAGCCGGTGGGTGACGGCCCGAAGCGACCATGCGGGGACCCTCGACACTCAGCCTATTCAACCCAGCGATCGTATCCCTCCACATGACTCACGTCAAACAGGTTCCGTCGAGGCCTCCGTGACGCGCCCGAAAGATCGCAACCATTTCCCCGTTTCAGTCAGGGATCTGTCAGATTCGGTTGCCATAACACGGAATCGATTTGTGGGATTTCACCCGACTCGGGCAACGTGGTGGCGACGGCCTGTTGTAACTGAGCGGAGAGTTCTTTCATGGTGTCGGAGTCGTCTCCCAGGAGTGCGAGGTTTGTCAGTTCCTGCGGGTCAGCATCGTGATCGTAGAGTTCACGTCCGCGATTGCCGCCGTCCCATTCCGTGTATCGCCAGCGAGCCGTCCGAAGGGTGTACCCGAATGTCCGCTCGGCTCGACCCTTCTTACGGACGACTTGCGTGAGTGACCAGCCGCGTCCAGCGTGAGTCGGGTCCTTGAGCATAGGGACGAGGCTCTGCCCCTGCAGGTTGTCCGGAGCCGTGACGCCGCACGCTTCCAGCAACGTCGGTGCCAAATCAACAAGACCGACCAGTGACTCGCAGACGCTCCCCGTCTTCGACAGACTCGGCGGAGCAATGATGAGCGGGACGCGAGCCGATTCCTCGAACAGGCTTTGCTTCTGCCACAGACCATGTTCGCCAAGGTGATAACCGTGATCGCTGGTGAACACGACGATTGTGTTGTCGGCGAGGCCGTTGCGTTCCAGGGCATCGAGGACGTACCCCACTTGTGCGTCCATGAATTCGATGCTGGCGAAGTACGCCTGCTTGGCCTCCCGCCGGAGATTGTCGTTGAGTCGCGCCTGCTCCGGTTTGCGACTCGCCAGTGCATCTGCCGGGAGGTCCTGCTGATCCTCCTTCACCCCCTGTACGAGAGGGATGTCATTCGTCGGATAGTGCGTGAAGTATTCCTCTGGGGCGACGTACGGAGTATGCGGGCGATAGAAGCCGACGGCGAGGAAGAATGGCCGCGACTCTTTCGCACAGCGCTCAAGTACCCATTCCGCATCTCGTGCCTGCATGCCATCGGTGTGCTCGGCATCGCTTCGCGGTGAGGCGTACCAACTGAGTGAGCCGCCGAAGTTCCCCGGATTGATGGTGAAGATGTCTGGCTCCTCAATCAGCCGATCGCAACCCGCCGGGTTGAGCTCCATCTCCCACGACGCCGGGTCATCATGCCCGTTGGTGCCGATTCCCTTGGGGACCTGATAGTGGTACAGCTTGCCGATCCGGGCAGCGAAGTAGCCCTCCAGACGAAACGACTGTGTCAGACTGTGCTGCTTCGGAATCGACTGTCTGAAAATCTGACTGTTGGAGTGGATGCCGGTCGAGTTCGGATACAGGCCGGTCAACATCGAGTTGCGGCTCGGTCCACAGAGTGGGAATTGACAATACGCCCGCTCAAATCGCATTCCACGGGCGGCCAGCCTGTCGATATTCGGCGACTTCACCAGCGGATGACCGTAACACCCCAGTGAGGTGTTGAGATCGTCCGAGATCAGGAACAGCACATTCATCCGTGCATCGTTAGCAAAGACGTTCGCAGACACTGAGACCAGCAGCGTCACAACGGAGAGTCGATAGACAAACGATTTCATCATGCGTCGTTTCCTCAATGATGCTTTCGATTCGTCGAGAGGCTTGGAAGTCCTTCGTATGGAGTGATGTACTCAGCGATCGATGCGATGCTGTTCAACGAGGTCCCAGTCGACCTCGATGCCCAAGCCGGGTGTGTCAGGCAGAGTGGTGAATGGGCCTTCAATCACCAGCGGGTTCTTCACGATCGCGAACTCGTGATAGCTCGGGCCGAGACAATCGCCCGGGATGGTCTCGATCTGCACGTTGGGAGAGGAGACGATGAACTGCATCATGCCTGCCGCTCCGACGTCCCATTCGAGGTTCGAGCCGATCGTGCAGGGGATGCCGGCCTCACCCGCCAGTGCAGCCATGCGATGAGCCCGGGCGATTCCTCCCTGCTTTCCCGGGTAAAGCGTGATGGCATCACAGCAGTCGTGGAGGATGAGTTCCCGCAACTGCATCTCGTCAAAGCAACTCTCGTCTGCGAGAATCTTGTGTCCGGTGACATCCCGCAGCTCCTTCAAGCCATGAAAGTCGTTGCGAAGCAGGGGTTGCTCAACGAGTGCGATGTGACAGTCGGCCATCCGATCGAGTGTCGCCATCGCCTGCTCAACGGTCCTCCAGCCGGCGTTGGCATCGACGGTCAATGTCCGCTCCGGCCCGATCGCCTCACGCACCGCTTGCACTCGTTGCACGTCCAACTTGGGATCGGTCGCCACTTTGACCTTGATCGTCTCGAACCCCGCCTCGGCCAGCGCAGCGGCTCGCTCTCCCGCGACATCGGGTGGATAAGCCCCGAGTGAGAAGCGGTTGCGAATTGTCAGCGGCCGACAGGCTCCCCCCAGCAACTCGTAGATTGGTTTGCCTGCCTGCTGTCCGACGACGTCCCAACACGCCATCTCGATCGCTGCCCGCGCGAACCAGTTCCCCACCGCCGCCTTCTCCATGCGGGTTGAGAGATCATCAATGTCATGCGGGTCACAACCGGTGACGAGCGGCGCGAACAGTCGCTCGATAATCGACTTCGCCCCCCAGACCGTCTCGCCACTCCACTGCGGTGTGACGGTCGCTTCCCCCGCGCCGACGAGTCCGTCATTGGTCATCAGTTTCACCAGCACGAACTCCGACACCTCATGCTTGCCGAGGGCCGAGACCATGCGGCGCTCAGGCTTGAGCGGGATGCGAACAGGAATGGCTTCGACGGACGCGATCTGCATGAGTGAGGCTCTGTGAGGAAGGGACTTGGGCCGCTCATCATCACTGGAGCCAGACAACGAGACAAGGGGACAGGGTGTCAAGGAGAGGGGGAGACTGAAACGTTGGCGTCTGCCTGCTTGTTTCATCGTTTGCATGTGAAATACACTCTCCGCATCATCCGACCATCAGCCTCGCAGGGATTCGTGACGACTCATGGACGATCAATTGTTGACCTCCCGGTTTGTTCGCACCGACGATCCCCACGATGCGAACTTTGTGTTTCCGATGCCGGTTGAGTGGTGGAGCCGTCCGTACGAGTACGAATGGGCCCGCCAGTTCGCTGACCCGAATGCGGTCGTGCTTGATGCAGCGTGCGGAATCGAACATCCGCTCAAGTTCTATCTGCTCGATCACTGTCAGAAGTGCTTCGCCTGCGATCTCGACTCGCGCATTGCGGATGGAGCGTTGATGGCTGAGATGTCAAAGTCGGTCTACAAGCTGAAGGATGGCGACTTTCCCCAGCGGTATCTGGACAGCATCGATTATCAGGTGACATCGCTCACAGGCCTCCGCTACTCGAATGACATGTTCGACCGCGTGTTCTGCATCTCCACGCTCGAACACCTGCCGGACCGGCTGAACAAGTGGCCGTTGCTCCGAGTCGTCGAGTCCTTGCTCCCGCTGAAACGGGACATCCGCGACTCGCTGCTGGAGTTCAAACGGGTCCTCAAGCCGGGCGGGCTCATCGTCCTGACATTCGACTTCCCGCGAGTGAACCTCGACTATATCCACAGTCTGGTCGATCAATTGGGGCTGAAGTTCGCTGGCGAGGTCGACTTCAACCGACCGGCGGATGCGCACTACACCGCTGAGCATGGATTGTACTGCTTCCGCACCTTGCTCACGGACGCCGCGCATCCCTTCTCGCCAGCGTAGTGCGTCGGGGTGTCGTTGCAGATAAGGCGAACTTGCACTCAGAGATGGAAAACTGTCCGGGTTTCGCCAACAATAGATCAGTGGTCACGACCGCCCGGTTTGACGTGTAGGGGAGTGAGCATTCGATGCTCAAAGCAATGACATCCTGTCTCGCAGATTGGCATGTCCGACGATGGGTCGCATGCCTGTTGTTGACATTGAGCGTGATTCTCGTCAGTTCGCCCGCCCACTCCGACGACGAGGCTCTGCGGTTCTTTGAGAATGAGGTGCGGCCACTGCTGCTCGAACGGTGCAGTGAGTGTCACGGGGAGAAGAAACAAAACGGCGGTTTGCGTGTCGACCTTCATACTTCATTGCTCAAAGGCGGAGACACGGGGCCGGCCATTGTTCCCGGTGACGTGAAGGCGAGTCTGCTTCTCCAAGCCGTTCGACGCGAAGACGGCCTTGAAATGCCGCCCGACGATCCGCTGAGTGATGCACAGGTCGCAATCCTCGAAACTTGGATCAAGCAGGGAGCTGTCTGGCCAGAGGAGGAGCCCGTTGAGGAGACCTCCATCGCGGACCGTGCCAGGGATCACTGGGCCTTTCAACCGATCAGCCATCCCGACATTCCAACGGTCAAGAACTCCAACTGGGTAAGTACACCCGTTGATGCCTTCGTGTTGGCGAAGCTCGAAGAGGCGGGACTGTCACCGTCGCCGGAGACGGATCGCCGGTCACTCATTCGTCGAGTGAGCTACACACTGACCGGACTGCCGCCATCGCCGGAAGAGGTCGAACAATTTGTGAAGGACACGGACCCTCTGGCGTACGAGCATCTGATTGACCGGTTGCTTGACTCGCCTCACTACGGCGAGCAGTGGGCAAGGCACTGGCTGGACGTCGCCCGTTATGCGGACACGAAAGGGTACGTCTACGCCCGCGAGGAACGCTTTTGGACTCACGCGTGGGCCTACCGCGATTGGGTCGTGAAGGCACTCAACGAAGACATGCCGTACGACCAGTTTTTGCTGCTGCAAATCGCGGCCGATCAGGTGGCCGATCGCCGGGAGACGGACCTCGCTGCGATGGGTTACCTCACGCTGGGACGTCGGTTCCTCGGTGTCCACCGGGACATCATTGATGATCGCATTGACGTGGTCACACGAGGCACGATGGCCCTCACAACCGGGTGTGCCCGCTGTCACGATCACAAGTACGACCCGATTCCGACGTCCGACTACTATTCACTCTACGGCGTGTTCGACAGCAGCCGCGAGCAGAGGGTTGATCTCGGACCGACTCCGGACGACGAAGCCTTCCTCGCCGAGTTGCAGAAACGACAGGACGCGCTCGCGTCGGCGCTTGCCGAGAAACGAGCCGCCTCTTCTCAACGTGCGCGGAGTCGAATCGCGGATTACCTCACCGCTCAGACGCAACTCGACACGTTCCCCGCTCAGGGTTTCGATCAGGTGTTTCAGGAAACGGACCTGCTGCCGGCCTTTGTGCGTCGCTGGGAGCAATATTTGCGACATGCCAAACGGACCAACGACCCGATCTTCGTCCCCTGGCACGCCTACGCGGAACTGAATGCTGACGACTTCGCTGCACTGACGGTCGGTGTGACCGAGCAACTGCAAGCGGCCGAGACGGATGCGATCAATCCATTGGTCAAAGAAAGGTTTTCAGCATCACCCGCGTCGTTCAATGAGGTCATCGAGCGATATGCCTCGCTGCTCACTGACATCGACGCCCAGTGGCAAAAACGTCTCAGCGATGCCGGCGAGGGCGAACCACCGACGGCGTTCGATGATCCGGCAGCCGAACAACTCAGACGCGTGCTCTATGGACCCGACGCCCCGTCCGCTGTGCCTGAGGAGCCGGTTGTACAAATCGAAGCCTTCTTCACCACGGACAACTGCGTCGCGCTGTGGAAGCTGCAAGGCGAGGTCGACCGCTGGCTCATCAACTCCCCGCACGAAGCAACGCAGGCCGTCACGCTCGTCGACCGGGAGCAGCCGATCGAACCGCGAGTCTTTGTCCGGGGTGACCCGCTCAAACCGGGTGATGACATTCCGCGCCACTTCCTCTCCGCACTCTCAGCTGGCAACCCTCATCCCTTCGAACAAGGGAGTGGCCGACTCGAACTCGCACATGCGATCGTCGCCCCGACCAATCCGCTGACAGCGCGTGTCATTGTTAATCGAATCTGGACTCACCATTTCGGTGAAGGACTCGTCACCACGCCGAGTGACTTCGGCACACGAGCGGACAAGCCATCGCATCCCGAAATGTTGGACTGGTTGACCTCCCGGTTCATCGCGAACGGCTGGAGCCTCAAATCTCTGCATCGACTGATCCTGCTCTCGTCGACCTATCAGCAAACGTCACATGACCCGGCTGATCCTGAGCAGCTCGCTGCGGCTCGACGTATTGATCCGACGAATCGGTTGCTGTGGCGGATGAACGAGCATCGGCTGTCCTTCGAGGAGTTCCGTGATTCCGTATTGATGTCGTCAGGCAAGCTCGATGCCCGTGTGGGAGGCAAGCCGACCGATCTGTTCAATTCGCCGTATCCTGTGAGACGCACGCTTTACGGACTGGTCGATCGTCAGTTTCTGCCGAGCACGCTGCGGATGTTCGACTTTGCGAACCCCGACCTGCACACGCCTCAACGGCCAGAGACGACCGTGCCGCAGCAGGCCCTGTTCCTGATGAATCACCCGCTGATCCACGAACAGGCGCAAGCCCTCTCTGAGGCGATTGAAGACACAGCGTCACCTGAGGAGCGTGTGCGACGATTGTTCCGACGGACCTTGCAACGACAACCGACCGATGTCGAAGTACAGGAGTCACTCGCGTTGGTCGACGCGGCCGCTGACGTTGACCAACCGGTCAAGCGGCCCACAGTCGACGACTGGCAGTACGGATTCGGATCGGTGAACGAAGAATCGAAACGTGTCGATGGCTTCACACCTCTGCCACACTTCACCGGAGCCGCATGGCAGGGTAGTCCCAAATATCCCGACGGCGAACTCGGCTGGGTCCAACTCACGGCGCTAGGCGGACACCCGGGCAACGACCGCGCACACGCCTCCGTCCGTCGTTGGACGGCATCCCGCGACATGACCGTCTCGATTGAGTCAGCCTTAACGCACGAACCGGCAGCCGGGGATGGCGTGCGGGCTTTCATCATCAGCTCGACCGCCGGTCAACTTGCCCACCAGATCGTGCACCTGCGAACGGTCGACCTCAATGTTGACACTCTCGAAGTCAAAGTGGGCGAGACAATCGATTTCGTGGTCGATATCCGTGACGTCCTCAACAGCGATCAATACCTGTGGACAGCGAAGATCAAGGCAGCCGCAATCGAGACAACATGGAACTCTGAGCTCGATTTCCCAAGCACAGCGGTCCATCAACTGACCGGCTGGGAACAGCTGGCCCAGGTGCTGTTGTGTTCCAACGAGTTCTTGTTCGTCGACTGACAGAGGCAACCAACATGCACTCACCAATCTTGCCAACACACATGAATCGTCGTGATGTGCTACGTCGCTCGGCACTGGGCCTCGGAGCTCTCGGCCTCGGAGCCGTGTTGGGTGATGACGCGCGACGTGTCGAGGCGGCCGCGACGGGGCGCGGCCCGCTTGATGTGCGGCCGTCACACTTTCCCGGTCGGGCGAAGCGTGTGATTCACTTCTTTCTCAACGGCGGGCCGTCGCATGTCGACACGTTTGACCCCAAGCCGATGTTGACCAAGCATGCGGGACAACCGTTGGGCGAGACGCTGGCGACCGAACGCAAAACGGGGGCTGCGTTCCCGTCGCCGTTCAAGTTCCAACCCTATGGCGAGTCGGGCATCGAGGTTAGCGAGATCTTCTCGAAGACGGCTCAGCACATTGACGACATGGCGGTAATCCGCTCGATGTATGCTCAGGTGCCCAATCACGAGCCATCATTGATGTTGATGAACTCAGGTGACTCGATCCAGCCCAGGCCCAGTGTGGGGTCGTGGGTGCTGTACGGGTTGGGGACCGAGAATCGCAACCTGCCCGGCTTCGTCGCCATGTGCCCGGGGGGTTTGCCGATCAAGGATAACGAGAACTGGCACGCGGCCTTCCTGCCGGGAGCCTATCAGGGCACGTACGTCGACTCGAAGCACCGTGAACTCAGCAAGCTGATCGAGAACATCGAACACCCGCACATCTCGACGAGTGATCAGCGACGGCAGCTCAACCTGCTCGCCCAGTGGAACGAACGGCACCGGGCCAACCGCAGCGACGACCGCCTCGATGCCCGCATTCAGTCGTTTGAACTCGCCTTCCGCATGCAGCGGGATGCCGCCGAGGCGTTCGACATCTCGCGGGAACCGAAGCACATTCAGGAAGCCTACGGCGACGGAGTCCATGGGCGACAGACGCTCATCGCCCGTCGACTGTTGGAGCGCGGTGTGCGGTACGTCCAGCTGTGGCACGGAGCCGGGCAGCCGTGGGACAATCATGGGCAGATCGAACAGAATCATCGCAAGTTGGCCGGCGAGTTGGATGGTCCGATTGCAGCCCTGATGGCCGACCTCAAACAGCGGGGCATGTTCGAGGAGACGCTCATCGTCTGGGGCGGCGAGTTCGGTCGTACGCCGACCGTCGAACTCAGCGCCAAAGGCGATCCGCAACAGGGACGCGATCACAACCACTACGGGTTTTCCGTCTGGCTCGCGGGTGGGGGGATCAAGGGAGGCACGGTTCATGGAGCAACGGACGATTTCGGCTTCAAAGCGGTCGAGGATCGCACCAGCGTCCACGACCTGCACGCGACAATGCTCCACCTGCTCGGCTTCGACCACGAACAACTGACCTACCGCTACGCCGGCCGCGACTTCCGATTGACCGATGTATCCGGCAAGGTGCTGGAGGACATCGTGGCGTGACGGGCGATGCTCTTTCCATGCCGTATCGCTCTCTTGGACGGACAGGGCTCGCTGTCTCGCGGATCGCCTTTGGGTGTGGGCCGATCTCGAATCTGATGACGGGCGACGACCGCGCACATCAACAGGCTGTGCTTGCGCATGCGATCGAGCGGGGAGTGAACTGGATCGACACGGCTGCGACCTACAGCAAGGGTCAATCAGAGAGAAGCATCGGAGAGGCGCTGCGGGAACTGGACGCTCATGACCGAGTGCATCTCGCGACGAAGGTGCGGTTGATGCCGGACGAGTTGGACGACATCCCGTCGGCCGTGCGTCGTTCGGTCGAGGGAAGTCTGGAGCGTCTGAGGGTCGAGCGAGTCACACTGCTGCAATTGCACAATGCGATCACCGCTGAGCGGGGTCAGGAGGCGACGTCGGTCACGCCGCGCGATGTGTTGGGAGACGTGCTGAGGTCATTCCGCGATCTGCAACTGGAGGGGCTGATCAAGCACATCGGCATTACAGCTGTCGGGCAGGCGGATGCACTTCGTGAAGTGGTCGATACTGGCAAGTTTGACACGATCCAGGTGCCCTACAACATCATGAATCCCAGTGCTGGCATGCTCGTGCCGGACGACTACGCCGAGGCTGACTATGGCAACGTCATCGGTCTGGCCCGTCAGCACGAGATGGGCGTGTTCGCGATCCGTATTTTCGCAGCCGGTGCGGTCCTTGGAGCCAACCCGGCGATTCACACGCTCAACAGTCCGTTCTTTCCGCTCGATCTCTACCGCAGGGATGAGCAACGGACAGCCATGTTGCGAGAGTCACTTGACGATGACCGCTTCCTGCGCGAGCTGGCCGTTCGGTATCCATTGGAGACGGAGGGAGTCACCGCAGTACTCATCGGCTTTGGCGATCCGAGCCACGTCGACGAAGCGATCAGGGCTGCAAGTCGTCCTGAGTCGTTGCCACGTCAGATCGTCAACAAGGTCCAACAGATTGCATTGAAGCCGATCAGCCCCGAGGGTGACACGCCGCGTGGATGTTCTTGAGGCGGCTGTGTTCGACCTGGGTGTAGACTTGCGTCGTGCGGATGCTGGCGTGGCCGAGGAGTTCTTGCAAGGCGCGAATCTCCGCACCACCGGCGAGCATGTGTGTCGCAAAACTGTGTCGCAGTGTGTGTGGACTGACCTGATCGCTGCATCCGATGCGAGCAGCGTACTTCTTCACCAGTTCCCAGACGGTAATGCGGGTGAGCGGTCTGCCGGTGCGGGTGACGAACAGTCGTTCGTCGGGATCGTTGGCCCTGACCAATGACGAACGCTCGTGTCGCAGATAGGCTTCGATGGCCGAGCGAGCCACCGGGTTGAGAGAGACGATGCGTTCCTTGTTCCCCTTGCCGACGCAACGACAGAAACCCTCATCGAGGTTGACATCCTTCAATCGCAGCCCGGTCACCTCTGACGCTCGACATCCGGTTGCGTACATCACCGACAGCAACGCCCGGTCACGTAGCGGATAGGAGTCCTCATGACAGGGGGCAGCAAGCAACCGGTCGACCGTGTCCGGGCTGAGCACCGTGGGGAGATACTGCCACAGCTTGGGGGACCGCATCAACTCGACCGTACTTTCCGTGATAACTCCTTCCAACACCAGAAACCGGAAGTACATCTTCAATGACACGAGTCGTCGAGAGACCGTGGACGCCGCCAGGCCACGGTCTCGCATCAACTGCAGGTAATCTGTGAGGACAGACAGATCGATGTCACCCACCGATGAGATGCGACGACCGGCGAGCCAGTCCAGGAACTGCTGAAGGTCGTTGCGGTAGGCGAGAATCGTGTTGGTCGCCATGCCGCACTCGGCCCGCAGGTAGTGCAGGAACGGTTGCAGATGCACCGCCGGATGCGACGGGCCTGCGGTCCGTTGTTGAGTTTGAGTGACTGGACGTTTACGAGGCGGCACGGGGTCAATCCCTCAGAATGACGCCCATTTAGCCACACAGTTGAAGTGTGCGGCTAGATGGGAAGATGTCTCACTGATGGGATCGGCTTATCCTCGAATGCACCTGCATAATGAGCGAACGATCATGAGGACCGAACACGGGAACGTGTCGAACGTGCGGGAGACCCTGTGGGTTGCAACGATCGTTCAGGCAGGGAGGTCGATCACCTGTCCGTCTGCCTTCAATTGCTGCTGAACGGCTGAGATCGAGACGTCGCGGGGTTGGACGCCGTCACGAAGGGCCACATGGGCCGCGACACCAGCCGCTTGACCGAGCGCCATCCATGTCGGCTCCATGCGAATTGAAGAGTAAGCGACGTGTGAGGTGGACGCGGCGACCGGCACGATCAGGCCGTCAACCGCCTGCGGAATCATGATGCGATATGGGATTTGATAAGGCCGCGTGATGTAATCCAGCATGCCGAGGTAGCCCTCCAGCACGATCGTGTCGCCCGGCTGTCGCTTTCGGCAGGGGAAGCTGTCGATGGGAAACTCGC
>JAGQPX010000224.1 GCA_020426505.1 Planctomycetaceae bacterium | reverse complement strand
TAGCGCGTTTGACTGGGGGTCAAAAGGTCGCAGGTTCAAATCCTGTCGTCCCGACTTTGCAAACCAAGATCATACAAGGAGATACGGATCTGGCGTTTTGATGCACAGTGGTGAGATGCACCAACTATGCACCAAAAACCCCTCAATTGGTGCAAACAATTGAGGGGCTGTAAGCAGCGAGCTTTCCAACTCACCACTCTGGTTCACCTGAGATTGGGAGGCTCAACATGTCAAGTTCCGCAAAGATTCGACCTTGGTACCGCAAGCAAGATGGCTGGTGGTACGTCACGCACCGTATTCACGGACGTCGCGTCCAGACCAAACTGGTCGAGGGACAGAAGAACGAGGCTGAGGCATACCAGCGATTTTATGAGCTGATGGCCGTCCATGGGGACGTTGAAGAACCGTGCTCGCCGCAGATCAGCTTTAACGAGTTGTGCCAGCGGTTTCTCGTGTGGTCGAAAGCGAAGAACGCTTCTTCGACGACCAAATGGTATCACGGTTTCCTCGCAGACTTCGACGAGCACTATGACGGTCCTGTCCGTCGCTTGCGCAAACAGCACGTAGAAGGCTGGCTCGTACATCATCCCGATTGGGGTCAGTCCACGCAGCGACAAGCCATCACTTGCATCAAACGTGTTCTCAACTGGGGCTTTGACGAGGGCCTGATCCTGGAGATTCCTGTAGGGATTCGGGGACTTCGGCGTCCGGCCATGACCAGAAGAGAAACGTTGATCGATGACAAGACTCACGATGAGATCCTGAAGGCGACAGACCAAGCCTTTGGTGTCTTCGTGCGAGCGCTGCGGGAAACTGGAGCACGACCGGACGAAGTCCGACGAGTGACGGCATCCGATGTCGACCTTGAGAACGGTGTCTGGGTGTTGAAAGATCATAAGACCGCAGAGAAGACGGGCCGTGTTCGCCTGATCTACCTCACAGACCGAATGATCGAGCTGACGAGCCAACTCATGGAGACGCACGCTGACGGACCGTTGTTCCGGAACTCTGTGGGAAAGCCGTGGACTTCCAATGCCGTCCGTTGTCGAATGCGTCGCTTGCGACAAAAACTCAATCTCGAAGTTGGAGTTGTGGCATACGCATATCGACATACCTACGCGACAGAAGGATTGTCCCAAGGCGTGGGCATCGCTGAGATGGCGGAGTTGCTTGGCCATGCTGACACTAAGATGTTGTCGTCTCACTACGCCCACCTCGATCAGAAAGTCGGATTAATGCGAAAAGCTGCTGAACAAGCCGGTGCTGAATCTTAGAACTTGAGAGCCTTCAGCTTTTTCCGAGTTGGCGTGAAACGAGGGGGTTCTGCCTCCTTTCGCGTCGCCGACAGGAAGTTGTTCAGGTCGTCCTCGGAGATGCGGATCGCTCCACGTCCGGTACCGATGCGGTGATGCGCGAGCTTTCCGCTCTCAACAAGTTGATAGACGCATGACGGACTGATCTTGAGTCTCTCTGCGACCTCGCGGACAGTCAAAAACATGGTGAACTCACTTGGAGTGGGGGAGACATCGAGGACATGGAACAATGAAAAGCCGGTGAACCCTCACGTAGAGGGTTCACCGGGGGACAGGCCTTTGGCCTGCGGTTACGAATCAGTCGTCCAATTTGAGGTCTGCTTCGCGGCCTTCGACGTACTCTTGGGCGAGCTGCAGGCAGCGGATGGCCTGCGGGAGTTCGCCGAGACCGAAGGAACTGGTGTACTTCGCGTCGTCTCCGTCGAGATAACGCTTCTGGACGTTCACACTTCGGAGGGTGCGTTTGGTGCCGTCGATTTCGACGTCGCGTGCAAAGATGGACGCGGACACGAAGCCGATGCGGTAAACCTTTTCGGGTTTGTTAGACTCAGATCTCTTGGATTGGGCCATGACGGTCTCTCCTCTCATTGTAAGGAACGGTGATTCGCGATCCTGCAACAACGTGCAGCAGGAAGTGCGACGATGCCACGACTCGGCCAGCTGCGCAAGCAGTTCACCGAGTTTGTGGACAAGAGTGCGAGGCGTCGGGAGAGAGGGAACGCTCTGCGAAAGGACGAGCCAACGGCTCGTGTTCCGTCCGTGACACGCTGCGGGTCACTCCCATGGGGGGAAGCAACACGGCCAACGGTCGCCGGTCTGGTTGTGTCAGTTTCTTCCTGGTCGACCGGCTGGAACATCTCAGGGAAGCTCCAGCCGATCGTGTTGCTCAGAACACCAACGCAGCCACGCCGAGGATCAAGGTGCTCAGGATGACCACCACATCAAAGGCGGGGCCGGGGAGGTCGGCGGACCGTTTCGTATGTCCGAACCAGTAGGCTCGCCACAGATACCGTACGAATCGCCGTTTCCGCGTACCCGATTCTTCCAATGGTCGTTGCCATTGAGGGACCGGCTTCGGTCGCAGGACGTCCGGGACCAACAGTTTGCCGATGAGGGACTCATGTCTGCGCATGATGAAAGGGAAAAAGTGACAAAACACACCAAGGTGGTGCTTGCTCACTGTTCACGGGGAGTTCGAGTGGTCGGTGCTGGAGACTGGCGTGCGCGGACACGGACCGCTTTCATCAGGCAGCTCCAGCAGAGAGCGGCCTTTTGCAGGAAGCCGTCGCCGAAGTCGGCAGTCACGCACTCCCGGTCCTTCCTCTCGCACCAGGTGCATTGGGCCGAGTCGTGCCAGTCGGTCAGTTTGAGATTCATGGGGTTCCTTTCCTGGAATAATGGTGATCGGTAAACGGGCTGCCGTCATGGGGACAACAGAGCCCGGGGACTCAAGAGATGAGTGCCGATCGCCAGGAAAGGACTGGGAAGGCGGGAAAGTGGGAAGGGAACTTCGCGTGGCCCATGATTGGTCGCCAGGACGCCATCACAGGCCAGCCGCGAAAGGGGAGGGGACGGCTACGGTCGCCCCCGTCGATTACTGCGTTTCATGCCACTGATAGCCCAGTGCTTCGTAAAGCGGAGCCCAATGGCTTTCGTAAAAGTCGTATCCGGCACCGTGGATGCCGAGGATGAGTTCACCATCCAACTCGATCGCATAGATGCCCGTGTCAGCCACTTCACTCCAGCCCTGTTCGGCAAAGATCTGTTGTTCGTCATCGGTTGGAACGATCTCCGTGAGCAGTTTGCGGATGTTGTCGGCGTCGATCGATTCTTTCGGGATGAAGGCTGTGCCCCACATGGGCCACTCGACAGGCTCGAAGTCGCCAGCGGCGACTTCGGCCAGCCAACGAGTCGGAATGTGGGAGAAGGAATCGACCAGTCGCCGGACCGCATCACGTTTCGACTGACACAGTCGACAGTCGCACGAAGCATGGGAAGCGAAGACGTCAGCACCATGGGGTGGTTGAGAATGCTCCATTTCTGAGAAGGGGAAAGTGATAATTGCCACTCACCGTGAGTGACAGACGTTCCACACCGTTCCCAACGACGACTGTCCGTAGCGATCAGACATCGGGGAGAAACGATGGTGTGGCTGCACGTTGAATTCATGGGGATGGGCTCGCCATTGTCGGCGGATTTGAAATTCATCAAAGAGAGGGAGGTGGTCGAAGGAGAATCGTTCGCACCTCGAAATTTGTGTTGTGCTCAACTTGTGATCGCGGCTGGTTCACGCAGGTGTGAACTCCGATTCCACATCCCTCAGTCGGACCGACCGAATCGGGCAGGCGATCAGGGTCGCCTGCAAGATTCTGTCAGTGTGGTCAGTCACCGTTGGTGTTTGACCGTTGCTCTTGTTCGAGTTCCATGATGAACTGCCAGGCATCATCCGCAATGTGTGCCACGATGGGCAGATCATCACGGGAGAACGCCGACGTCGTCTGGAACTGGCCGTTCCCATCTTTGTACGTCCGCACGAGGCTGACGCGGTAGAAGGTCTGGCCATCTTCCGTCTGGTTCTCAAACACACTGGCTGAGATGCCGCGAAGACGGAACGTTTCGATTGGCATGTTGTTGGGAACGCGCGCAGCTTTCGCGTTCGGTTTTGTGGAGTTTCCCATTGGACAGTTGGGGAAAGAAATATGGAGATCCACACCGTGAAGCACCGGATTTGAGTCGTCCCTGAACGACTCGACCCGGCACTCCAGGCTGGTGGTGTGGCTGGCACGGCCAGTTGGTGCCTCCGGCAGGTGGCCGTGGAAGGGAACGCTTCGTCCGTGAGCGGTGATTCGTAAGATCGTGGGAACCAGGAAGATGACGGCCCTCAATTGGGGGGCCCGCTTACTCGGCCGACAGGTCGAGAGCCGACACGGGAAGGTGCGTGACCAGATCAGATCGCCGTCCTGGTCACGCGGCTGGGTCGGCTGGGGTCGCCAGGGGATCGGTATCCCCTGGCTATTTGCTCTGGGCGGAACCGTGGGGTGGAGCGACGCACACAGGGCGGGTAGGTGTCGTGCCATCATCGTCCGCACGACACGACCGCAAAACAGCCATCCAGAGCAAATAGCCAGGGGCCGAGGAGCCGTGCGACGAGCGACCCTGGCGACCCCAAGCGGGGAGGGGAGAACAGGTTGCGATGAGATTTGAAGCATTAAAGAATGTCCGTCACTCGACCCGCAGGGGTCCACCGGAGGGTGGGGTAAAGGGTACCCCTGCCGGGTCCGGTTTGAATTGCTCATGTAACTACTCCGCAGCGACCAGATCGCTGTTGTTGGACGAAGAATCGACTACCGGCTTCTGTAGCAAGGCACCGGCGTTTCCCTGATGATCGTGAAACACCTGCCCGAACAGAGCCGTCTCCGGTGTGACATCCTCGTTGCTTGCCAGGAGCCAGATCTCCGGATGGAGGTCCGCATGCGATGACACACAGGATTTCAGAATGTCGCGGCGGTTCGCACCGGTGGTGATGAGTACCACCGCGAAGTCCTCGAACGTTGTGGTGGGAAAGTGTCCATGATGACCGTGAGTCGATAGCAGCTCGGCATACCCCGGCATCTTCGACGCAGCCACACGTTTGCAGCCGGTCGTGCCACGATCGATCTCGACGTAGTGCACTCGCTGATGCTCGGCGACCTTCAGACAGAAGGCCGCATCGGGCGAACAACTCAGCGGCTTGGGGCCTTCGCGAAACTGCGTGTGCAACACGTAGTCCGTCGGATTGCCGTCGACATCACTCATCGTCTGCCACTCGTTGACCCAGCCGACAAGCTCGACGCCCGCAGCGCGAGCGACCGCCTGTGAAATGATCCAGTGGCACTCGGCAATGTCGAGCCAGTGATAGAGGCGATCGATTCGCGGTGGACGCACGTTGGTTTTCAGCCACGCCTCATCGCCATAGAACACGGCCAGTGCATCGGCCCCTTTCGCGGTGAGGTAATAGGCTGGTCCGGCGTTACCCGTACTGAAGGCGACTTCAACCGTACTGCGCGCGATGTATCGTGCGGTGACCAATCGCTGTAACCGACGGCGCGTGTTGCGACGGTCTTTCCGCTGGGGGAACACCATGCGGTGCAACAGGCTGGCGGACAGCACGTAGTAATCGGCGAGTGCGCGGAGGACCGCAATATCATGTTCAGTGAGCTTCATTCCTGACCTCGATCCGCACGAAGAACCAGCGGAAGTAAGAGAGCACGCAAAGTTCTGAAAACGAACTGCGTGCGAAAAGAGTGCCTGAGGTCAGGCGAGTCATCCGGGACACGGAACTGCGTCGACCCTGAAGGTCGCGACCGTTTCCAGTCCACTGGAGGGGACACCGACAAGCGTGTGTCCTGTCTGTGTTTCATCATCCGTCTCTCCAGCGATTTGTCAAGAGGTTTTTTCGCACAGCGCGCGGTACGCTGTCCGCATTGAACGCGGCCCACCCTGCACCGGCTCGGTCGACGAACTCTGGCAACGCCGCGCGAACCAACGCGCCGCACGACTGAAGTTGATCCAACTGCGACGGGCCGAACCCATCGCCCTTTCCCATGAGTCTCTGAACGCCCGCAACGATCTCCCGGAAATTCGGCTGCAATACCTCCGCGAAAAACGACGCGCACAGTACGAGCGAATCACGGGCATCCCACCTGACGAACGACAACGTGTCACACGCCTGTTGGAAGACGTCGCCGCAACAGGTCGCCAAACCATCGAGGAGGTGCTTCATGAATCCCGTTTAGGTTTGCGGAACGGATCGTCGGACGGGGGATCAGACGAGTCACGCTGAGGCCGATTCTTTCGGATTTCGATCTTGGGCACGGCCAACAGCCGACGACGGTCTTCTTCACCCAGCCGGTCGGCTTCGCTGGCGGAGATGAACAAGTCCTGCTCGAAGTTCCGCTCGATCAGTTCCTGCATGCGGGCATCCGTTCGCGGGTTGGCATGCACTGGGGCGTAGTCGACCAGGATCTGATACAGCCAATCGTCGTCCGCGAATCGTCCGAAGCAGATCCCCGTCTTGAGCTGACGGATGATCTTCATCCATTCCAGACGATATTCCTCAAACGACACGAACGTCTTGCCGGCAATCTCTTCGATCGTTTCGTGAATCGGGACATTCACCTCGTGACGTCCAAACGAGTCGGACCTGCTGTCGGCCCGTGTCCCTCCCGTCACGTGACCATCACTGTGACTTGTCCCCTCGGACAGAGTCCCACGCGGACGCTGCACGGGGCGCGACTCCGATTCGTTGCGACTGTAACCCACCGACCGCTGATCAATGACCGAGTCGGCCTGAGTGCGGGCGAACCCTTCGGTCTGCAGCCACTCACGGCGATAGCCGACGATCAACTGCTTCAGCGTTGTTCGTTGATCCTTCACGACCATGGGATCGAACGTGAGTGTGGCCAGTTCGTTGGCAATGATGTCGGCGTCTTCGAAGTTGTTGGCAAACATCAGTCGATTAGCCGCTTGCCAGACCATGCTCCGCAGGTCGATTTCGCCCCGCCACAACTGACTGAAGGACTGATGCGCCAGAATGAGCCTCAGACCCATCTGACGGCAGGTCGGGATGGCGTCTTCAATATCCGGCGAGATGAATCGCTGAAACTCATCCATCAGCAGATAGGTAGGATCAACCACCGCTTTCCCATGCAGCGTGGCCATGTTGTAGGCCGTCTCGAAGATCTCGTTGGCGACCAGCGAACCGATCGTGTTGCCCAGATGGGTCGGAATGCGGCCGAGCTTGGCCGTGTTGACGATCACAATCTTTCTCTCTCGGATGAACCGCTCGCAATTGAACCGGCTCTCGAACGTCCCGAACATGCGGCGGGCAGGCGGAGCCTCATAAAAGATGTCGAAGCGATTTCGGGTCGATTCCAGAATGCGGACTGCTTCATTCCCTTTGGCGTCGAGGATCTCGTTCCAGTGGAAGGAGATCTCATCCGGCATCTTTCGCAGGATGGCTTTGTGTTCGTCGGTTCCCGGATGCAGGAGATAACGACTCATGGCGATCGGCAGATCAAGCACGGCCATGGCGCACATCGCCTTGTACGCCCATTGGGCCAGTCGGGGCTGCTGCGATAGGTCCTGGGCCGTCCAGGCGCGGAGGATGAGGTCCACGGCGCGTGCCGTCTGGTAGTAGCGGTTCCCCTCGGTCGTGAACCGCAGCGGATTAAACGGCATGACGATGTCTTCGCGGGCTGGCTCGATGTACACCAGCCGTTCACGCACATGCTCGGGACACTTGTTCGACGCGATCCAGCGCAGCAGGTCGAAGGAGAGATGGCCCATCGGGTCAATCACAAACAGACAGCACTTCTTGCGCGGCTCGCACATCAGCGGACGCAGCAAGGTGTGGATGGCTGTCGTCTTGCCCGCTCCGGTCTGACCGACCAGATGGGTATGCCGGGCCAGTCCGGCAGGATTCACAAAAACAGGATGGCAGTCGTTTCGCAGATCAATCCCGAGGCGAATGGGGAGTCTCATCGTAATAGCTCCTGAATGGCAAGGTCCTGGGCATCATCAATCACAATCAGCAACGTCTCTCGTGAATCCTCGTCGAGTGTGGGAATCTGGCGGATGCGTTCCTTCTCCGTTTCGAAGTACGCGATGACTTGATCAATCGACTCAAACTTCGGTCGCCGACGCCGCGAGCGCGAACCGAGTTGGTCGACGAGCATTTGCTCCAGTTGACCGGCACGCCGGGCATACTCGTCTGGTCCTAGCTCATTGGTTAGAAAATTGTCGAAATACGCTGCGAACTGATCGGGCGGAAACTTTTGCGCCAGTTCGGTCCGGTGCTGGTCGTACGTCAGCTGCAAGCGATAGCGGAGCTGGTCCCGGACGGTCTGCTCCCGCTGCTGTTGTTGAGCCCGCGTCTCCTGAATCTGCCGCTCCAGACGGGCCTGTCGATCGCGGTGGGGGCGATTGTGTTCTTCCTGCCGCTGCAGACACTCCTCCTGACGACGCAGCCGACGGTCGGCGCAGCGGCGTTGCCAGCCTGACTTCGCCTGACGCACGAGCCGGTTCAATGACCGCCACGGACCGA
>JAGQPX010000030.1 GCA_020426505.1 Planctomycetaceae bacterium | reverse complement strand
GCATCTCGGCCGACTCCTGCGAGAGATCGAACGCCTCGCGCGCCTGTTTGCCAGCGAGGAGACTGACGGCCTGCTCTGTTCGCAGGTCGTACTGCTGCGCGCTGGCCCGTCGTTCGATGTAATCGAGATGTCCGTTAACCTGCTCCAACAGCGAACGGCGTCGATCGAAGCGGAGAGTGGTGACGTCTTCGGAGAGTTGGAGTTCGGGAATGTTGAAGTCTTCCGCGGAGGGGTCGCAGATCAACTTCCACGGGTCGTACTTACGACCGAGAAACCCCGCATCCTGACCGGGCCAGAGTTTCTCTCCGACGTTGGCGATGTGGCGGGGTAACGTAATCGCTGACGGCAGACCGTGCAGGTCAGGACGGAAGACGCGGGTGAGGGCATCGAGCGATGGCCAGTCGTTCGGGGCACCGGGGAGTGCGTTCTCACGAGTGAGGGGCAGGTGCGGGATGCCGGTGAGCATCTGATAGCCACTCGATGAATGAGAGTGATCGCACGTCGACATGGCCCGCAGTACAGCGATGCGGTCGGTCAGCTCTGCCGTCTTCGGCATGAGTGCACCCACGTGCAGGCCGGGCGTGCGTGTGGCGATGGCTCCGAACTCACTCCGTGCTCCCTCCGGACCGTTCGGCTTGGGGTCCCACGTATCGTGCTGCGGAACGCCTCCGGTCAGCCAGAAGAGAATGACCGACTTGGCCTTCACCGGCGGAGTGTGAGAGCCGGCGGACGCGTCGGCTGCGCGATGGGCGAGCAGCGTCGGCAGGGACAGGCCGCCCAGTCCGATGCTGCCCACGCGCAGCCATTCGCGGCGGGTCACCCCGTCGCACAGTCCAGCGTCATCGCCCAGAATTCGCAGCACAAACGTGTCCTCAATCAAACGTCACGCACCATCGTCACTCGCGAGCCGGGATCATGTCAATGCCGGAAGTTCCCAGCCGTCACGGTAGTCGCGAGTCAGCCATTTGTTGGCCTCATCAAGATTGGTGAACCGCAGATTCTCAGCATCCCATTTGAGGGTCTGCAACCGGAAGCGGACCGCGACGTTACCCAGCAGTGCGACTTCAGTCAGAGGACCGCCATAGCTGAAGCCATCACTCGGCTGCTCCCCAGACAGGCAACCATCGACCCAGCCGTGATAATGGTTGAGGCCCGGAAGCGTCTCGATTTCCGGATGATCTGCATCGTCTGCGAAGTACCATCGCGGTGCCCCGACGTGGGGGATGACGAGACTGCCCGTCTCGCCAATCAGGAGTGAGCCGCTGGCGGGGAGTGCTTCATTCCCCGGCAGATGCGATCCCTTCGTGCTGGGCAGGCGTCCGCCGTCGTTCCACGAGAGAGCGAACGTGTCGCCGACCGTGTAGGGGGTGCCGGGCATCACGTAGTCGACCGTGTTCTGAGCGGGCCAGACTTCGTCGTTCATGCCGGTGTGATCGGCCTTGATCTCGATCGGATTAGCGTTGAAATCGATGGCGCTGAAGACCGGGTCGAGGATGTGACAGCCGAAGTCGCCCAGTGCGCCGCTGCCAAAGTCCTGCCAGTCACGCCAGCCCCAGGGGTGATAGATGCGGTCTCCACCATAGGGCCGCATGGGAGCGACGCCGATCCACTTGTCCCACACGACCGTGTCCGGCGGCGGCACGGGGTTCTTCGGTCGGGAGATGTGGAACGACTTGCCATGACCGGGCGTGCCGACCCATGAGTGGACCTGCTTCACCTTGCCGATGGCTCCCGACTTCACACCGGCCACAGCCGTGCGGTAATGCGTGTGCGAGTGGATCTGGTTTCCCAGCCGCGTGATGACGCCCGAACTCTCGGCCTGAAGTCGGACTTGGCGAGCCTCACTGACATTATGCGTCAACGGCTTCTGACAGAACACATGCTTGCCCCCTTGCAAAGCATTGAGCGTGATGAGCGCGTGCATGTGGTCGGGGGTCGAGACGGTGACCGCATCGCACGTGTCAGCCAACTCTGAGAACATCTCCCGCCAGTCCTGATAGATGGGCACGTCCGGGTTGAGCTTCTTGACATTCTCGGTGCGAGCCAGATCGACGTCACAGAAGCCAACCGGATGTACCTTCTCATGTGAGAGCATCTCCTTGACATCGGAATACCCCTTGCCGTCACAACCCACGCAGGCGAGTTGCAGCTTCGAGTTGAGGTTCTGCCCACGCACGAACGCAGGAGCAGCAAGAACAGACGCGGCAGCCGCACTGGACTGCAGGAATTGACGACGAGTCGGCATGAGATGGCTCCGAGTTTGGGATGTGAGAGATCAAATGTCAGATCTCAGATTTGAAATATGGGATTTGAAATCTGAAATCTCAGATGAAGGTGATTGAGGCGTTTGTTTCAGTGAATGCTGCCACATGTGTAGCGTCACACTTCGGGCAGCACCCACGGTTTGCGGTATTCGGGGCGTGTGCGGAGTGAGTTGGCTTCAGGGTCGTCGTGGAAACTCTCGGTCGCTGCGTCCAGTTCGAGCGTACGGCCGACGCGGACAGCGATGTTGCCCGCGTGACACAAAACCGACGCACGGTGGCCGATCGTTTCAAGGTCGCAGTTTGGTTTCTCGCGTGACTTTACACACTCGAGGAAGTTCTCGACGTGCGGGGCCTCGTGACTGTCGCCGCTGCCTTGAGCGAGCAGCTTGCTCTTCGGTCCGAAAGCACGCCATTCGGTGTTGCTCATGATGATGTAGCCCTCGTCACCATAGACGGCTGCCCCCTCGGAGATGTCGTACTCGTGATACGGAGCCCAGATCCGCATGACGTAGGTCAGCAGGCGAGGCGGCTCGCCTGCGAACTCGTAGTTCACCTGGAGTGTGTCAGGGAACTCCTGCATGTCGTCGAAGTACCACTTGCCGCCGGTCGCTGCGACCTTGTGCGGGAGGCCGACAGTCGGTTCGTCCTGAGCTTCGAGTGCCTTGTTGAGCATCGCAAGGGCCATGTCGAGCCGGTGCACGCCGTCGTTGCCGAGGTCGCCCGTGCCGTAGTCGTAAAACCAGCGCCAGCGGCCATGAAATCGGTTGCGGTTGAACGGTCGCTTGGGAGCGGCGCCGAGCCACATGTCGTAATCGACCCCTTGTGGCGGATCGCTGTCGGGCGGGTGGCCGATGTCTCCCTGTTTGGTGCTCTCCCATGCTTTGGCGGTGAGCACGCGGCCCAATGCACCGGTCGCGATGAAATCGAGTGCCGACTTCATTCGCTCTGTCGAACGATGCTGCGAGCCCATCTGCACGATCCGCTTGTGCTTGCGCATTGCCTCGACCATGCGTTGGCCTTCGACAATGTTGTGCCCGTCCGGCTTCTCGACGTACACGTCCTTACCATTGATGCAGGCGAGGATCGTCGGGATCGCATGCCAGTGGTCGGGCGTGCCGATCACGATGACGTCGAGCTTGGGATCGTCAATGAGCTTGCGGAAGTCGCTCTCCGCTCGGGGTCGATGCCCCTGAATGTCCTCGGCCGACTTCACTCCCTGAGCGAGACGGCTTTCATCGAGATCAGCAATGGCGACGAGGTCCGCCTGTGGGGAGTTGCAGAATGACTTGATCAGCGACCCGGCTCGACCGGCGGCTCCAATGCAGCCGACCTGAAGCCGCTCCGACGCCGGCTGTTTCCCCGGCGCCGCTTGCGACACACGAGTGGCGAGTCTCCCCATCGCCAGTGTCCCTGCGACACCCGCTCCCAGCATATTCCGACGCGACAGTGGAAGGTCATTCATCATCACGGGCCTCCAGGCAGGGCAGGAATGAGTTGTGAGGAGAGTCATCCGGCGGGGACGCGTCGAACTTGCTGATCGATGGCTCGGTCGTCAAGCTGATGCGTGTGCCCCTATTGTGCCTTGCTCGCCGACGATTCTCAAACGAGAAGGAGAATTCCATGACTTCGCCCCCCTGTACGATGTCCCGCAGACGTTTTCTTTCCTCCTCTGTCGCTGCCGGTGTGGGCGTGTTGTTGGCTCCGGGCATCTTGCGAGCAAGGGGGGCGAACGAGCGGCTGAACATCGCTTTCATCGGTGTCGGCGGACGGGGCGGCGGTAATCTCAAGCAGTTGGCCATGCGAGGCGGACAGGCTCGTGATGATGTGCAGGTCGTCGCGTTGTGCGATGTGAACCGCAACAACCTTGACAGTGCAGCCGGTTTGTTCCCGCAGGCGAGGAAGTACGTCGACTTCCGCGAGCTGCACACGTTTCTTGATGACGTCGATGCTGTGGTCGTCAGCACGACCGAACACACACACGCCTATGCCACGCTGCCTGCTCTCAAAGCGGGAAAGCATGTTTACTGCGAGAAGCCGCTCACGCACAATGTGGCGGAGGCTCGCGTCATCACCGAGGCGGCAGCCGAAGCGGGCGTGGCGACGCAGATGGGAACACAGATTCACGGCATGCCCAACTATCGACGCGTCGTCGAGTACATTCAGGCGGGAGCCATCGGCCCGGTGCGGGAGGCTCACGTGTGGGTCGGTCGCGCGTGGGGACGTCAATCTGCTGAAGAGGCGGAGCGGCACAAGGACGTCGTGCATGTGATGGAGCGACCGACTGAAGAGATGCAGCCGCCCGCGTCTCTCGACTGGGACCTGTGGCTCGGCCCGGCTCCGTATCGACCGTTTCACGAGGTCTACTTCCCCGGTCCGAAATGGTACCGCTGGTGGGACTTTGGCAACGGAACCATGTCGGACCTCGGCAGTCACTGGGTCGACCTGCCGTTCTGGGCACTCGAACTCGACGCACCGCTCTCCATCGAAGCCTCTGGCCCCGAACCGCATCCGGAGATCGCCCCGGCGTCGATGTCTGCCAAGTACGAGTACGGACCGCGCGGCGATCTGCCTGCGTGCACGCTCACGTGGTATCAGGGATCGCACAAGCCGGACATCTGGAAGGCTGTCGGCATCCCACACTGGGACAGCGGTGTGCTGTTCGTCGGTGACAATGGGATGTTGCTCTCCGACTACAGCAAGTTCGTGCTGCTGCCGGAGGAAGACTTCAAGGACCACGCACCCCCGGCCCCGTTCCTGCCCGTCTCGCCCGGCCAACACGAAGAATGGATCATCGCCTGCAAGACAGGCTCGCCCACGTCGAGTCCGTTCAGCTACTCCGGTCCGCTCACGGAAGCCAATCACCTCGGCAACGTCGCCTTCCGCGCGGGTGGCAAACTCGAATGGGATAGCGAATCCATGCGCGTGACGAACAACGAATCGGCCAATCAGTTCATTTCCCGCGAGCCGCGCGACGGGTGGAGCCTCCTGTGACAAGACTTATTGCGGCTCGCATCGTTTTAGAGAGGTAAGAATGAAACCCACAGATTTCACGGATGACACGGATTTGTTGTGAAGACCGTGAGCAACCAAGAGCCCATCTGTGAAATCCGTGTGATCCGTGGTTTTGTTTGATCATCTGACAATCGCTCTCCAACTCACAGATCATTCACCATGCGTATCGGCATCATCGCACTGCTGCAAGAGACCAACACGTTCATCAGCGAGCCGACGACGATCGACCACTTCGTTGAGAATCTCATCGTCTTCGGTGATGACGTTCAGACTCACTTTGCCGGGACCGATCACGAGGTCGGCGGGTTTTTCGAGAAACTGGAAGAGACGGATCACGAAGTCGTCCCGTTGTTCGCGGCGCGTGCGTTACCGTTTGGGACAGTGACCGATGAGACATACGCAGCTCTGTTGGATGAGTTGCTCCGAGAACTTCGCGGTGCAGGCACGCTCGACGGTCTGCTCGTCGCGCCGCATGGGGCGACGGTCAGTAAGACGGTGCGGGATGTCGATGGGGACTGGCTGACGAAGGTCCGAGAGATCGTCGGGCCGGATGTGCCGATCATCAGCACGGCGGACCCGCATGGGAATCTGTCGCCGAAAATGATCGCTGCCGTCGATGCAATTACGGCCTATCGAACAAACCCACACATCGACCAGCGGGCACGAGGAATCGAGGCGGCTGACCGGTTGTTGCGAACGCTCGCCGGCGAGATTCGCCCGGTCACTGCGGCGGTGTTCCCGCCGTTGTTTATCAACATCGACAAGCAATGCAGCGAGGAAGAGCCGTGTCACTCTCTGCTTGAACTTGCCGCCGAGATGCGATCGCGCCCCGGTGTACTCTCGACGAGCTTGTTTCTCGGTTTCCCTTATGCCGACGTCCCCGAGATGGGATCTGCGTTCGCCGTCGTGACCGATGGCGATCGTGACCTGGCTCAACAATTGGCGAACGAGTTTGCAGCTGTCATGTGGGAACGACGGCATGAGTTCGTCGCTGACCTGATCGATGTCGAGTCGGCAGTGCAACAGGCAATCGACGCGCCCGAGTCACCCGTCTTGCTGCTTGACATGGGGGATAACGTTGGAGGCGGCTCGGCAGCCGATGGAACGGCACTCGTCCATGAGCTGCATCGACAAAAGGTCAATGCGTTTATCTGTCTCAACGATCCGCAAGCGGTCTATTATGCTGAGAAGGCAGGCATCGGCAACTATGTTCAGTTAAGCGTTGGCGGAACGACGGATAATCTGCACGGCGAACCGTTCACCGCCAAATTCATTATCCACGACGTGACCGATGGCCAATTCGAGGAGCCCGAAGCGCGGCACGGCGGTATGCGGCACTTCGATCAGGGACGCACAGCCATTGTGATAGCCGACACGGGACTGACGGTCATGCTCACCTCACGCCGGATGGTGCCGTTCAGCCTGCATCAATTGACGGACTTCGGCATTGACCCCAGCTCGTTCAAGGTGATCGTCGCCAAGGGAGTGAACGCGCCAATCGCAGCATACGCACCCGTCTGTCCCAAGCTGATCCGCGTCAACACGCCCGGCGCCACAACCGCGGATGTGATGTCACTCGAGTATCACCATCGCCGTCGGCCGATGTTCCCGTTTGAAGATAAGTTTTGAGTCATTCGCACCCGAACGTGCGATCGATCCGCGTCGGGGGCTTGCCGCTTAGCGTGACCGAAACACGCGAATGATGTCGAGAGACGCGCTAAGCCGCAAGCGATGGTTGTGAGTTGGCCGATTATCCGCGCGGGCGGAACAACTCATCGTCGAGCAGGTCCATCTCTTGTGCGTAGGGGTAATCGACCGGGTCGTACTTGATCGCCAGTTTGGGTGTGTCGATGCGACCGGTTCCGTGGAATCTCGTCGTCAAGGCCCGGTCGAGGATGCCGCCGGTGAGCAGGGTGCGTTCGACCGGGTAGACGGGTTGGCCCCAGAGCATCATCTGTTCGATTCCCTTCGTGAGAAACGCGAAGTGTGGGTAGCGAGGCTCAGCCCGTTCCTCGGCGTGTGTGGCGATGATGGACGATTGGCCCTTCGCCTTGACGGCGACCGCGTTCCCCTGGGCATAACCGGCCAGCATGAACTGAGCGCCGAGCACTCCATCCCGGTACTGGAACAGGATCAACGCGACGTCGTCACCTTCCAGCGATCGCACGTCGCGGCCTTCGTCTTTCGGAACGACCTTGAGAGCAGCGTCGAGGAGTTCCTGGCTGACAGTGCCATCGTCGACTGCCTTCCAGATGTCGTCGCCTTGCAGACAGTCGACCCACTCGACGCCGACTTCGGCTCCGCGTCGACGCTCAGCGAAGCACTGCAGGAACTCGAGCGCATGGAATCCGTACACGTCGAGCCCGCTGTAGCCGATGCCGACAATGGCCTCGATGTCGCTTCCCATCGGCAGCGAGACAGCAGGCTTACGGTAGGAGACGGGAATGGACGAGCCGGCCATCAGCGGGATGCCGAGCCGTTTTGCCCGCTGATACATTTGCAGGCCCTCCACCCACACGGTGCTGAGGTGCTTGTCATTGAAGACTGGTACAACGCGGCCGTACTGCTCGAAGGTGTCTGCAATTTGACTGAAGAACCGATAACGCGGGTAGAGGTGCTGTCCCTTCTCGTTCCACGGATAGTCGCCGTGCTCGCCGATCGAGATCACACCGTCGACCGGGATACTCTCGGTGCCGAGTGTGATCGCGTCGGGGATCGTGTCGAAGATGGGCACACCGTGCTTCTTCGACATCGGCCGGGCCATGTCGCCGTCGGGGAACTGGTCGAGGTACATCGAGACCAGTTCGAGCTTGGGACCCGGTCCGCCATCGTGCTTCCAGCCTTCGAGGATCTTGGTGAGGATGACATCGGCATGCGAGTTGTGCGTGTAATGCGTAACGACGGCTGCGACCCGCTTGGTTTTGATTGTCTGGTCGTCGGCCGCAGAGGCGGCCCCACCGAGCGAGGGGAGGATCAAACCAGCCGGAAGCGTCTTGAGGAGTGAGCGCCGGGAGAGTTCGCGAGATTCGATCATGATGTAATCCTCTTGTATGTTGATCATTAGTCAGGGATCAGGTTGCTCTTCGAGGCGTGCAGGTTCGGATTGCTCGGGAGAAGGTTTTGATGCGAACCTCTCAGACTTCTTGGCCCTCCACGCGCCGAGTAACAACGTCACGAGCCCCAGCAGTAATTCGTCCATGAAGGGAAGCGGATCCCATACAAATGCATCGATCGCCAAGAGGAGAGCCGTCAGACCGAACAGCCACGGGAATCTGAGCCGACTGAAATACTGAAGCAGGAACTTGGGAATCATGGTAAGACGGTCGTTTGAGCTGAGAACATGACATCCGATTGTAGAGGATTCACCGGCCGATGAGCATCCTCTCGGCGAAGACACCGTGTTATCATCTGCGGTGACGTCGGGCATTGTGTGACATCCTCTTGTGAGAACTCATGGTCAGTTCATCGTCCGTGCCTCGCCCTGAAGCAGAACGTGCTCCTGATGAGGAGTATGCGACGTCGTTCTCGCTGCTGGCTGATGCAGTGGGGCAGTTCGTCGATGCGTGGGAGGCGGACGGGGATGCGCCGGTCATTGATGAGTACCTGCCAGCCGATGCCTCAATGCGGAAGCTCGTACTCGTCGAGCTGATCAAGGTCGATCTGGAGTACCGTTGGGTGCACGGTGGCGAGCCGAAGCGGCTGGGCGAGTATGTGACCGAGTATCCCGAACTGCGGGAAGGACCGCCGGTCGAGTTGTTGTATGAGGAGTTTCACTTTCGCAAGCAGTCCGGGCTCAACATTCAACCCGAAGAATACGTCGAGGAGTTCCCCCAGCACGCAGAGACGATCCAGCAATGGCTGGGGCGGGGTGACGAATATCAGTCGACCGTGATCACCAAGGCGAGCGACATGAAAGTGCTCGACTCGGTCGAGGCAGGCACGACGATCGACGACTTCGATCTGGTGCTTGAGTTGGGACGAGGTGCGTTTGCCCGCGTGTTTCTCGCACGGCAGAAGTCGATGCAGAGAATGGTCGCGCTGAAGGTCTCTGCCAACCGGGGAACCGAGCCGCAAACACTCGCACAACTGGATCACGACGCCATCGTACGGGTGTTCGATCAGCACGAGGTGCCCGAGTCGGGACTGCGGTTGCTCTACATGCAGTACCTCTCCGGGGGAACATTGCAGGAGGCGGCGAGTCGGGTCCGCAAAAGCGAGACGCCACCGACCAGCGGTCAGTTGTTGCTGGATGTTGTTGACGAAGAGTTGGAGAGTCGGGGCAACGTGCGACCGACCGAGTCCCCGTTGAGAGCCAAGTTGCAGTCGTTGTCATGGGCTGAGACGGTCGCCTGGATCGGGTCACGACTGGCGGAGGGACTGAACTACGCCCACGCAAAAGGAGTCCTGCACCGTGACATTAAGCCGGCGAATGTGTTGTTGTCTGCGGAAGGAGCCCCCAAGCTGGCCGACTTTAACATCAGCTTCAGCGACTCGGTCGAAGGCTCAACGCCCGCGGCCTACTTCGGGGGATCGCTCGCTTACATGTCGCCAGAGCAACTCGAAGCTGCCCACCCTGGAAGAGCGCGACAAGCCGACGAGTTGGATGGCCGTAGTGACGTCTACTCGCTGGGCGTGATGTTGTGGGAGTTGTTGACCGGCGAACGACCATTCGATCAGGGCAAGATGGACGGCGGCTGGGCCGCTGCCGTCGAGTCGATGCTGGACATTCGCATGCGGGGTGTCGAACCACAACGGCTGGATGCTTCCAAGGTCGACTGTCCTCCCAACCTGCGTCGCGTGCTGTGCAAGTGTCTGGCTCCGGAGCGAGAACTACGCTGGCCTGATGCGGGTCAACTGGCGGGTCAACTGGCCCTCTGCCTCGATCAACGCGCTGGTGAGTTGCTCGATCCGCCCACGAACAGCTGGCAGGTCAAACTCCGCCGCTGGGGTGTGTGGGTAATCCTGATGGCGAACCTGCTGCCGAATGCGCTGGCAGCGTGGTTCAACAACTCTTATGTCTGGGAAACGATCGTCGAACACTTTCCGGATGAAACCGCGAAGGAAAAGTTCAACCAACTGGTCAATGTCATCAACGGGACCGCTTTCCCGGTTGGCATCTTGTTGATCATTTGGCTCTCTTGGCGAGTCATCAGCGGATTGAAGACCGTTGAGTCGGGTACCGCGCCATCACGAGACTCTCACGGATTACACAGGGAATGTCTGCGCCTTGCGGAGCGGTGTGCGCTGGTCTGTCTGGCGTTATGGACGATTGCCGGGTTCACCTATCCGATCTACATGCACATCCAGGCGATTCCGATCGATACACCGGATGCGATCCACTGGGTGTCGTCACTGGTTGTAAGCGGGTTGGTGGCTGTCGCATATCCGTTCTTCGGCGTGGCCTACTTTGCGGTTCGGTCGATCTACCCCGCATTCCTGCATCATCAGGCACCGGATGAAACAGACGAGCGAGAGTTGTCACATCTCAAGAGTCGGCTGGCGATCTATCTCGTGATTGCCGGCTCGGTGCCGTTGCTGGCGATCGGCGGACTGACGATGGTTGCAGCCGGGAGTGAGGACGGGACCGCTTCAATCGTGTTCTCGCTGTGTGTGGGTGGCAGTTTGGGCCTCGCCGTGGTCTACTTTGTGTTCTTCCAGAATCTCCAGACCGACCTCGACGCGCTGCTGCGGGTTGTGAGAGGCGGGTCTCAGAGATCAGCTGGTTGAGCCGCTCGTATTACCAGTAACCATCGATGACGATTTTCATGTCGCTGAACTCGCCAGAGTTCAGACCACAAGAGATATCCAACAGGTCTGAATTCTGGCGAATCCAGCTACGACAGCATTGAGCCCACTTGACACTAACGATTGACGACAATCCGATTCACCATGCTCCTTCCCCTGCTTGCTGCCGACAGTAACGCGGCTCTCATTACGTTCCTGATCTACATGGTCGGCGTGTTTGTGCTGGCATGGGCGGCGAACCGCCTCCTGCACGAGAAAGAATTCTTGACCGAATACTTCCTGGGGAGTCGCGGACTGGGGGTGTGGGCCTTCGCACTGACGTTTGCTGCGACCAGTGCCTCCGGCGGCAGTTTCACCGGGTTTCCCGCTCTGATCTACACGCACGGCTGGATTCTTGCGTTGTGGATCGCCAGCTATATGGTCGTGCCGATCTGTGGCATGGGCCTGTTCGGCAAGCGGATCAACCAGGTGGCGAGACGAGCTGGTGCGATCACAGTCCCCGACATCCTGCGAGAGCGATTCGAGAGCCCGATCTTCGGCCTGATTTCTACCACTCTGATCGTGTTCTTCATGGCGTTCAATCTGGTTGCCCAGTTCAAAGCGGGAAGTCTGATTCTCAAGTCGCTGGTTCAGGACGTCAACGCGTTCCAGTCGAGCGCCGCTTGGATGACGAATCACATGCCGGAGTGGGGTTTCCTCCAGACGTCGGACGGAGGCTATGTCGACGGAGCCTACCTGTTGTGTTTGCTGACGTTTGGCCTCGCGGTTGTCGTGTACACTACCTATGGAGGCTTTCACGCAGTTGTCTGGACCGACGTGATGCAGGGCATCGTGATGGTCGGCGGCGTGCTGATCATGCTGCCGCTTGCCTTGTACGAAGTGGGAGGTCTGGAGAACGCGACCCGTCAGATGGCCGCACAAACTCGGGTCTCGTTGGAGTGGCAGGGTGATGCGCCGCTGGATGAACCAGTCACGATCAAGCAGGGAGACTTCATCAATCCAAATGACACTGAAGACCCCAAGCTGTATCGCGTGCTGCATGAAGTTTCACTCACCAGCGATCAACCGACGATCAGTGCAACCGTCGAGGTCATTCGTGATCAGGAGCAGATCGCCAGTGCGTCCGCAGACTCGACCTGGTCCACGATCGGTGCCAAGACCGAGGACAAGACACCCGGCAAAGATGGTCGTGGGGCATACGTCACCGGCCCCGGAACGGATTTATCCAGTGAGGGTGGGTTTCTCCCCCTGGGAGTTGCCATTTCGTTCTTCTTTATGTGGGCTATCAGTGGTAGCGGTCAGCCGCAGTACATGGTGCGATTGATGGCGTTCAAGGACACGAAAACACTCCGATGGTCGATCGTGACGGTGACCTTCTACTTTTCGTTGATCTACTTTCCGCTGGTTGTGATCTTCTGTTGTGCCAGAATTCTGTTACCAGGAATGGAGGGGGAGGCTGACGAAATCATGCCGCACATGGCCATCTTCCTCACCGAGAATGTGGGGATGGGATGGCTGGCTGGATTGCTGCTTGCGGCCCCCTTTGCAGCGGTGATGTCGACAGTCGACAGCTTCCTGCTGGTCGTCTCCTCGTCGCTGGTGCGTGACATCTACCAGCGAAACATCAGCCCAAACGCCAGCGAGAAAACCATGAAGTGGCTCAGCTATCTGGCCACACTGGTGGTGGGGCTGATCGCATTGATCGGAGCGGTCAACCCGCCTCAGTTCCTGCAGGACATTATTGTGTACGTGGGGAGCGGGCTTGCAGCCGCGTTCCTGTTCCCGGTGGCCTCAATGCTGTACTGGCCACGCTCGAACATGCTCGGCTGTCTCGCCGGGATGATGGGCGGCTTCGGTGCTCATCTCGGCATGCACGTTGTCGGCTGGCAGATTTACGGCGAGTTCGTGCAGCCTTATCTGCTGTTCGGGTTCTCTCCCGTCGTGATCGGCCTCGCCGCCAGCTTGCTCGGCGTGCTGATCGTCACGCCGATCACTCCAGCCCCTCCCGAGCATCTGGTGCGGAAATACTTCTATCGATCAACAGGACAAGCGGTGAACGAATAATCAGATCAGCGGGCGAAAGTCTGCATCGACGGCGATGAAGAGTCGGTTCAGCATGCGGAAGCTCATGCCCCAGAGAGTCTGGCCGTTGACGTCGAAACCGGGAAACGTCATCACGCGTCCCTCGTGCTCAAAGTCGAACTGAGTGACGGTCTGATGCCGGAGCATGGGCCTGATGCTGACCCAGTACAGGTCTGCGACTTCGTGGTTGAGCGTGTACGTCTCTGGCTCGTCGTCAAGTGTGTATACATAGGGGGTCACCTGGATGCCGCGAAGCGACGCACGCCTCACCGGAAACTCAGGTTCCAGTGCTGCGATGCACTGGCCGTGCTGTTGCAAGTCGAGTCCGATCTCCTCCAGAGTCTCACGCTCAGCGGTCGCTTGAGTTGAGACGTCCGTCGGATCGACCCGTCCGCCGGGGAATGCGATGTGTCCCGACCACGGGTCGCCTTCGCAATCTGCACGGCGGATGAGGAGGATCTCCGGTTCGTGATCGACCTCTCGAAAGATCATCGCCACCGCAGCGCGATCACCGTCGAAGTCCACGACAGGTTCGAGTTGTCGCACTGCGAGTTGCTCGCGAATGTGAGTCATCCTGAGCGTCATGTCAGCCGGTACTCAGCGATATTGTCGTCAAAGGGTGAAGTCAGACGAAAAGAACTGCCCTCCTCGTCCGAAACTCACCCTCAATGGTAGACAGCAACTCCCCCGAATTGGAGTGGCATTGAAAAACACTCACCCAAGCCGACAGCTCCGCTGTCGAACGTTGACAGGTAACCCTTCTCGATCGCATCCGCAGCGGTTGCGAGCCGGTCCATTATCGATCGACGGCAAAGCCGTCGGCTTGGGAGGAGCGCGATTTGTGTTTGATCACAACTGTCCGGTGACTTCGCCTCCCTGGATGGTGCCCAGAGCCTGATAGACCGTCTGGTCGATGCTCTCGGAGATGAAGGTCACACTGCCGTCGCCAAACACGAAGAAGGCACCGCCGACGTGATGGCTGCCGAAGTCGTCGAAGTGAGCAGCGGGATGGTTCGGCACATGGTCGATCGAGCCGAGCACACGCTGAAAAGCCTCTTCGCCTTCCGGAACTACCCCGACCCATGTGGAATACCAACCGAGATCAACGTCGGTCTTGCGCTCGCCGACGATGAAAGTGTTGCTGGTACCGTCGGTGATGCTGCGAATACGTGTACTACTGTTGTGGTAGAGAGTGCCATCTCCTACACATTGTCCGCTCGGCAAAACCGGAGCTACTCCGGCCACGTTTTCGCAGCCGTCGAGTTCTTCAGTGCCGAATACTCCGATGTAGTTTGCGATCGGCAGGTCAGCAAGGACATTGCCTGGCATGCCTTCCTCTTCAATCTCCCACGAATCGGGTTGGGGATCGGAAGGGCAGCGGAAAATGCTGAGAGCATTGTCACGAAACTCGTCATTGGCTGCGTCCGCGATGCTGACATTGGCATCCAATTGCGTCCAGACATTGCCTTGATCCATTTGGGGAAGGATCATCGCTCCCCACCCGACACCGCTCACGCCATCGTGAGCTGACGGAATTCCACCGTCCGTCATGATCCAGCCCGGAGGAAACATTTGATGGATGTCGTGATAATTGTGGAGCGCCAGTCCGATCTGCTTGAGGTTGTTGCGGCATTGCGTGCGACGTGCTGCCTCGCGAGCCTGTTGCACGGCCGGCAAGAGCAGGGCGATCAGGATTGCGATGATCGCAATCACCACCAGTAATTCAATGAGCGTAAAACCGCTTCGACGAGTCTTCATGAGTTAACTCCCGGCCCAATGGGCCAAAAAAAGAACAGAACATGGAAAAGAATCTGGGTATGCGACGAGTGGCCCCAGAAGAAAACTCTGGGCCAATCAAACGATCCAGCATGAGCACATGCTGCGATTTACAATTCATGCGTTAACGACTCCCCGTTGCAGTCAAGGGTGGGGAATCACATCTGAAGCACGGTCCTCCGTCGCATCACACTTGATGGCGACGACGGATCACCGGAATAACAGCCTGTCGGCCGGATCAAGCGGGCGGGCCCCGCGATCTCACGGCAAGCACAACGTCGTTGGTTTGCAGCGTGTCGGTGAAGGAAATCTGATCAAAGCCCGGCAACTCCTCAACTGCGGGAGAGGGGGCCGTGATGGAGATTTTGACCTGTGCGTGCCACTGGCAGACCACACAGTTCTCATCGTCGTGATGATGCAGCGGGTCGTGATGCGAGTGACCCGGCTTCTCGTCCGTGGGGTGAGAGTGAGTTGCCCCGCCGTGAGAATGAGATTGCCCACAGTGATGATGCGAGCAACCGGGTTCCTCAGCGACAGGCGTCGCGTGGGCGTGGTGATGGCAGCCGCCAAGATCCTGCACTGCATGCAATCCACCGTGTCCCAACAGGGAGCACAGTGCGTGCAGGCCAAGCAGCGGTATGGAGATGAGTGTGCGCATCACAACGAATACAACTACGACGACGCTTCGAGAAGTGTTTGATTATTGTCGCGGATTCACAGAATCGTCAACCCGCTGGTCCAAAGAGAATCCGGTCACGTCTGCAAACACAAGCGAGGACAACCGCTTAGGGCAAGCGACCGCCGCACCGAATGCCTGCTTGCGTCGATCGAGGTGGACGACCAATCGCCCCTCCATGAAGTGCACTTTCCGTCGCATTTGGAGCGTCCTGATCTCAACATGTGCGGCCTTGATCAGATTTCGGGGAAATGCTCAGCGGCGACTTCGGCCAGCAGCGCGAAGGTATCCACCACACCGACTTTGTCGACATCGTTCAGCAGGCAGCAGAGCGAGATTCTGTCTCGTTGTTCTGGCGACAAGACCAGCTGATCGCTCACAACGTGAGATCGTTGTCGCGAACGGCTCGAAGTTTGTCGGCAAGTTGACGTTTGAATCGCTCCACCAACGCTGCGTGAGTTGGGTCGTCAGCCAGGTTATCGTACTGCTCCGGATCGGCTTCCGTATCGAACAGTTCGATCCCAGCGGAGGCGTCTTCCTCATATTGAATGTAGGCCCAGCGATCCTCTCGCAGCAGGAACCCTTTCCTCGCCGGTGCGACACTGAACGCAGACTCACGGACCGTGTGCGTCGGATCGTCCAGCATACGAGAGATGTCGCGGCCCTGAATTCGCTCGGGAATGTCAAGACCACACAGATGCGAGATCGTCGGGTACAGGTCCAGCAGTTCGACAAGTGAGCGACAGATGGCCGGTTTCTTCCCCGGAACACTGATGATCAACGGCACACCGGCCGACTCGTCCCGGAGACTGACCTTCGCCCAGAAGTCGTGCTCGCCCAAATGATACCCGTGATCGCTGGTGAAGATCACAATCGTGCGATCTTCCAACTCAGCATCCTTGAGGGCCTGCATCACCTTGCCGACCTGGGCGTCCATGTAGGAGACGCAGGCGTAGTAGCCGCCGAGGGCCTTCTTCTGACGACGGACGTCCATCTGCATGTTGACACTCGTTTTGTAATTGATGCCTGCACTGGGGATGTCGTCCCAGTCGCCCGGAATCTTGGGCGGAAGCGTGAGACTGGAGTAAGGCAGGAACGGTTTGAAGTAGGGTCGCGGAGCGACGAAGGGCACATGCGGTCGCACAAACCCCACGCCGAGCCAGAACGGCTCGTTCTTGTGCTGAGTGATCAACTCGGCCGCCTTGACGGCGGTCTTCCCGTCCGAATGCACCAAATCGTCGCCGTCCGCTTCGACCACGACGAACGTGTTCCCTCCGACGACCGGCTTCGCGCCATCGGGGTTACTTTCGAGCGTCTCCCCATCACCTGCGGCCTTCCACTCCGGGCCGGGGCTGTTGAATCGTTCGGTCCATGAGGCCGCGTCATCCGCCCCGTTGCCGCCATCATGATCACGACCATCTCCTCCGTACTCAATGCCGCCCGGCACTCCCATGTGGTAGATCTTGCTGACCCGTGCGGTGTAGTAGCCATTGTTCTTGAAGTGCTGAGGCCATGTTGCCCGATCGCCAATCTGCGGGCGGGGACTTTTGTAACCCAACACGCCCGTCGCATGGGGATAGTACCCAGACAACATCGAAGCCCGAGACGGACCACAATACGTTCCCTGACAATAGGCCCTTGTGAACCGCGTCCCCCGCGCAGCGATCGCATCAACGTTGGGCGTTTGACAAACCGTGTTGCCATAGCACGACAACGCATTCGCCGTCAGGTCATCCGAAATAATAAACAGCACATTGAACTTCGGGTCGTGTTGCTGCTCATCCGAGTAGATCGGTGTCGACAGAACACACAAAAGCAAAACGAGTGGTGTGCAGTCTGGTCGTTGCATGGCATTGTGCGTTACATGAGGCGGAGGGCGGGATGCTCTCACGCCGGTGGGCGGGTGAGCATGCTGTGTCAACGCGTTCTCAACATGGCGACCCGGCTAACGCCGTGACGCCATGCCACGCAAGATCGATTGACTTATGTCTGCCAGAACTGGGACTGTGCCGGTGGTCGATAGCTGACGTCCAGATGGGGCGTCGAGAGTTTCTGTCCGGCTGAAAGTGACTCCATCCCGGAGGCGACGAGTCCCGTGGTGAGCAGCGTCCGCTCGATTGGAAACGGAGCTTTGCCGGTCAGGTACATCTCTTCCGCCTTCGACATCAACGCGGCTGAGTACACGACGTTCGGATTCGGCGGGAGATAGAACAATGTCGAGAGGGGATCCTTCTGTCCCTTGAGCTTCGCGGCGAAGGTGAAGTCCCCCACGAGGCCGTTCATGATCAGCATGCTGGCTTTGAGCCCATCAGCGTGTTCGTAGCGGTAGAGCACCGGCTCCTTGACCCACTCGCGCATCTGCTCTTCGGTGGGGTAGCGATGACTGTACGTCTCGCCTTGGTGCAGCGTCTGACTTCGGCTGAGGCACGCCTCGAACAGTTGGGGGGCCCATCCTCCGTCAGCCCATGATCCTGCCTTCATCGCGTCCCATACGGCATCCCCCCGAATCGCGTGCATGGAGACGACGCCCGTCTCGCCTCCCCGGCGACGCTCGGCCATGCATTGCAAAACCTCCAGCGCATGGAAGTCGTAACTGTCGACTCCGCCGATCGCGACACACATGATCTCCTCAATGTCGGCCCCCATTGGCATGTCGATCGACGGCATCCGCCACGTCATCGGCAGAGATGAGCCTGCGAGGAACGGGAACTTCAACTCCTCCGACAACGCGACCATCTCCTCGGCCCACTCCCACTTCCACGAAAGGTGCTTGTCATTGAACACCGGGACCGAACGTCCATCTTCCCGATAGACGTCCGCGACCTGCTTGAACAGCTCGTACCGGGGGTACATCTTCTGACCAAACTCATTGTCCGGATAATCACCATGCTCGCCGATCAACAGCACCGCATCGACGGCCAGTTTGTCCCCTCCATTGCGCACCGCCTCGGCGACCGTCGGATAGATCTTGAAGCCGAACTGTGCCTCCCGTTCGCGGCTGAGATCGTTCTCAGGGAACTGATCGACATACGCACTGACAACATCAATGGACGGATGATGCCAGTGCCCGTTGATCGGATAGCCGGCGAGAAATCGTTCAGCCATGTGCCACGCATGCGAGTGATACCGCCATTCTGTGGTGACGACTGCCATCTTGAGTCGACGTGACTCATTCGGTGCGGCAAACACAAACGGTGAAGCAGCAACAGCTGCTCCGACACTCCCCAGAAACGATCGTCGAGTGAGCATGGCAAGACCTGCGATGAACTGACAAGCGGGTGATTCCGTTGCCGATCATACCGCAAGCCGCTCAACTCGTCAGCCGTCTCTCGATAAGTTGGGAGTCACGGAACTCTCTCTGACTCATTCGTGCGGGACGAAGTTCGTTCAGAAACGGGAACTCGTCTGCGGAACATTCCGAGACTTGTGATCGCGAGTTGGTCATCGCCAACAGCAATCGCACGACTCGTGATGGACGATTCCTCTCCACCGGATCAGCAGCGTTTGTATGAATACTGATGTTCATGGCGAGTTCTCCGGATTGGCAACCGCCGAACCGACAGGTCCGGGTTGTCTCCGGAAAGGACAACGTATCAGTGCCACGAATCTTCCACAGAATTAGTCAGGAACAACAAACCTGATCTCACATAAGAATGGGTCGCGTCACTGCTGCGAAAAGAGGAACCCGGCGACCAACGCCGAAATCGTTCCACACAGGGCGGCGAAGACGATCTTCCACAAGCTATAGGGGCGTTCTCCCTGCACTTCGCCGGAGCCGGCATTCACGAACACGCGGTATGGTTTGCCCTGATATCGATAGGCCATCATCCAGACCGGCAGCAGCAGGTGCTTGAATGTGATCGCATCATAGGAGCTTTTGATCGAATCGACCCGTTGCCGGTCACCCCCGATGCGTCGACAGGTCTCCGTATGGATGGCCGCGTCAATACGTCGCTTCGCATCCCCAAAGCCGGCCTCCAACGGGACGTCGTACGTGCGCGCGAGAAAACCCGCCATCACTTGTTGGGTGAACGGAATGCACTTCGTCAGCGGCCAAGGTTCTAACTCCGTGAGATACTTCTCCGGCAGTCCTTGCGAGCCGATGACCAGCACGTCGTCGAAGAAACGTTGGAACTCTCCTGACGCCGGGTACCACCGTGTGCGCGTCTCAGTCCGTCGGTCCTTTCCGGTCCCAACGGTCACCGTGTAGTTCTCGCCGCGTTCACCCTGATAGGCCGTGTAAGTCAGTGTGTCGTAGGTCCAATAGGGGAGATAGACGCCGTTGAACCGCCCTTGAACTCCACGCTTGAGAAATTCGTCTGGTGCGAACCATCGCGAACTGACCCATTCATTGAGACGGCTTGCCGCCTGATCGTGATCGACTATGAAGGGGAGCACGCCGTCAACCGGGATGCGTTGAGTGGCTGAGTGCACGCGCTCGCGCTGTATGGGCGAAGCACAATAAGGACATTCGCTGCTGGTCAATGTCCCGTTGAACACGACCGTCCCGCCGCACGAATCGCACTGCACCTCACTCTCGCCGACCTCCTCGGTGAATCCCTCCTCGTGCAGCCGTTCGAGTCGGTCGAGCATCGCACGAAAGTCCTGCTCGCGAATTTCAGCCTCGTCACGATGATCAAGTTCTTTGACCGCCCCGCAATACGGACACTTCAGCCGTTGGTCTCCAATACTGAACTTGAGGTCGGCCCCGCACTGATCACAGGGGAAGATCCGCCCGCGACCCTCGCTGACGGTCTGCCCGGCGATGTCGGTGTAGCCGAGGATCTCCAACTCATCCTGCGGCGCAAGCTCAGCGTCAACCTGTTGCGAAAGCGGAGGCGGAACAGAACGCTCGGTCATCGCTGCTACGAAGTCATCTGATAAAGAAGACAGACACAGCGGCAGTGTAAGAATTGCTGGCGAACGCTGCTACACGAGCCAGTTTCAAAACAACTCATGCGATAGGTGGCAGGGTCAGAAGCGAAGCGGATGGCCCTGCAATCAAGGGACCGGGCCTTCCCGTTGGTCAGACCCGGCCACCCGGTCTACAGGTATTGAAACTGGCTCACGCTCAGTCACCCGAATGCGAACTCGCGAAGATGCGAACGTAGTAACTCACGAATTGATCCGACGACATCGGCTCCGTGAGATTCGCTCCGGCGGCTTCGTATCTGGGCTTCAATCGTTGACTGCGTGCCCATTCGAGTTCGGTGACCGTGCCGTCCCGGTCGCGATCCAGTAATGCGAAGAGTCGTTCGGCCTGTTTGACCTGTCCGGGGTCTGCTGCCGCAATGACTTCCGCAGCATTCGCGATTTCAATTCGGCTTGTCGAAGCCGACGTTTCTGGCGTCGACTGAGTTGCTCCCTCCGCCGAAGGAACAGACTGCGACTCCGCGACGACGCTCGCCGCCTCCGTGGCGATCGGCAACACACTCGCGATATCGACCGGCTCCGCCTCGGCAGCACGGGTCAACTCGCGGGGGGTGAGGAAACCGTCACGGTTGCGGTCCATGCCCAGAAACTCGGCGAGCGCAGACCGCGACTTCCACTGGGTCCACTCATACATGCCGATCTGTCCATCGCCGTCTCGATCCCCTTCGGCGAATTCGGATTGAAGATCGATGGTGACTCGCTGTTGGACGACGGGAGTCGGCGAAGTTGACCGGCCGCGTGTTGGTGACTCAGTTCTGCGTTCTCGACCTCGGTCGGATCGGTCACGCTCTGAGTCTTCAGATCGGCTCCAGCGGCTGCGTCGATCGTCATCGGGACGTTCGTCGTCTCCTTCGCTGCGATAGGACTCCCGTTCCTGCTCGTACCGCTGTCGCACTTCGTCCATCGCATTGGAGAACTGCTCGCGCGTGATACCCCGGGAGGTGTCAATCTCCAGACGTTCGACCCACCGCCTCATGCGGGAATTCTCGATTTCCTCCGGCTCAATGACCCCACTGCCGTCCTCGTCGAGCCGGTCAAAGAACCCGTCCGCCGAGAACCCGCCCCGCTGGGCAAGGGTCGACGTTGCTGGAATTAACAGCGCCGTTAAAGTCGTCAGGACGTGGAGAATACGTCGATTCATGGACCAACTGTCCCAGTTTTACAGGTCAGGTCTCTGTGTGGGCAGGAATCTCAATCAAGCCGGAGGGCAAATCGGCAGGATGCTGCTCCCGGATGCGACAAACCGGATAGGATACAGTCGAAGATCAACCGCCGTCGTCAGTGTACGCGTATTGCGAATCAGGTCCAACAAAAACTTCGACTCGCGGTGTACGAATGAAGCCGTCGAACGGTAGTCAGAGTAGTTCCTGACAGGGAATGACAAAGGGTGAACATGCGCACCGACCGAGACTGGCACGTCCGAACGCGACTGACGACAGAAACCATGCTTGTCGTCTGTTTCTTGATGGCATCCGTCACCGACACGGCTGTGGCCCAATTCGGCGGTCGAGGGGGGCGCGGTCCAAGCGGGCGTGATGGCGGGATGCTCGGCACGCTTCGCGATGACGAGGTCCGGTCCGAAATTGGGATCACCGACGATCAGCAGCAGAAGCTCGACGAACTCGCAGAAAGCATGCAGGACCGGGGTGCATTCGGCGATCTGTTTCAGCGGATGCAAAACGCTGAGTCAGACGAGGAGCGATCGGCTCTCCGCGAGGAAATGCGAGCCGCCTTCGACGAGCGACGGCGGGAAGCCGAGGAGCAGGTCAAGACCATCCTCAACGAACAGCAGGTGACCCGGCTCCAACAGGTGTCGCTGCAACGACAGGGCTTGCGAGCCATCGGTGAGGCAGAGGTCGCGGACAGCATCGGTCTAAGCGACGAACAAAAGTCACAGGTCGCAGAGCTTTTGGAGCAGCGAGATGATGCTCGTCGAGAGATCGGCTTCCGTGCCTCGCGGGAGGACCGAGAGAAATTCGACGAGGAATGGAACGCCAAGCTCGCAGCTGTCCTCACGCCCCAGCAACAGCAGACATGGCAGCAACGCCTCGGTCCCCCACTTGGAGGCACCGTGGGACAGGCAACCACATCGACCACGACGCCACAAACGCCGCCTCAGCTAGCCGCATTCGAGATGGAGGTGCCGGAGGGAGCCGACGAGATTGCATCTTTTGCGGCAGAGAGAGGGGAGCTGAGTGCGGAGGGACGAGCGACGAGCGACGAAGCCAAGCTGTCGTTTAACTTTCGCTATGCTCCCTGGTCCATCGTCCTGCAACGGTTCGCGGACGTCGCCGGGCTGACGCTCGATCTCAATGACGTCCCGCCGGGCACGTTCAACCACTACGACAACAAACAGTACACCATCACCGAAGCGCTCGACGTGCTCAACGGTTATCTCCTGGCCAGAGGCTATGTGCTCGTGCGTCGTGACAACTTCCTGGTCAGCCTGAACATCGACCAGGGCATCCCTCCCAATCTGGTCCCCACCATCGACGCGAGTGAACTGCTTGATCGAGGCCGCAACGAACTGCTGACGGTCGTCTTCCCGCTCGCCGGGGCTGATGTCAACGTGATTGCGAGTGAGGTCGAAAAGCTCAAGGGGCCGCAGGGAACAGTCGTCGGGATGACGGCAACCAATTCGCTGATTGTGACCGACATTGGCAGCAACCTCCGTCGCATTCAATCGATGCTGCAGAACGTCGCCCCCGGCTCAGCGGACCAGATCTTCCGGCCATACACACTCATCAACATCTCAGTCGAAGAGGCCGAGTTGCTCATCAAACAGATGCTTGGCATCTCAACCGGTGTCGCGAATGTGAGTGCTGCTTCCGATCGCGGTCGATTTGACCGCAGCTCTCGTGACCGGGAGTCAAGCCGGGACGCGATCGGCTCAGCGAACATGTCGAACGCCCGCATCATCGCAGACCCCCGCACTAACCGACTGCTGGCAACTGCATCGCCGTCCGAACATCAGATCATCGAGGAAGCGGTCAAGACGATCGATGTCGAGGCGACCGGCAGCTTCATGAGCAAGAAGCCGTACCTTTTTACATACGCCGTCACCAACTCCGACGCCCGTGAGGTCACAAAGTCGATCGACGCCCTGATGCCCGGCATCGTGGTCAACGAAGACGGTCACAACGGACTCATCAACATCATGGCGACCCCCGCTCAGCACGAAGAGGTCCGCGAACTGATCCGCAAACTCGACGGTGCCGGCGGCGGGACACAGGTCTCCGTGATCCCTCTCTCGAACATGGACCCGACTCTCGCAGTGCTCACCCTGCAAGGATTGTTCATCCGCGACGGCGACAACGCTCCCACGATTCAAGCCGACATGATTGGACGACAAGTCATGATCCGAGGCACCGAAAGTCAGATTCTCCAGGTCCGGCAAGTCCTCACCGATCTTGGCGAAGACGGCACGGGCACCGCTCGCTCCAACCGTGGCCCCATTCGCACGTTCAACCTCAGCAGCCGCGACCCGGCCGAAGTACTTCCCATCCTTGAGCAACTCTGGAAGGCACGAAAGGGCTCGTCGATCCGCGTGGTTAACCCGCCGGGTAGATTCCAGGGCGGCCCGCGCGTCCTTGAAGACGAACCCCGCCTCAGCCCCGAACCGCCGCCAGCCGAAGAGCGGGCTCCAACCGATCAAACTTCAGCCGACGAAGACGATTCGGTGAGTCTGTCCCGTCATCCACTCAATTACGTCGCCCAGATCGATTCGCAGGCACTGCCGACCGACGAGACCGCATCGACAGACGCTCCCCCCGTGACCGTCCGGGTCTCAGGCAGCGATCTCATGCTCATCTCGCAGGATCAACAGGCTCTCGATGAGATGGAGCAGTTACTCGAAAACGTGCTTCAGGCGATTCCGCCTCGGACCACCTGGACCGTTATCCCGCTGCAATCGGCGGATGCGACGGAGGCCGCATCCATGCTCGAACAACTCTTCCCCGACAGCAGCGTGAGTCAGGGCAACTCCTCATCGACGGGCGTTCTCAGCATGCTCACCGGCGGAGTCACCTCGTTCGGCGAGAGCGTCGGACAGATGACGGGTCTCTCCAGTCTGGGGACCGGTCCGCAAACGCTCCGCATCATCCCGGACGTCCGCCTGAACGCTTTGTTCGTCAGTGGGCCGACCTATCGAGTCGATGAAGTGCGTGACATGCTCGAAGTCCTCGATGCGTCGGGCCTCACCGAATCATTGCGTGACCGTGTCCCCCGAATGATCCCGGTCCGGTACGCCGAGATCAACGAAGTCTACGAGATCGTCAAAAGCGTGTATGAGCCGGAACTTCAGGCTGCACGAGCGGGTGGTGCGAATCCGGGAGCCGGTCTGGCCGCGTTGCTCGGCGGCGGACGTGGAGGACGTGGCGGGGGAGATGACGTTGTCCTGACCGGGGAACCGCAAGTCACCATCGGCGTTGACCGCAACACGAGCAACCTCATCGTTTCGTCCAGCGAAGCCGTGTTCCATGAGATCGAGCAACTCGTCGAGTCAGTCGACAACGCCGCTCGCGAAGCCCGTCGAACGGTGCGGGTCGTTGGATTGGAGAACACGAACGCTTCAGCCGTCCAACAATCCTTAAGTGCACTCATCCCGCGAGTGACCGTGTCCTCCACGAGCGCGACGACTTCGCAAAACACGACATCGAACGGGCAATCAGGCAGAACAGATAACAATGATGCATCACAAGCCGATGAATTCCGTAGACGCATGGAATTCTTCCGTCAACTGCGGGAAGGAGGACAGCGCGGTGCTGGCGGCGGTGACTCGCGCGGTGGTGACAGGCCTCGATTTGATGAGGGAGGAGGACGCGGTGGTGACTTCGGACGTGGACGCGGCGGGCGAGATCGGGGAGACAGGTAACGATGGAGATCGGCGGTCTTCTGTTGCAACGTGGTTTGATCGATCAGCAGCAGATGGAGCTTGCGCGCTCTCGGGCCAACGGCAAACGGGTCGACCAGATTCTCGTCGAGATGGGAATCGTCAAGGAAGAGGATGCCCTGCGTGTTCTGGCGGACGAACTGGGCATGCAATTCATCGAACTCAAGCACTTTGAGGTCGATGCGGAACTCATCTCACGATTCCCCACGACAGCCATCTTCCGTCACGAAGTTTTGCCGCTGGAACAGGCGAATGGTCGCGTGAAGGTCGCCACCAGTGACCCGTTCGACCTGGAGGCTCTCGACGAACTCAGCTCGCTCGGCCGCTGCCGCGTTGATCCGGTGCTCGCCCGTCGACAGGAGATTGTCGACCTCATCAAGGGCAGCCTCGGCGTCGGCGGTGACACGATCAACGAACTTGTCGCCCAGCGATCCGAAGAGGGGGTCGAACTCCTCGAAGGACTGCCGAGCGAACTTGGCGAACTGGCCGAGGAAGCCCAAGCTGCGTCCGTCATTCGGCTTGTCAACGAACTGCTCATCGAAGCCCTTGAGCAACGGGCGAGTGACGTGCACGTCGAGCCGGGAGAGAAGGGACTCAGCGTGCGATACCGAGTCGACGGCATGCTTCGTCCCCAGCCGGTGCCGCCGGAGATCAATCACTTCGCCTCGGCCATCGTGACTCGTCTGAAGATCATGTCCCGGCTGAACATCGCAGAGAAACGGTTGCCTCAGGACGGCCGCATCAAGCTTCGCGTTTCCGGGCGGGACGTCGATGTGCGTGTGTCGATCATCCCCATGATCCACGGTGAAGGCATCGTGCTGCGTCTGCTCGACAAAGGCCGCATGATCTTCGACCTCGCCAGTGTGGGCATGCCGTCAGAAATCAGCGATCCGTTCCATGAATTGATCTCGCTCCCGCACGGTATCGTGCTCGTGACCGGACCGACCGGCTCCGGCAAAACCACTACGCTTTACTCGGCCCTCAACGAGATCAAATCACCCGAGACCAAAATCGTCACGGTCGAGGACCCGGTCGAGTATCACATGGACGGCATCAGCCAGATTCAGGTGCACTCCAAAATCGGCCTCACGTTCGCGGCCGGCTTGCGATCAATCCTGCGTCACGACCCGGACGTGGTCCTCATCGGCGAAATCCGCGATGGCGAAACGGCCAGCAGTGCGATTCAAGCCTCACTCACCGGCCACCTGGTGTTCAGCACTCTCCACACGAACGACGCGCCCAGTGCCTTCACGCGACTGATCGACATGGGGGTCGAGCCGTACCTTGTGGCCAGCACGGTCGAAGGGGTTCTCGCCCAACGTCTCATCCGCGAACTTTGCCCCAACTGCCGAGAAGAGTATCACCTTGAGCAGGACAAACTCCCCCCCGACCTCGCCACCTCTCCGGTCGACAGCCTCTGGCGAGCTGTCGGCTGCCGCGATTGCCGCGACATCGGCTACACCGGACGAACCGGCGTGTTCGAACTCCTGCTGAACGACCCGCACGTCCGAAAACTCTGCGTCGACCGAGCCTCCGCGGGCGACATCCGCGACCACGCTCTCCGTCAAGGCATGATGACGCTGCGACAGTCAGCGTGGGAGAAAGCAAAGGTAGGCATCACAAGTCTCGATGAAGTGGTGCGGATCACAAGAGGAGACGTGACATAGGTATCGGAACAAGCGAGTAGGGAGTAGCGAATAGTAAGTAGCTACTCCCTACTCCCTACTCCCTACTCCCTACTCGCTCAGCATGCCTGACTTTCAATACACAGCCCGCGAACTTTCCGGTCAGCAGGTGACCGGGGTCCTGTCTGCGACAAGCGAACAGGATGCGCTGGCTTCGTTGGCGTCGCGGCAGTTGTTTCCGGTGAGCGTGGACCTCGCGGAGGAGGCGAAGTCACAGCAGCGATACGCCGGGCGGAGGGTCAAGCCGCGTGTGCTTTCGGTCTTCTACGGACAACTGGCTGACCTGCTGAAGTCGGGGGTGCCGTTGTTGCGATCGCTCGAACTCCTGCAGAAACAGTCGACCAGTCCGGCCCTGGGACTCGTACTGGAGGACGTGCGTGATCACGTGGCCGATGGCACGCCGCTGTTCGAGGCGATGAAGGCCCATCCGCAGGCGTTCGGCGAACTGGTCGTCAGCATGGTCCGCGCTGGCGAGGAAGGCGGATTTCTCGAAGACGTCCTCAAACGGATCGCTGCCTTCACCGATCATCAGGAAGAACTCAAAGGACGCGTGATCGGGGCATTGGTGTATCCGGTGTTCCTGCTTGTGTTCGGCACAATCATCGTCGGGGTGCTACTCGTCTATTTCGTGCCCAAGTTCGAGCCGATCTTCGAACGGATGTCGCGCCGGGGGGAACTCCCTTGGGCGACGACGACGTTGCTCGGCTTCAGTGATTGGGCCCAGCAATACTGGTGGCTGGTCGTCGGAGCGATCATCGCTGCGGTGATCGGATTGCGACAGGCCTCGCAAACCGAGACAGGTCGCTGGCGGCTTGATACGTGGAGACTGCGCGTCGCCGGATTCGGTCGCATCATCAAGAGCCTCGCGATCGCCCGCTTCTGCCGCATCCTGGGGACGCTCCTGAAGAACGGCGTCCCGATCCTGCAGTCGCTACGGATCGCCAAGGACGCGACTGGCAACGTCGTGCTGACGAAGGCGATCGAACAGGCTGCCGAGAACGTCTCCGAAGGTAAGTCACTCGCCAAACCACTCGCTGCGAGCGAGCAGTTTCCGACCGAGATTGTCGAGATGATCTCCGTCGGCGAGGAGGCGAACAATCTCGAAGAGGTGCTGGTCGATATCGCGGACAACCTCGAACGCCGCACCAACCGCGAGCTCGACGTCGCCGTCCGCATGTTGGAGCCACTGCTGCTCCTCGTCATGGCCGCGATCGTACTGTTTGTGGTCGTCGCATTGCTGGTTCCCATCCTCCAAAGCTCGGGAGTCGTTTAGAATCACATGATCAAACCTTTAGGAGGGCAAGGCTCCTGCTGAGGCGGGATTGCACACCCCCTTTCAGTCACGGTTCATAACTCAGAGATGAGATTGCTCATCTGAGATCTCAGTTTTGAAATCTGATATCTCAAATCCCACAAGCAAACACCCCCCCCAGGAAGACCGAAGGATCAACCCATGACTCGCTGCCGAATTGACCGTCCATCCATTCACGCATCGCGAGCAGGATTTACGCTGCTCGAAGTGCTCATCGTGCTCGCCATTCTGGGCGTCATCGCAGCAATGGTGGTGCCCCGCTTCCTCGGCCAGCAGCAGACGGCCAACATCAAGGCCACACAGGCCAGCATTCATGGTCTGGAGCAGGCGGTGAAGCTCTATTCCGTGAGCAATCAAGGGGAGTACCCGCAGGGAGGCGACGAAGTGATCGAGACGCTCATCAACCCCGGCAACGACCCTCAGACCGGTCGTCCGATTGAACCCGTGCTGGATGAGATGCCGCTCGACGCCTGGGGCATGCCGCTGCATTACGAGTACCCCAACAGCAAGTCCGACCGTGACAAGCCCGCCATCTGGTCCTCCGGTCAAGACAAGAAGAACGACGACGGCTCCGGCGACGACATCAACAACTGGACGACCCCCGCTTCAGCGTGAGGCGTTCTGGTTGTGCTAAGCCGCAAGCGGTGGAAGACACGGTGTGAGTAAACTCGACGTGGTGAGGCGATGTCCATCAACCATCAACCATCAACCATTCACCAACCACGCAGAGGATTCACCCTGCTGGAAGTGTTGTTGGTCCTGAGCGTAATGGCCGTCATCATCGGCATCACGTGGCCCTCGATCGTACGTTACATGGGTGAGGCGGCCATTCGTGATGCGGCCCTGCACGTACAGACGGCTGTGGCCGGGACTCGCATCAAGGCCATCGACACCGGGTTGACCTACCAGTTTCGCTATGAGCCCGGCGGGCAGAGATTCGTGGTCATCCCCTTCGATCCACCGGAAAACATTGACTCGACGACGTCTGTCTCGAAGAGCAATCCCCAGCAGCAGGTCTATCCTGTGCTCAGTGGAGAGATCGATGACACTTGCCAGTTCACAGCGGCGGACGATCGGCTATTCACACAGACCTTTGCAGAGCGACTCCCACGCGAGGCATTTGCCAATCTGCCCGACGCTCACGAGTTGGAGACGACCGGGTGGTCGCCGCCACTGCTGTTCTTCGCCAACGGCACGTCAGCAGACGGGACATTTCGCATCAGGGATGACAAGCAGCGGACGACCGACGTCGTCATCCGAGGTCTCACCGGCGCTGTCTCCACCGGCGAACTTGTTCGGGAGGCGACGCCGTGAGAACTCCCGACCGATCCCGCCCTTATCACCGAAGAGGCATCACACTGTTTGAGGTGCTCCTCGCATTGGGCATCTTTCTGGGAGCGATTGCTGCCATTGGACAGGTGATCAACGTCGGCACCCTCGCTGCGGGCGATGGTCAACTCAACAGCGATGCGGTCCTCCGCTGTGAGACCAAGCTCGCAGAGATCATCGCCGGCATCGAACCGATGGTCGCGGCTGAAGCCCAACCCTTCGCGGATGATGCCCGCTGGCAGTGGAGCCTCACTGTTACCGACGGTCCGCACGCTGATCTGTTGCAACTCGATGTCACAGCGACGCACAACCGGCTGAACGGCACTCAGGATGCATCGTTCACACTCACCCGACTCGTCCGCGATCCGCAGCTGTACCTCGATGCAACCGGGATGGAGGTGTCGCAGTGAGAAGATGGGCAGTGGGCAGTGGGCAGTGGGCAATGGACGGTCGATCTCTCGATCGTTCGCATGACCATCCCCGTCCGACCATCGATTTTCGACTTTCAACCATTCACCGTCGACCCTCAACCCTCAACTCTCAACCCTCAACCCGACACGGCTTCACTCTCATCGAAGTCCTCGTTGCGCTTGGGCTCAGTGTCGTGCTGCTCGCGGCAGTGTATGGGGCGAGCAACATCTCGTATCGACTATCAACATCTGGTCGTGAGCAGATGGAGCAGGCCCAGTTGGTGCGGGCTTTGTTCGATCGGATCGAATCGGACATCCGTTCGGTCGTGTGGGTGACGCAGGAGAATGTGGCCGACTCAGAGCAAGCCGCTGCGGACGAGGAGGCCGAGATCATCGTTGAGAGCCTGTCGACGGACGATGCTTTCACGAATGCTAGCAGCGGCGTCTACGGCGACTCGCAGACGTTGGTGCTGCATATCAGTCGACCGTCACGGGTTGTTGGACAGAGTCTCGAACAACTGACTTCCCGCAGCGATCTGGCAGCGGTCAACTACTTCCTTGCTGTGAGAGGTAGTACGGGCCTCTCAGGACTCGTCGCACAGGCGGCTCATCAGGGTTCGCTTCTCGAAGCTCCACGCATGGGAACGGTGACCGGCCTTACACGGCTGGAGGGTGATCGCCCACTCGTGCAACAAGCACGCGATGCGGGTGACCTCGAAACACTCGCGACCCACGCTCGCATTCTCGCTCCGGAAGTTGTCTCGCTGAGATTTGAGTACTGGGACGGCCTCGAATGGTCGGGCACCTGGGACTCGACAATTGAAAACCGCCTCCCCGCAGCAATCGCGATTACAGTCGGCATCGATACGTCCGAAAGAGATGCAGACGGCATCAGCACACAGTCAGTCGCAGACCGAATCCGCACGACGTCTGACGTTAATACGGTCACGCCGACGCAGTACCGACACGTCGTCGCGCTGGCCTTGTCCGAGCCGTTCGCGGGAGAGTTGATCGAATAACCCATGCAGCGCTTCATTTCTCAACGCGATCGAGTGCTTCCCCCTCTCCCCTTGAGGGAGAAGGACAGCTTCTCAATCGCAGCGCCGCGAAGCAGGGTGAGGGGTCGGCGGGACATCGTAGCCGTCGTCGCCAGACGGCGGAACATGAGACTTGCGAAGTCCATCCACAGTCCGGCTTCTGGCGAAGACCGGCTACATGCGCCTGCTCAACGACAGGGGGCCGCACTAGTCGTTGTGTTGGTCGTGATCGTCCTGCTGTCGTTGTCCGCGTACACCTTCACCGAGTTGATGCTGGCAGAGGTGGAGGCGACTGAGCGTTACGGGCGCGGGGCACTCTCGCAGGCGTTTGCAGACTCCGGTGTTGAACTGGCGGCTGCGTGGCTGTTTGAGGTGCCGGAGGAAGAGCCGCACGATCTGTATCACAATCCGGAGTTGTTCCAGTCGGTCCTTCTGCAGGACAGCACGGTCGAGCGTGGCCGAGGGCGCGTGTCGCTCGTGGCGCCGGTCGAGTCGGATCTCAGCGGGAAACAGATTCGCTTCGGGCTGATTGACGAGTCAGCACGGCTCAACCCTAATGCATTGATCGGCTTCGGCCTCGATGAGGAACTGACACGGGAGATGCTGATGTATCTACCGGACATGACCGAAGAGATCGCGGATGCAATTCTCGACTGGGTCGATGCAGATGATGACCCGCGGACCTATGGAGCCGAGAGCGACGTGTACCTCACGTTCTCGCCGCCCTACGAGGCGAAGAATGGTCCGCTGGAGTCGGTCGATGAGCTGTTGCTCGTCGCGGGCGTGACGCCTGAGTTGTTGTACGGCGAGGATGCGAATCGAAATGGACTGCTGGATCCGAACGAGAATGACGGCGAAGCGACCCCGCCGTTCGACAACGCGGACGGCGTGCTCAACCCCGGCTGGGCCGAATTCCTGACAGTGCACAGCCGCGAGTCCAACCTGCGACCCGACGGCACGCCGAAGATCAACATTAACCAACCACTGCTGACCGTGCTCTACGATGAACTGGCAGAAGAATTCGGCGAAGACTCGGGCATCCCGCAGTTCATCACGGCCTATCGGCTGAACGGTTCTGACAACGTCCCACCGCTCTATCCCGAAGGCAGCGAGAACACGACCGGCGACATCGAAACCGATGAGGCATTGCAAAACGTGGCTAAGAGTCTGGCTCGATCGTTCGCGAGTGGGGGAGATGAGATCGTCACGCGGGGGGGGATGGATATCACCGCAGGGCCGAGTTACGACTTTGTATCCCTGTATGATCTGATCGACGCAGAAGTAACAGTCCAAGTTCAAGAGGGATCGGTTACAGTTCCTGGCATCTCCACTCTTGCGAGTCCTTGGACCAGTGCCCCCGGCGATCTGGCTGAGAGCCTACCGGTCATCTTCGAGAACTTTACGATCCGAGACGCACAGATCATCGAGGGGCGGATCAACATCAATCAGGCGCGGCTGGAGTGTCTGCTGGGACTGCCGGACATGCCTCCTGATCTGGCGGAGGCGATCGTCGCAGCGGCTCCGCAGTTTGTGGAGGGGCAGCCCACGTCGGATGTGCTCTCGTATCGCACCACGACCGGCTGGCTGCTCATTGAAGGGATGACGGACCTGACGACCATGCGGTTGCTCGACCGTTACCTGACGGTTCGTGGCAGCGTCTACCGAGCCAATGCGGTCGGCCACTTCGATCGGGGCGGTCCGGTTGCGAGGGTTGAAGCGGTTATCGACAGCACGTTCACGCCACCACGAGTCGTGTTTCAGCGAGACCTGTCACATCTCGGACCGGGGTATCGAATTGACCAATTGTCACATTCATTCGTCGAGTAGAATTGGAGGGAGAGTGGCAAAGTGGTTAGTGGCAAAGTAACAAAGGGTCACGCTGCCAAACCACTTCCCCCTTTGCCACTCCTCACTTTGCCACCCTGCCACTTCAAACATGCCTCACACGCTCGCATTCGACTGGGAAGCCGATTACCTCGCTGGCATTGATGCCAACGTGAGTGGGGAGACGGTCCGTGTGCAGAAGTGCTTTCGGCTGGACTGGCCGGATGACGCTGATCTTCGCAAGCAACCGGGTGCATTGGGCCAGTGGCTCGCGAACTCCTTGCGCGCGGAAGGCGTGACGTCTGAAGCTGCGCATGTTGTCCTGCCTCGTGAGGCGATCGTGGTTCGCAAGCTCGATCTGCCGAATGCTCCAGATGAAGAGTTGCCTGACCTTGTGCGATTTCAGGCGGCGACGAAATCTTCGACGTCGTTGGACAGACTCACGCTCGACTACCTGCCCCTGCCGGTCCAGCCGGGAGATGCCACACGGCAGGTGTTGATGGTCACCGTCGATCGCGAACGACTGCAACTCATTCGCGAAACGCTGGCCGCCGCCCAGGTCGAGTTGCTCACCGTCGGCATCAGCCCCGTCGCAGTGAGTGAAGTCGTCGCGCACATCGATCGCAAAACTTCCCCCTCAGACAAAGCGACGCTGGTGATCTTTCAGGACACGCATCGCGTCGAAATGACGGCTCTGGTGGAGCGGCAGGTCGTGTTCAGTCATCACACCCGCCTGGTGGGAGAGGGAGCGAAGGGGGGAACGGCGTCACCTGTTGCTGAGATCAACCGCACGATCGTTGCGTTGTCGCAGTCGCTGTCCGACATTGAGATCGGTGAGGTCTGTTTCATTCACTCGGGTGATGTCGATCCGTCGGTCGAAGAAGCGTTGCGGACCCGCTTTGAGGAGCGGCTGAAGGTGCTCGACGTCAGTGTTGCCAACGGAGTGACTCTCGCCGGAGATGTCGATGCATCGTCACTCGCAGCCTACGCACCGGCTCTTGGCGCACTGCTGAGTCAGGTCAACAGGCAGATCATGAGCGTCGACTTCCTCGACCCGCGACGGGCGATTGTGCCGCCGGACCGGACCAATCTTCGCAGAGGAATCGCAGCGGCAGCGGCCGTGCTTCTCGCGGGAGTGGGTTACTGGTCGTTCTCGTCCTATCTGGCTGATCTTGAAGCACAAACGCTCGATATCGAACAGCAGGTTGCTGACCTGGATGCCGAACTCAGACAGGGAACCCCGGATCAAAACGCGGCTGCACTCATCGGCGAATGGGTCAGCCGCACGCGTGACCCATTGTCGATCATCGACCAGATTAACCGACTCGCGCCGGGAACGGATCGGTTATATCTCAGCGACCTGAACACGCAGACCCTCAGCCGTGAAGCGGATGTGCGGATCACCGGAACCGGTTACGCGGTCTCGCAACAGGATGTCGAACAGTTGCAGGAGGTGCTGGAGGAGGCGGGATTTGAAGTGCTGCCGGCTGTCCCCGAGCGCAGCCGCCGCGACCCGGATTACCCGTTTACATTTGAACTTCAGATCGACGTTCCCCCAGTCGAAGAGACACCACGTAGCGACGAGAACGAACTCGCCCTGAACTGACGATTTCTTCGACTCAGTCCACCATCAACCCATCAACTTCATCAACCCGTCAACTCCCCATGCAGGCACGAGAAAAGAAACTGGCACTGATCCTCGGCGGCGCCGTGGCCGTGTGGTTCGTGCTGCCTGTGCTTGAGGGTTGGTTCCTGCAACCGGTCACCCAGCGAGAGGGACTGCTGGCGGTGGCGCAGAGCCAACTTGACGACCGTGAAGCTCAACTGAACGAATTGCACATCGCTCGCGCCCGCCTGCGAGACTGGCAGTATGAGTGCCTGCCGCCGAACCCGTTGACGGCACAGCGAGAGTATCAGGAGTGGCTGATGAAGCTGGCGGCCATGTCCGGTTTCCAGAATCCGATTGCCACACTCGGTCGACGCACGCCGCGTGGCGCGACGTATGTGCAGGTGCCTGTGACGATCGAGGCGGACGTCACGCTCGAACAGTTGTCGAGATTCCTCTACCAATGCGAACGGGTCGCGCTCCTGCATCGCATTGACTCGATCGATGTCAACAGCCCGCAGTCGGACGGCAACCCGCTGCTCAAGGTGACACTGACGGCGATCGGTCTGTCGCTGCCAAACGCTGAGGAGCGACGGTATCTCTTCCCCCGCACGGCCCTCACCGCCGAGTTGACGCCAGAGGGGACGACCATCGAGGTGCAGCCGCCCGAGAGGTTTCCGCAAGTGACTGGTTTTCAGGTGCGGCTCGGTCAGGAGCTGGCCACGGTCACACGACTGGAGGACACGACGTGGACACTCCAGCGCGGAGCCGAACAGACGGTCGCGGGCATCTATCCGGCGGGGACCGTCGTCGAGTTGTTCCCAATCGACCGTGACCACACAGCGACGTTCGAGCATTACGCATCGCTCATCGAGAACAGCCCCTTCACCAAGCCGGCTCCGCTGCTTGAATACAACCCGGAGTTCGCGGCACTGAGTGAAACGGTCATCCTGCGGGGCACCCCTTGGGAGGCCAAGCTGACTGTGACCGGATGGGACCCCGCCGGTGGAACACCCCAATTCAACTTCATCGACGAGCCGCCATCCGGACTGCAACTGAATGCCGAGAGTGGACAACTCAACTGGGATCCGTCTGCCGATGTCGCCTCTCAGGAGTACGAGGTTCAGGTCCGGGCCGAGTCACCGATCAAGCCCCAGCAGGCGATCGAGACAACGTTCACGCTGAGTGTCCGCGACCCCAACCTGCCTCCGACGTTCGGCGAGATCGAACCGGTCACAGCGTATTCCGGTCGACCGTTCACTTTCAGTCTCACTGCGACGGACTCTGGTGCAAACGAAAATGCAATCGCGTATTCACTCACGGGCGATGTGCCTGAGGGAGTGAAGATCGACGAAACAACGGGCGACCTCTCCTGGACGCCGCCGATCACACTCGAACTGGGAGAGTACCCGATCGAAGTGACGGCGACCGATGCGGGTGAGCCTCCACAGTCTTCGTCGACCACTGTCTCGATCAATGTCGTCGAGGACTCCGCGCTGCACACGTATTACGTCGGGTACTTTGACGAGGACGGCCAACCGGAGGCGTTCCTCTACAACCGAGCCACCAACGAGCGAACGATCGCTCATCCGGGTGAGCAGATCGTCGTGGCGGACATCGATGCAGAGGTCGCCCATATTACCCCTGAGCATCTCGAACTGACGATCGGCTCCCGTACGTTCCATCTTTCGCTCGGCGAGAGCCTGAGGCAACTTCTGCTGGTCCGTCAAGAAGCGCCATCGAACGACGCAGAGGACAAGTGAGTATCGGAATTGCTTCCGCCCACGCCCTGGCCCCAACCTCTTTGACGACGATCCATTGCGCCTCGGTGTGTTTTCTGCCGGAGTCGGCTTTCCCCTCATATTGCCTGTCAAACTTTGCCGATAACAGAAGATGTTCGGATCGCATCGATCTTGACGACGCGCATGATGCGCCGAGTGAGCCACATGTAGACTCACTGATTTCACCTGACAGACAGACCTTGATGACCATCCGGGGCACGTTGATCGCAATGCTCGCTGGTGCACTGACCGTGTGCCTGCTGTGCCTGTGCGCGATCCGCTCTCCGATGGTCTCTGCCGCTGAGGACGACGGCACGCCTTCGACGAGCCCTGAGATCGGTGAGGTCGAAACGGCAGACGTCCACAGCGACGATTCCGAGGTGCGATTGAACCACATCAGCGCGTCCTGGCAAACTGTGCTGAATCATCTTGCCAAAGAGACAAACTCGACACTCGTTGTGCATGACCTTCCGCCGGGGCGATTCTCACGGCATGACTGGACGAAACACTCTCGTACCGAAGCAGTCCGGATTCTCAACCGCGAATTGGAGCCGAAGGGCTATCGCATTCTGGAGAAGGGGCAGTTCCTCACCGTCCTTGCAATGAAGGAGGCACGCAGCACTTATCGCAGGCCCGTCTCCCCACTGCCTGCGACTCTCTCGCGGGAGGTCACCCCCGTGGCACATGCCGACGGCGAGCAAGTAACGGATCGAACGACTCCCACCGCGCGACAACTTGCTGACGCAGCGCGGACCAAGCGACGGTTCGAGTCGCTCACACAACAACTCAAGAGCGAAAGTGGAATCCAGCAGGTGAGCGGCGTCGCTGCAAGTGAACCGATCGTCACCCACGCAGACGGAAATGAACCGGTCGATCCGACGTATCGCCCGCAGCACCTGTCGGCCATCGACATCTCGAAGCTGCTGTATCAGTCGTTTCATGACCGCTCGAAACTCATCGACGTCGGCCCGCGTGATTTGCCGGCGCTTCAGGTCATGCAGCGACCGTTGCCGGGCGACAACTCGCCGTCACCCTGGTTCATGGTCGAGATGGACACGGACCGCAATGTGCTGCACGTGACAGCTGCCGAGCAGGCATCGCGGGATCTCATGCGATTACTCGAACGGCTCGACCAGCCTGCCGCCCCTGCTGCCTCGTCCACGCGCATTATGGAGGGCGCGCCCGAGACGTTGCACATCGGTCGACAGTTGCAGCCTCAACTCGCCCGGCTGATGCAACGTCAGGAGCTATCCCAAACACAGCAACCTCCGGTGCGCGAACGGGAGCCATTCCCAACAGACGAACAACCGCGGGCGCGTCCGTCTCTCTCGGACCAGTTGCCGGCGATCCTCAACGGCCTCCGGGGCGACGTCACACTCGAAGCACTCGACGACCTGAACCTGTTGATCCTGCGTGGTAACGAGAAGGATGTCGAACAGGTGATGCAGGTCATTGATGCAATCGAACGGCTCGCGGTCGGCAGCCGTCCGGACATCCATCTGCTGTTCCTGCAGCACGTCAACTCGATCGGTCTCGCTGCGCTACTCACCAGCCTGTATGAGGAACTGGCCGATCTGCGAAACGTCAATGCATTACAGGGAGCGCAGACCGTCAAGGTCATTGGGGTGGGAACGCCGAATGCAGTGCTCATCCTCGCACCGCAGGGCGCGATGGAGTCGATCCTTGAACTGGCCCGTGAGCTCGACCAGCCGGGCGATCCGAGAAACGAGGTTCAGGTCTTTCCGCTGCGATATGCGGTCGCCACACAAGTGAAGACGCTGCTTGATGAGTTCTATGCGGAGCGTGAGGGACTCGGACCGCGCGTGCGAGTCTCGACTGACGTCCGCACGAACACGGTCATTGTGCATGCCCGGCCCCGCGATCTCGAAGAGGTGCGGCTGATTCTTCGGCGCATCGACAAGGGGACGTCTGCGTCATCCAATCAGATGCGAGTGATTCCTCTCCAGCATGCGGCTGCGGACGAACTGGCCGAGTTTCTTAACACCACGATTCAGGGCGTGCTCAATCCACCCACTCAAACGACGCCGGGTGGAGGTGGGTTCGGCGGAGCTGCGACTCAAGGCCCACAGGAACTCCGTGACACCAAAGCAGTCGTCATCGAATTCCTGTCGCACGACGGAACCGCTCAACGACTCATCCGCTCCGGGTTTCTCTCGGAAGTCCGCGTGACGGCCGATCTGCGCACGAACAGTCTCACAGTCGTTGCGCCGAAGCAGACGCTCCTGTTGATGGAGGAGTTGATTCACGTCCTCGATCAGCCGAGTGCAACAGTCGCGGAGATCAAGGTCTTCCAGCTTGAAAACGCCGACGCGACGACAGCGGTCTCGCTCTTAACCGAGCTATTCCAGAACGACGAGGAGGATGCACTCGGCATCGCCATCGCCGGTGCGGAAGATGCCAGCAGCAGTTTGATTCCACTGAAATTCTCGACCGACACTCGCACCAACACGGTCGTGGCGATCGGCGGTGCGGAAGCCCTGCGCGTCGTCGAGGCCATTCTCCTCCGGCTCGATCAAAGCGATCTCCGCCAACGGCAGCAGGTGGTGCTCAAGCTCCGCAACAGTCCTGCGGCGGACGTCGCTGTCGCGATCAATGACTTCATTCAAGCACAACTCGACCTTGTGCAGATCGACCCGAACCTCGTCAGCACGAGTGAGTTGATCGACCAGACGTACATCGTTGTTCCGGAGGCGGTCACCAACAGCCTGATCATCAGTGCGTCACCCCGTTACTTCGACCAAATCCTGCGGCTTGCTGAGGAACTGGATGCAGAGCCACCTCAAGTGATGATTCAGGCCATGCTGGTTGAAGTCGAACTGAATGACACGGACGAGTTCGGCATCGAACTCGGCTTCCAGGACTCGGTCCTTTTTGACCGCAGCATCACAGCGGCAGAGGACTTGCTGACCACCGTCACGACGATTTCCGATCCGGGAACCGGTATACAGACCACGACACAGAACATCATCTCTCAGGCGGCGACCCCCGGCTTTCAGTTCAACAATCAACCGCTCGGTAACAACATCGCGGGTAACCCGAGCAAAGTCGGCACACAGGGCCTGAGCAACTTTGCACTCGGTCGTACGAATGGCGACCTCGGCTTCGGGGGTCTCGTTCTCTCGGCCAGTAGCGACTCCGTCAGCGTGCTCGTGCGGGCACTCGAAGCACGGCGTGATGTCCGCATCCTCAGCCGTCCACAGGTGATGGCACTCGACAATCAGCCCGCCATCATTCAGGAAGGTCAGACCGTCCCGACCGTCAACGGCGTCACGACGACCGGACTGACGACAACACCAACCGTCGAACAGACCGACGTCGGCATCATCCTTTCGGTCACGCCTCGCATCAGTCCCGAAGGACAGGTCGTGATGGTGGTTGAGGCACAAAAGAGTGGTCTCACCGGAAACGGCGTGCCGATCTTCGTTGACGGCAACACGGGAGCCGTCATCGAAGCACCGATCATTGATATCACGCTTGCCAGCACGACCGTCAAAGTGAACGACAGCCAGACCGTCGTGCTCGGCGGCATGATCATCGAGGAAGACTTCACCCTCGAACGCAAGGTGCCGTGGCTCGGCGACATCCCGATCATCGGACGGGCGTTCCGGTACGACGCGAACGATCACCGCCGATCGGAGTTGCTCGTCTTCCTGACGCCCCGCATCGTCTACAACGACGCTGATTTCGAGCTGATCAAACAGGTCGAAGCCGAACGTCTGCACTTCTTCGAACACGAAGCCGAGGAAGTCCATGGACCACTGTTTGCAGTGCCGCCGGAGACGCCCGCGTATGAGGACTATGGTGATGTCCCCGTCAGTGAGATGCCGATCATTGAAGAGCCTCCCGTCACCGACGAACCATTGCCCACTTTCGACCTTCAACCCGCCAACTAACCGCGCCCGACAGGAAGCGGACCAGGCACGTCACATCGTTTTGTTTCAATGACACAAGTTCACATACTCTGCCTGACACTCCTGCTTGCCGGGTGCAGCAGCTTCGATACGTCGTCGCTGCTCGGGCGGTCGAAGTTCGTGGAAGCGGGTCCGAAGAACCCGGTCGTCGATGTTGTCTGTCTGTGGGAGCCGGCCGAGGGACGTGGGCTTGATAACCTACCGGCACGGGGATTCGCAGGGCAACTCCTGTTCCTCACACGCGGCACTGCGGAGCCGGCGAAGATTGAGGGGGAAATCCGCGTTTACGTTTTCGACGATCAAGGCATTCCTGAAGAGCAGTCGAAGCCCTTGCATCAGTACGACTTTAAAGGACAAGCGTTCTCACAGTATCTGTGCGAGACCAACATGGGAGCCGCGTATCAGTTGTTCATCCCGTATCCTCGCAAGGGATCGCACGAAGCCAAATGTGCAATCCGCGTGAGGTACACGCCCGCGGACGGCGGTTCGCCAGTGTATTCCAAAATGGCCGATCTCACACTTCCGGGGGCGAAACCCAAGGAGACGGCCGACTCATGGCAGCCCAAGCGACGACGGTCGCACACAGCTGTCGGGAATATCACTGGCGAACCGCCGAACAAAGGTCTCGCGAAGGGGACCACTCCCTCGATCTCCATGACGACTGACCGGAGCACCGTGCAACGAGCGACCGCCACATCGGCTCACGCTCGATTGCAACGGGTCGCCGCCCAACTGGCTGAGGAACAAGGGGCAGAGGAAATCCAATCAGCCGTGCATGAAACAAGCGACGAGAGACCTCGCCGCTTTCGCCTCAACGATTGATAAACGACAAGAGTTCTACTCTTTGCCCTTCAATGCATTGAGAACCTCGCCCGGATTCGAACGTCCGCCGTGAGACATGCTTACTTTGGCCCATTGAACGGTCATGTCCTCGCCGATGATGAACGTTGACGGATACGCCGTCTCATTCTCATCGTCCCATCTCAAATTCCAGGCGCTGGTGAACGTGTAACCGGGATCGAGCGCCAACGTGAACCCGTCAGGCACCGTCTGACCACCCAGAAACTGCTTCGCCTTTGCCGTGAGATCATCCACTCCGCCCGGATAGATCATCAGAACTTTCGCCCCGGCGTCGGCGAACTTCTTTGCGCTCGTCCCGAACCCAATCGCCTGAGCCCGACACAAAGGGCACTGTTTCCCGGGGAAGCCCCGAAGCACGACAACGACCACAGGGCCGTCCTTCGCCAACTCGGATAACTTGACCGTTTCGCCGTCCAGCACCGGCAGTTCGAAATCGGCGACCGTATCCCCCATTGCGGGCGGACCATCCGCCGCCGGCGAGTTGTCGTCAGCCGTTAGCCATCCCGAAATCAGTAACAAGCAGGCAGCCACACTCAAAAGTCGCATCATCTCATGCTCCAACAGGAATTGGTCGTGGCGAGGTCTTCACGATGCAAATTCGCCGGGACATCACCGTGTGTCAAGGGTCAACGCATCCATGAGTGCACTGGTCCGTTTCAATGTTCGGGTGCCGGGGGTCAGAAGCGAAGCGGATGGCCCCGGAGATTGGACGCACAATGCCAGGGCCATCCCGTTGGTCTGACACTGCCACCCAACCCGAATTCTCAATCGGAACGCTGCAATGAGCGCCCCATCTCACACAGAATTACGGATGGTTACATGTCGGGTTGACCCTGTCCAGAATCCGGAGCGCGAATGTGCAAGAAGTCTCCCCATGAATTAGAGTGACGTCTGGTTCAGCACCTTGATGGATATGACAGGACTGTGGACATGCGGCGCAATGTGATTCAAGCGGGCTGCCTGGCACTGGGGTTGATCGCGTGGAGTTCGTCACTGTTGGCAGACCAACCGCAACCAAATGCTCCATTCGTGATGGGATATGCAGATCGGCTGAGCTGCGTCGCAGGAGAGGAGGTCGCGTTTCAGATCTCATCGAGTGACGAGTTGGTCGATGTCACCATCGAGCGGCTTGGTGCGGAAACGCTCACCGTCTACGAAAAGCAGGGCGTCGCGTGTCAGGCGCATCCGATCCCCGACCGGGCGTCCTCGGATGGTTGTCAGTGGCCGGCGGCCCTGACGATTACGATCCCGGAGGTCTGGACCAGCGGTTACTACCAGGCGACGATGACGATCGCTGGGGATGCAGCTACCGCGAAGCAGGCCACTTTGTATTTTGTAGTGAGATCGGCTCACCCTGGACGTGATACCAGTATCCTCCTGCAACTCGCGACCAACACCTATAACGCATACAACAATTGGGGTGGGCACAGCCTCTATTCTTACCACGATCGCGATGGTCTGCAGGGACATCGTGTCTCCTTCGACCGCCCACTCAGATCACTGTACGAGTCATGGGAATGGCCGTTCGTGACATGGGCCGAGTCGAACGGTTACGTGCTCGACTATGCCGTCAACAGCGACCTCGAGTTTCACCCTGAGATCCTTGAACAGTACAAGCTCGTCTTGAGTGTCGGGCACGACGAGTATTGGTCGTCGCCCATGCGCGATAACCTGGAGCAGTTCATCGCGAACGGGGGCAACGTCGCCTTCTTCAGTGGCAACACCTGCTGCTGGCAGGTGCGAAGCGAGGACGACGGCCGGGCGCTCACCTGTTGGAAGCAGTGGTACAACGTCGATCCACTCTATCGCACGGACGATCATAAGCTGCTCAGCACGTTGTGGAGCCATCACCTTGTGGAACGTCCGGAGAACCAACTCACCGGCGTCGGCTTTCTCTGGGGCGGGTATCATCGCAGTCACGGGCAATTCATGGACGGTCCCGGCTCGTTCATTGTGCATCGCCCGGACCACTGGCTCTTCGAAGGCACCGACCTCAAACGTGATGACCGCTTCGGCGGCGAGGATACGATCGTCGGTTACGAGTGTGACGGTTGCGAGATGGAATGGCGGGACGGACTCCCCTTCCCCACCCATCGTGACGGTACGCCGGAGTCGTTCACCATCCTCGCGACTTGCCCGGCTCGCTGGGCTCCGGGCGACAGCCTCTGGTACGACCGGTTCCCCAAGAATCGAGTCGGAGCAGCCGTGTTCGGCACCTACACACAGGGGGGCACCGTCGTCACCGCCGGCAGCACAGACTGGGCACATGGACTGAAGGGGAACGATCCCGCCGTTATCCAGATCACCCGCAACTTGCTGGATCGCCTGTCGAAGTCCGAGTAGTCATCCGAACGGAGTCGTTTCCCCGGATCATGCTCCGATCAGTATCATGGAGACGTCACCTGTCACGCGAGAGAACGAGCCGATGAGACACATTCACCGAATTCTACTGACTGCTGTCGTCTTGTTGACGATCACAGGATCATTGCCTGCTCAGGAGAAGAGCGTCAATCCGGGCATCAACGAGTCGTTCGAGAATCCGGAAGTCGACACGTTTGTCGAGCGATTCGAACGCGAGGGACGGGACGCCTTTGACCATCGGCATGAGATTGTCGAAACAATTGGTCTGAAGCCCGGCATGGTCATCGCAGACGTCGGTGCCGGAACCGGCCTCTTCACTCGGCTGTTCTGTCCAAAAGTCGGGCCGGAGGGGCAGGTGATCGCGGTCGACATCGCGGAGAACTTCGTCAGGCACGTTGAACAAACAGCCGAAAAGGACGGGTGCGGAAACGTGATCGGTGTCGTCTGCACGGCCGACTCCGTCAACCTGCCACCCAACTCCATCGACCGGGCGTTCATTTGCGACACGTATCATCACTTCGAGTTCCCAACCAAGACCATGCAGTCGATCCACGCAGCACTGAAACCGGGCGGACAGGTGATTCTGATCGACTTTCATCGCATCGAAGGCACGAGTCGCGAGTGGATCATGGGGCACGTCCGCGCCGGGCAGGAGGTCTTCACGAAGGAAATCTGCGACGCGGGATTTCGCCAGATCGAAGTGAAACCGGACATGCTGGACGAGTCGTACTTCGTGGTGTTCGAGAAAGTGCCAAGCCCGGACTCTCCGTAAGGGACGGACAAGTCGGACCGGTCACAAACGAAACGATCTCTTACCGAGTTCCATTCATGAAAGACTCATAATGGAGTGGCGGACCCGCATCCTGTCTGGACGGTCTGCGGGAACACGACGAACCTCAGCTTAAAGGGCTGCGCCGGTTTCTTGTTGAATGCGTCAATGGCAAGGAACACGCGGAGACTGGTGCTGGGCTTAGAAAGGCCACAATCGAGTACTGTGAGGGACCAAATGCGACGGGCAGGTCGACATTCTGAGCAGGATACGGGCGTTTGCAATCACTTGGGGTACCACGGGAGACCGTGCAAGGCAGAATTCGTCCCTCCAGCGCCAACGCTCCTTCGCGTGAACGTCGTATGATCTTGAGATTGTGCCTATCGTAATTCATCTTGGTGCAGGGATAGGGTCGATGCAGAACAACACTTTCGGATTGTCAGCAATTGTTCCTTTGGCAGGGTCGGTCCTGCGACGCGGACAAATTTGTGACTGTGTATGTCTTGTCGCCGTACTGACGAGTTGGTCTATCGCGGTTGCTGACACAGAGAATTCCAATTCAGACGAGACGGGCGACCGAACCCTGCTGATTATCGAGGTGGTTGATGAGGAGGGACAGCCCGTCGAGGGTGCTATGTTGGGGCAACGGATAGTCTCGACAGTCGAGGGAGGGGGACCCCGTCTCTATGGTTTCAGTGACGGTGGACGGCCCCCGATCACGAATCAAGATGGACAGTTTCAATTGACCGATACCGAAATCGCCGGGCAGTTGAAAGAACGAGAACTGGCCATCTGTGCATACCATCTCCAGCGCAGATTGATCGCAATCGAGCGTTTGTCTGCCAAGGACCTTGGTACAACAAGACGAATCACCGTCAGACCCGGCTGTGACGTCTTGACGTCGGTCACAAGTTCAGAAGCTGAGAAGATGGGCTACCCGATTGACGGTCGCCTCGTTGTCACCAGTCAGGATGGAACTGTTGTGGTCTTTACACATTTCAAGGAAGAACTCGTCTCACAGTTGCTGCCGCCCGGGAAGTACAACCAATGGGTCAGTTCATCAACAATGACGACCGGCGAGGAATATGAGTTTACGATCGCTGCGGATGAGAGGGGTCACGTCGTCGAGGTTGACCTCAAGGCATCTCAACTCTGTCGGATGATTGGTCAGCCAGCAGTGGAACTCTCGATCAAGGAATGGAAAAACGGCGGACCGGTGAGCCTGAAAGACCTGCGGGGCAAAGTCGTTCTCCTCGACTTCTGGGGGCACTGGTGCGGACCTTGCGTGTATCGCATGCCGAACCTGATGAAGTTACACGACGAATTTGAGGCGAAGGGACTTGTGATCATCGCAATCCACGACGATTCTGTGGCTTCGATCAAAGAGATGGACGAAAAGTTGACCTCTGCAAGGGAGGACATGTGGGAAGGACGAGATTTGCCATTTCTCGTTGCACTCGACAGCGGCGGCAAAACAAGAATCGCGGGCTCGAATACCGAGGTTGATGGAGCAACGACGGCTGCCTACGGAATCGAACGTTGGCCTACATATGTGTTGATTGACCGAGACGGGATCGTGATCGGTCCGGTCGACCTGACCGCAGACAATTACCGGACGAGAGTGGAAGAACTGCTCAACGACGAGTGACATCAGGGCGAACTACGCCTGAACCAAGGATCCCCGCCATTATTACGTTTACATGTGCAGGTCTCACATCGATGTAAAGCTGTCGATTCGGGACTCAAGCTCTGCCCAACTTGGCGAGATCGTCATCCAGCGTGCTCAGGATGCGGTCGCGGACCGGTCGGACAAGATTGGACTTACTCACGGCATAGGCCGGGTTGGGAAGCCGTGCCAGTTCCGCGGCACGCATCATGGCCGTCTCCATTAACTCATGAGGACTGACCGCTTCCTCCAGGAACCCGGCGGTCACCGCTTCGTCGGGTGTACAAAGGGACGAGTGCAGCGTTCCGGCGATGAGGTTCGTGACCGGGAGCCGGAAACGGGGCAACTCGACCGCGAAGATCGGGAGTGCCAACCCGTCCATCACCTCGTTGAGGCCGATCCGGAAGTCGCCTCGGGCTCCGATGCGGTAGTCGGTCGCCATCAGGAACAACGCCCCCATTGCGACGCAATGTCCGGTTGCGACACCGATCACCGGTCGCGGGAAGCTCAGCACCTCCATCGTCATGCGGACCGTTGATGACACCATGTCGACTGTTGCTTGCAGATCACCCGACCCGATCGTCTTGAGGTCAAACCCGGCCGAGAAGACGCCCGGTCTCCCCGTGACGACGACCGCACCAATGCTCGGATCGATCTCGGCAAAGCACTGCTGCAACCGCTCAGCCATCGCCTGAGAGAACACATTGACCTTGCCGTCATCGACGGTCAGGACGGCGATGTTGCCTTCCTGCTGGACGGTCACGAGTGAATCTGACATCGTTCGTCCCTTCATCAAATCAAGCCCGAGATATGAATGAGACGATTCTATCAGATGCAACTCCTGTCTGCGTTGTCGATCGATTTTCACTCGTTCTTCATTGCCAGGATTGTGTGTGGCCGCAGCGGGTGGTAAGACCGACGTTCAACTGAGGACTTCGTTGGGGATTCGCTCATGCGCACACGTGTTCTGCTGCTTCTCTCGATCCTGCTGTACGCATTTGCCAGTCAGGACGCGTCTTCGCCAACACGGCCTCTCGCTGATGAGAGTCTCGCCGTCGAGGAAGCAATTCCGAGTGAACCCGCTGTCGCTGAACGTCCGCAATTGCGAGTCGCCACGTACAACGCGTCGCTCAATCGCGACAAGGCGGGACAGTTCATCGAGGAGCTTCAGGCGGGGGACAACGAACAGGCGAAGACTGTTGCAGAGATCATCCAACGAGTAAGGCCCGATATCCTGCTGCTCAATGAGTTCGACAGAGATGATCGGGGATCACCCCACGCGAGTCTCGCTGCCGAACTCTTTCAGGATCACTACCTGAGTGTTGCTCAAGGTGAGGCGGAGCCGATCAGCTACCCGCATGTGTATGTGCCGACCGTCAACACGGGGATCGCTTCCGGCTTCGATCTCGACAACAACGGCAAGGTCGTCGACAAGCCCGGCTCGCCCTCGTTTGCGAACGATGCACTGGGGTTCGGTCGTCACTCCGGACAATACGGCATGCTCCTTCTCTCGCAGTATCCGATTGATTTCGATCACGTTCGAACCTTCCAGAAGTTCCTCTGGCGCGTTATGCCTGACGCAATGCTTCCGGACGATCTGGAGACCGACGAGCGTGCTGACTTCTACTCGCCGGAGGAGTTGGATGTCCTGAGACTCTCCTCGAAGAATCACTGCGACGTGCCGGTTCGAGTCGGCGAAGCGACGCTGCACGTACTGATCGCCCACCCAACGCCCCCCGTTTTCGACGGCCCCGAGGATCATCACGGACATCGCAACCACGATGAAATCCGCCTCTGGGCCGACTACATCTCGCCGGACAGGAGTGCGTACATCATCGACGACGACGGCCGGGCAGGCGGACTTCGGGAGGACGCGATGTTCGTCATTCTGGGAGACTACAACGCTGATCCCTTCGACGGCGACAGCACCGACTTCGCGATCCGTCAACTGCTCGATCATCCTCGCATCGACACCAGCGACCTGCCCGAGAGTGAGGGGGCCCGCACTCATCGCTTTGCGGAGACTGGGCCGGGAGCCGACCATCAGGGAGACCCGGCTCACGACACGGCTGACTTCTCTTTCTTCGGCAACGGCCCCGGTAACCTGCGAGTGGACTACGTGTTGCCATCAAAGCACGGTTTGCGACAACTCGACGCGGGTGTCTTCTGGCCGGTATGGGACGACCCCATCGCAAAGCGAGTGGCTGACGCCTCCGATCATCGGCTGGTGTATGTCGATCTGGAGATCGTCCCTTGACCGACGAGGTTGAACCACGGATTTCACGGATGGCACGGATTCTTTTCGGTGGCTGAGACCTTCATCCGTGCAATCTGTGTAATCCGTGGTCCTTCTGAGTTCGGCTTGATAGGGTAAGTTCGTTCGATCTTTCTTCCCCGCACTCGAACTGTCGCCCATGAGACACATTCACAGCTCTCGGATCGTGTGGTCGCTATTGACGATCGGCTTCTGCTGTGTCAGTGCAGTCGCAGAGCCACCCACATCAAGCGACAATGACTGGCCGATGTACAATCGGGACGTCATTGGTACACGGTACAACTCGGCTGAGTCCACGTTGACGGCTGAGAATGTGGATCAACTCGTCGAACACTGGCGGTACCCGCCTGAAGGTTCGGACGAGACCATCGGCGTCATTCATGCGACTCCTGTCGTGGTTGATGGCGAGGTGTACTTCGGCACAACGACTGACCCGGCGTTCTACAAACTCTCCCGTGATGGCGAACTGATCTGGAAGTATCGCAACCCGGTCATTGATGATCTGCATGATGCTCCGAGAGGAGGCGACGTTCCGCTGACCGGGAAGCTCAGGCGAACCTCTCAACTGGGGGGGGTGCTTGCCTCGGCCCTGGTGACGGGAGACCTCGTCTGCTTTGCGGATACGGCCGGCTGTGTGGTCGGGCTTGATCGTGAGACGGGTGCAGAACGATGGTATCTCAACACACGAAGTGAAGACTTTCCGGATGCTCATCCGCTCAACATGCTGATGGCCTCGCCCATTCTCGCGGATGGCAAGGTGATTGCAGCCGGCGGAGCGCTCGAACAACTCATTGCCGGGTTCGACTTCTATCGAGGCAGCAGCGGTCGTGGCTTTGTGCTGGCCATCGATCCGGCGACGGGCGAACTGCTGTGGAAGTTCAACCTCGGCGAGAAGCCACAGCCGCTCGATCCGCCGATCAAGCTGACCGATCTGCAAGGAACCTACACCTTCTACTATGGACCGGGGACCAGCTCGATCTGGAGCACACCGTCATTTGATGCGGAGTCCGGTTCGCTGTTCTTCGGAACGGATGTCAACACGTCACCCCGCAGGCCGACCGAGGACGACCCGCGGTACGCCACCGATGAGTCATGTGCGATCTTCGCGATCGATGTGCAGGACGGTTCGACCAAGTGGAGCACGCAGATCAACCCGCACGATGTGTGGACGAACTTCATGGCGGTGTATGACCCGAAAACGAAGCTCTACAAGGATCAGTCGATCGGCGACACGCCCAAGCTTTACACGATTGACATTGATGGTCAGCCGACCAAGGTCGTCGGAGCCGGTTGCAAGAATGGCGGTTACTACGTCCTGAACGCTGCGACCGGTGAGATCACGGCACAGACACCCATTTACACCGGACCTCCCGATTCGCCGCTGACGCCGTCACCCGATCCACGCACCATCGCATTGCCGAGTGCGATCGGCGGCATTCAAACCGGCTGTGCGACCGATGGCCAACACGTCTTCACCAACGGCATCGACTTGATCGGCGGATCGAGTCGCAAGCTGAAAAGCGGCGGCCCTCCGGTCGCTGGTCGAGTCGTCTGCATCAGTGCGGATACGCGAGAAGAACTCTGGCGGCATGAGCGACCAAAGATCGAGACCATCGGCGGCCCCGCTCCGCTCGCGGTCTATCACGATGTCGGTGACCCGATCGCCTCCGGTCTCGCACTCGCAGGCGGCGTCGTCTACTGCACGACGACCGCCAGCGGCAAACTCCTCGCCCTCAATGCTGAGACGGGGGAGTTACTTAAAGAGATCGACCTCGGCCCGGTCTGGAGCGGCCCCTCGGTCTCTCGCGGTCGAGTCTACGTCGGCACCGGCAACACCCTCTTCAGCGAAAGCCCGCACGAGTCATTCTTCCCCAAGAAGAACACGGGCGAGCTGCACGTGTTTGGGTTGCCGCTGGATGGCAATTGAGCCGACTCAGTGCATTGGTCCGTTTCATTTTTCGGGTGGCGGGGTCAGAAGCGAAGCGGATGGCCCCGGGGTCATGACGCTGTATCACAGGGCCATCCCGTTGGTCTGACCCTGCCACCCAACCCTGAAGTTCACTCGGAACGCGGCCGTAGTCCGTTCGCGTCCAGCTCACCGATCAGCTGTTGAACGACATCAGGGATTTCGGTTTGGGATGTAATACACTGTATTTGCAGGGTTTGCATCTCTCGTCTTGACGCAATTCGCTCCTGACGGTTCAATACCGCGCGTCTGGGGGCCATGACGGAATCGTCTCAAGGAGGAGGTGCGATGAGTGTGGGTGTGAAACGGCGGGTGACGCATGCTCCGGTGTTGCGTCCGGTGCGGAACTGGATCAAGCGACGCAAACAGGAACGTGAGGGTATCGAGTGGGAGGCGAATGGGCGACCCTTGCCGCCGCCGCACATCGTTAAGCAGCGGGCCATTCGTGAACACGCTGAGCGACACGGCACGACGATCCTCGTCGAGACGGGCACATTCTACGGCGACATGGTCGAGGCCATGAAGCACGACTTTGATCGTATCTATTCGATTGAGTTGAGTGAGGCCTTGTACGAGTCGTGTTGCCGTCGCTTTGCTCGGACGCCGCAAGTCACTCTGCTGCAGGGAGACAGTGGCACCGAACTTGGCAAACTGATGCCGTTGATTGACCAGCCGACGCTGTTCTGGCTCGATGGCCACTACTCCGCAGGCGTGACGGCTCAGGGGGAGAAGGACACGCCCATCTGGGAAGAGCTGGGGCACATCTTCGCCACCCCGGATCATGGTCACGTCATTCTCATTGATGATGCCCGCTGCTTCGGTCATGACGACGGGTATCCGTCGATCAACGAACTGCAAGAATTCGTGCGATCACATCGCCCCCACCTGTCGATGACAGTGAAGGACGACAGCATTCGTTTCGCACCCGAGTGAGAACGTCGAAATCTGTTTAACCACGGATTCCGCGGATGACGCAAATAAAGATTGAGTCCATCCGTGTCATCCGTGAAATCCGTGGTCTCACTTTGGCAATGTCTTCTGCCCGTTTGACGTTGTCGCACTGCGCAAGGAGAATCTGGCATGGAATCCTTCCACGCCATATGAGGTCCTCCCGTGAAGTCGCTGCGTACGCCTGATGATCGTTTTGCAGACTTGCCTGGGTATCCGTTCAAGCCTCATTACGTCGATGACCTCCCGGGATACGAAGGATTGCGAGTGCATTACCTCGACGAGGGGTCGCGGGATGCGGCAACCGTCTGGCTGTGTCTGCATGGACAGCCGACGTGGAGTTACCTGTACCGCAAGATGCTGCCCGTGTTTGTCGAGGCCGGCGATCGGGTGATCGCGCCCGACTTCCTCGGGTTCGGTCGGTCGGATAAGCCGGTCGATGATGCGGTCTACGGATTCGACTTTTATCGAGGCACGTTGACCGGGCTCATTGAACGACTGGACCTCAACGGGATCAATCTCGTGTGTCAGGACTGGGGCGGGTTGCTGGGGCTGACATTACCGATGGAGTTTCCCAGCCGATTCCAAGGCCTGTTGGCCATGAACACGGGGTTCAATACGGGTGATGTGCCTTTGGGTGAAGGCTTCCTCCGATGGCGGGAGTATGCCAACAGCCAGCACGATCTGGACATCGCCAAACTCATGCAGCGAAGCACGTCCGTCCTCTCCGATGAGGAGGCGGAAGCGTACGCGGCGCCGTTCCCCGATGCGACGTATAAGGCTGGGGTACGGCGATTGCCGAGAATGGTCGCCGACAACCCCGACGTCGAAGGGGCAGCACTCTCACGAGAAGCGAGGGAGTGGTTCGGCACGAAGTGGGAGGGAAAATCGTTACTCGCCTGCGGTGTGCAGGACCCGGTGCTTGGACTCCCTGCGATGAAGCATCTCCGCAAGCACATCCGAAACGCGCCGGAGATCATGGAGATTCCAGACGCGGGCCACTTTGTGCAGGAGTGGGGCGAGTCGGTCGCGAGAGCGGCGGTCGACGCTCTGTCATAAGGCAGGAATGGCCCCGAAAACCGTGTTTGGCGCTCGCTGGAGTGTTGATGGCGAGCGAGGTAGGATGGAAGGCAGAACTGACGGCCCTCCCTACTGATGGTTCGACGCGAACCTGCCCTCCATCACCCGCCCTACTCCCTACACACTGAGGTACGACCATGTCCCGCATCTTTCTTTCTGCCTTCATCGCCGGAGCCCTGATGTCTACGTCCGCGAGTGCTGCTGATCATCCAATTTACAGTCAGACGATGAAGTCGCTCGCCGGAGCTGACGTCGATCTGTCGAAGTACGAAGGCAAAGTCCTGCTGATCGTCAACACGGCCAGCGAGTGTGGTGCGACGCCACAGTACGAGCCGCTTCAGGCATTGCACGCGAAGTACAAGGATCAGGGACTGGCGGTCGTCGGCTTCCCGTGCAATCAATTTGGCAAGCAGGAGCCGGGAACCGATTCTGAGATTTCCTCGTTCTGCACCGAGAACTACGGCGTCGAGTTCGATATGTTCTCCAAGATCGACGTTAACGGAAAGAAAGCCGCTGACCTGTATCAGTTCCTGACGTCTGATGCGACCGGCCTCGAAGACACGGGAGCCATCAAATGGAACTTCGAGAAGTTCCTCGTTTCCAAGGACGGCAAAGTGCTGGCACGCTATCGAACCAAGACCAGCCCCGACGATCCTGCGGTGATCTCGGACATCGAAGCGGCACTCGCCCAGTGACCGACGGTCGATCAACACCTTTCCACAAAAACACAAACGCACGTCACCTCCGCGATGGTGACGTGCGTTTTTTACTGATGACGTGAGGGGCGTTGCGAATCAGCGAACGGTTCCGAGCGGCTCCCAACCGGAGTTCGCCGACGAGGATTGGCTACCGATCGTCTGAGTGACGGGAATGGCCGACCATTGCGGCACGGCCTGAACGGTCGCCGCGGATCGGGGAGCATCGACGCTGAAGAACCCACGACTGGCTGGCATTTCGTACATGACTGTCGCATTCGGCAAGGTGACGGACGTCATGCCACATCCACCGGGACCACAGGGGGACGAATAGCCGGGACTGGCCGACCCATAGCTCCCGCAGGAGGAGCATCCGCTGCAAGACGAGCAACCTCCGCACGAGGAACAGCCACTGTACGAGGCGCAGCTGTTGCACGAAGATCCGCCGTAGCACGATGAACAGCCGGTTGCGACTCCACATGTCGAGCAACCGGTGGCATAGCCGCATGTTGTCGGGCAACAGGACGGCAGCGGCGCGGAATAACAGCAGGTTTGCGGACCGCCGCAGCCGGGAAAGAGCCAACCCAACAGACAACCCGCTTCACTTTGCTGGCCGGTGCACACCACGAGCGCCAGCCCGAACGCTGACATGATCGCATACTTCCTCATCTTCGATCCCCTCTTTCTGTTGGTCAATCTTGCAATGCCGGAGACTCGATCAACGGATCAACTCTTGCGGCAACCCGACTCAACAGTGCCTCACCGGACCATCAATTGCCATCCTTGCTAAGGATTGTTCCGATCATTCCGCGTGGGAATTGTGACATCCGATGTTACATCTTGAACAATCGTCAAACTCACCTGCGAACGCCCTCAATTGCGAATGTCCGCAGCCGGTCGTCCTCGACCGCCGCAGGGAGAAGAGCGTGCCGCCCAAACCGCAAGCCGACATGGTGACGAGGAACGCGGAGGAAGTTCACGGAGTCGATGTTGCAGCAGTTGGACTGGGCTTGCGCGGGATGTCTGATTCGATGATCTTGTTGGTCACGATCTCGACGAACAGCTCAATCCCCGCCGGCGTGAAATGGCAGACGTCACAGAAATCCGACGGTTGAGTGATCTGTGATTGCACGTCGACAAAGGGAATCTCCGGATGATCGTCTGCGACGCGTCGCACTGCCTCATTGTGGGCCGCAATCGTCTTTCGGACGTTGTCGGTCCACCCCCACACTTCGGTCGGATGGCCGAACTCTCCCTTCCCGTAGTCGAGTTCACCTGCGAGAAACGCTTCTGTTGTGTAGTTGTCCGGGATGTAATTCGCGAAGGTCATCAGAAAGATGGGTGTATTCATCCGCTGAGCGATTTCGATCATGGTTCGCAGGTTAGCCTCGAAGGCGGGCGGTGTTTTGATGTCGTTGCCCCAATCGTAACTCTCATCGTGAGACGCCATCGCGATCCGTTGAGACGTATCCCGGAGCATGCGTCCCATCGACATCTTGGGGTTCTTGCGCATGCTATCAAAGCGGTAGTACCATCCGGAATGTGAATAGTCGTTGCGAAAGAGATCCTTCGGATACCTGTTCAGGTTCACATCGTTGATGCCGTGATAGACGAGGATCAAATCGAACGGCGTCCCGTGGTCGGCGAGGTGTTCCAGTTTGTTGAGGCTGTCGCGAGTCGTATGAGCCGCGCTCGCCGCGTTGAACACTCGAACCGGATGATCGAACTTTTTCGACAATTGCTGCTGGAGCAATTTGCCCGTCTGCTCGGCAACGGAGCCGCCGAGCAGGAGCACCCGGTATGTCGTTCCGTCGGACTCTGAATCGAGAATTCCACGACGGAACAACTCCGGATAGAAGACGGTGTAAGGATCGACCGCCGTCGAGAGTCCAATCGGGTCAGCCGAGTACATCAGCCATAATGCTGCCCGGTACGTGATGAACACCAGCAGGGCGAGATACCCTGCATAGATCCCCCACATCATGCCTCGTCGCCGTCTCGGCACGACTCCATCAGCAGCATTGGCGTCCGGACCATCCACCATTTCGTCGCGAATCTTCAATTAAAATCAGGTCTCAAATGCATCCCGTGGTCGCGAATCGCCGCGAGCCCTCAGTCTACCCGCTGTCTCAACCAGTCGACAGCGTGCCGGGTGCCGTAGGATCACCAAAGTGCGTCCGTTCGTTGGCGGCACCTTGTTGTCATCGGCTCTCGATGTGATAAATGTCGATCGACCCGCCGAGCGTGGTGACCGGTTCGAAGCCGCGGAAGTAGCCGAATTCATTGATGTCGGTCGGTCGGCCCGTGCCGTCTGGTTCGATGACCACGTGTGGCCGACCCATCACAAAGTTGACACTCACCGCGTGCCAGCCCGGTGCCGGACTTCGACCCGGAGAAACATGGTAGTCGATGCCGAGAATGTCCGGCGGCAGCGTACCGAAGTAGACAAGGCCAATTTCGTCGAGTCCGTTGGTTGTCATGAACTCTCGAACCATGTGCAGGTCCTGACCCCAGTCGAGATTGGAATCGAGCAGATGATATCGCCCACCGATCCGCCCGCCGGCGGCCTCGTTGAAGTACGCCAAATGGTCAGGATGGTGCCGAAGTGGGAGGAACGCGGCGACAACAACGATCGATGTCAGTCCCCACTTGATGAGCGGCGATCGCTCCGTGACGGAACAAGCGACGGAACTCGCGATGAGAATCAACAACGGCATCAAAGGTAGGACGTATCGGACGCCGAGTTGCATCGACGACAACGAAGCAATGCCGAGCAGTAGCGCACACGGCAGGCCCAATAACACGAGCATGTCGATCCGAGACGCCCGATGACGACGAAACAGTAACAACACGACGCCGACGAGCACGAGCAGTTGCAGCACGTGACTCAACTTGTATTGCAGGGTTCGTGGAAAGTACGAGCGGAAACCGTGGAGGCTCCACTGTCCGTCGAGATAGACCGGGTGCTGTTGTTCCATAATGGACTTCTGCCGATCGATGCCCGTCATGTACGATTCGGGAAGTGGCACGGGGAACTGTTCGACCGGCTTCAGCACTCCTTGGATTGTCCGCATCGATTGGCTTTGAAACGAATAACTTGCCAGTGATCGACCGCTTCCGCGAAACAGGTAGGTCGCATTCCAGGCAATCAGGCTGAACAGGAGGATCGTCAGCCATTGCAGGAGGATCTTGCGACGAGATACGTCTGCAATTCGCGGACGAAGGATCGCCAGGACTCCGACGACAACGACCACCGCATACAGCAGAATCGCTGTGAATTTGGTCCCCTGAGTGAGTCCCGTGATGATGCCTGTCAAGATGGCCAGCTTCCAAGTCGGCTGACTCCACCAGCGACAGAGGACGTATAAGGTCGCGGTGAAGCCCAGCATCAGACCCGCATCGGGTGTGACCAGGCTGCTGTGCGCGAGTACGTTCGGCTCGGTGCAGCCGAGCAGGGCCGTCATCAGGGCAGCAGACATTCCAAACCATTCATACGCCCAGCGACAGGCGATGAGGATGGTTGCCACCGACAACATCAGGTTGAACGCCCGGCCACAGACGTACCAGGTGCGATGTCCCGGATGATGGCGGATGTACTTTCCGGCGACGTCACTGGAGCCCTTGCCGGACTCGACTTCAGGACCAATCAACCATCCTGGAAGTCCGGCCCACATGCGGGTCAGAGGAGGATTCAAATCGTCAAAGTGAAAGTCGCGGCTTTGCAGATTGAGGATGCCGATCGGCAGATGCCAGATTTCATCGTGAGTGATTGTTTTGCGGGATGCTGTGTGTAATCCAAAGGCGACATGAATCGCGATCAGACTCCCGATGATGAACGAGGTCGTCCGGTTTCGATCGTTCAGAAGTTGGCTAACCATCGACGCATCAGATCCTGCGGGTGAGCATTCGTGCCTGGGGCATACTCGTATGAAAGCGTGTGGAGGTCGAATTGTCGACGTTTCGAGCATCGACGTCGCTCTTGACGCGACACGCTTCGGCTCCCGGCACTATTGGTCGCGGCGGATGCAGAGCAGGGTTTCATCGTCCTTTTGCGAGACGGCCCCACGCCAATGGTGAACACGTTCATGGACCTGCTGAATGACTGTCTGCATTGGTTCGTTCGGCATCTCGGAGAGACACTCCATCAATCGATCGATCCCGAACAGTTCATTCTCGTCATTGTAGGCTTCGATGAGACCGTCGGAATACAGCATCAACTGATCACCTGGTTCGAGTTGAAGTTTTTCCTCGACGAAATGAATGTCCATCTCCATTGGAATCAGACCGATGGGGGGACCGTTCGTCTTGAACAGCAACTGAGGCGGCTTCCCATGGCGCGAGATGATCGGACTTGGATGACCTCCGGACGCAACCCTCATTTCGCCCGTGCGGGCGTTCAGCGTGACGTACAGGATTGTGAAGAACTGCATCGTATCGACCTGAGGAACGAACTTCTCCTGAAGACGTTCAAGGACGTACACCGCGGAAGCGACGGAGGCCGACTCCTGCTCGCCACGTCCATCACCCAGAGGCCGTGGCGGCAAGAGCGTATCGATCATCCCCGCTCCACCTCGTCCGGGAGAGAGGATGCGATTCAAACTCACCGCGAGTAGTGATGCCGGGACGCCGTGCCCGCTGACATCCAGCACATAAAACGCCCAGTTGTCATCGTCGAGGCGAATGATGTTCAGCGAGTCGCCGCCCAGCGCGTCGCACGGAGTGTATTCCCAGGCGACGTCCCATCCGTCAATGGCAACCCCCCGATCGGGCATCTGCTCCTGTTGAATCCTGGCAGCCGCCTCAAGGTCGTGCTCCAGCTTTTTCTGCATCTGCACCAGGACACGATTCGTCTGAATGAATTGCTCGTTCGTCTTCTTGAGTGAGATATTGGTCTCGATGCGAGCCAGCAGAATGCGGAGATCGACGTCCTTCGTCACGTAGTCGTTCGCTCCCGCGGTCAACGCCCCGACAATGTCAGTCGTCGTTTGGGAGGTCGAGTTAATGATGATGGGCAGTTCGGCTCGGGTGAAACTCTCACGAAGCTGCGTGACGGTTTCCGTCCCCGTGGTGAGGGGCGTCCACATGTCCATCAGGACCAGGTCGAAATCCTGCTCCGAGGCCATTTCCAGAGCCTCATTGCTCGACGTCGCTGTTGCAACGTCATAACTGTTGTCGACAAGATGACTTGCGAGAGAGCGAAGCAAGTCCTCGTTATGGTCAACCACAAGGACTCGACCCTTGGCCCCAGTGCCATTCATGGTTTCTATCCGTCAAATTGATACTGCGGATTGAAGTCGCCGTATCTTATCTCATCGGAGGCCACCATTGCGATCGTGCAGTCTTGTTCGGTCAAACACCGGTCAAATGCCGTTTGGGATTGACCCGACTCCGCGATAACGGTTATCCCACGCCGCATTGATGCTGCGGGAGACGTGCGCGTCGACGCTCGTCCCGCAATTCAGCCGGCAGGGAGGCATTGACGATGGCAGTCACAACACGTAAGCAACAGCGGCAATTGAGCGTTGCACGGACATTTCTCGCCAATCTGGCAGAGAAGCTCGACACGCCGATCTCCGTCCGTTTGTGGGATGGAAGCGAGGTCCCGCTGGGCAAGAGTGTGAGGTCGAATCTCGCTGTCTCAGTCAGCGGACCGGGCGTCGTCGGATCGCTCATGCGGCGTCCAACTCCCGACAACCTGCTCAGGCACTATGCTCGTGGACAGATCGACTTTCATGGCACCGACCTGTACACGTTCATCGACACAGCTCGCGTCCGCAACTCCCGGAAGAAATCACGCAGCGTGCCCAAGACGTTGGTCGCCAAAGCAATCGCGTCGTTCCTCTTCACGCCCGTTGAGTCGACCGACGTTGACCATTGCTATGCGGGCGACGAGATCGGCCACCATCGAGCGGACGGTGAGAACACGGACTTCATCCAGTTCCATTACGACATCAGCAACGAATTCTACGAACTGTTCCTCGACCCGGAGATGGTCTATTCCTGTGGGTACTTCACCAATTGGAGCAACTCCATCGAGCAGGCGCAGCAGGACAAGCTCGACATGATCTGCCGCAAACTTCAACTCAAGCCGGGCGAGAGATTCCTCGACATCGGCTGCGGCTGGGGTGCCCTCGTCTGCCACGCTGCTCGACACTACGGCGTGCAGGCCCACGGCGTAACGCTTTCTCAGAGACAGCTCGATTACGCCCGTGCCAAGGTCTCTCGCCTGGGACTCAATGACCAGATCACGCTCGAACTTCGTGACTACCGGCACCTCGAAGGGGAATGGGACAAGATCGCCAGTATCGGCATGGTCGAGCACGTCGGGATCGCCAACATGACCGGCTACATGCAGAAGGTCCGCAGTCTGCTTCCCGATCGAGGGATGTTCCTCAATCATGGCCTGACGCGTCCCGCAAAGGCGACGGCCCGCAAGTTTCGCAAGATGCGGCCCGAACGCCGTCTGCTCGCCAGGTACATCTTCCCCGGCGGCGAGCTTGATCACATCGGACACATGCTCGAAACAATGGAGGCCTCCGGCTTCGAGGTGCACGACGTCGAAGGCTGGCGCGACCACTACGCACACACCTGCAAACTCTGGTGTCAACGACTCTCCGCCAGAGAGCAAGAGGCCATTCAGCACGTCGGAGCCGAGAAGTACCGCATGTGGATTTTGTATCTCGCCGGGGTCAGCATGGCCATCCGCGACGGTTCCGCCTGCATCTTCCAGACGGTCGCCACCAACCGCCGCTCAAAAGGCATTTCCGGCCAACCCTGCACCCGCGCTCACCTTTACGATCCGATGCCCTCCATGCGTCGCGCCGCGTAAGCCGAGCGAGGGACGTCAGGTCAATTGAGGGTCGTGAGTGGGAACGCTCGAATGGTGGAGGGGGTCGCAGTCACCGGGTGTTGCTGACCGCTTGTCAACTCTTTGGTGCGGTCACCGGCATAGAAACTCAACTCATTGAAGTACACCTTGCCATCCCCGTTGAAGTCAGCCTTGCCTGTTAGGCCTTCGCGAAGGGCAAAAGTGAAGACGCCATTCTTGTGCTCATCGCTGATGTGACAGACCTCTCTCGACATGCAGGCCGCCATCACAACGGTGCCGCAATCGTCTTTTGATAAATCTCGCACGAGGTCATCCGTCAGCTTTTGCGTGTTTTTCCGACGAACTGCTGCGAACGCCCCAGCATGATCGACGTCCAGCAAGACGAACAGCCGCCCCGGAGTCTCAACCAAGATGCTCTTCACCATTGCGTCTGAGACAACTGACAAGACGAGCGAAACTCTGGTGTCCACATCACTCGGCATCAGATAGTGGCTGCCGGTTTCGTCCTTCACCGCATGACCGGCAAAGTACATAACGCCGACATCGTGCTCAGTCATCTTCTGCTTGAGCCATTTGAGTCCTTCCAAGATACCCTCTTGCGTGGCATCGTTGTTCACCACGAGCCGCGTTTCGATCTTGTCGAACAGATCTCCCGAATGTTCACGAAACGTCTGCACGACAAGCTGTGCATCGCGGTCGGCGTAGCGACGCTGGAGCTTATCGTCCTGATACTCGGCGACCCCGATCGACAGCACATAGAGAGCAGGACACTTTTGTTCTGAAGCAGTCGTCGAATCATCGGCGTGAGCGACAACAACAATCATGCAAGGCAACCCAGTAAACAGGGACAGTGCCAATTTCGATGCGAGTCGACTTTTCATGATTAGGACCTGCTGAATGATGGTCACAGCATAAAGACTCTTTTTGTGCGAAATTTCACAAACGACGACAATGTCGTCGGCTTCCAGTCGCTCATCAGACATTTAACGTCGCGGGGGACTCACCTCCCCGTTCGCTGGTCACTTCCCGAGCGAAAGCGGAAACGGGCGAATGGTCGCCGGCTTCGCAGTCACCGGGTGTTGCTTGCCATCGCTCAATTCCTTGACGCGGTCGGCGACGTACACATCCAGTTCCGTGAATAGCACCTGTCGATCCTGATTGTAATCGGCTTTGCCATCGAGACCTTCACAGAGGGCCAACGCGAACATTCCGCTTTGATTGTCAGGACTCTCCAACGAGAATTCTCGACTCATCGAGGAGGCCATCACGACGACGCCATAGTCGTCATTCGAGAGTTCGCGAACGAGGTCATCGGTGAGGGCGGTTGTGTTTTTCCGTCGACCACCCGCGATCGCTGTGGCCCCGCCGCCCGCATGACACGCATCAAGCATGACCATCAATCGACCGGGGATGCCCTGCAGAATACTCTTGACCTGCGAATCAGAAACCGCAGAAAGCAGCAGCGGACTTGTCGTGTCGACATCGGAAGGCAGGAAGAAGAAGTTTCCGGTTTCATCCTTGGCTCCATGACCTGAGTAGAACAACACACCAATGTCATGCTGGGTCATCTGTTGCTTGAGCCAGACAAGTCCGCCAAGGATTCCCTTCTGCGTTGCATCCTTGTCCACAACGAGGCGGGTGTCGATCTTTTCGAACAGACCAAACGACCGCTCCTGCAAGACGTCTGCAAGGTTGCGGGCATCGTCGTCTGCGAAATCGAGCCGGAGTGAGTCATCGTCGTAAGCGGCAACTCCGATGGCAAGCACGTACAAAGTCGGCTTGCGCACCGAAGCGGTGGCGGACTCATAGATCACGCGAATTTCATTCGAGAGGCCGTGAGTCGCCGCATCGTCCGCCTTGGCCACGATCCCATGTTCGACTCCAGGAACGAGCGGCACGTGAAAGCTGTGCGTCACTGTTTCCGATGAGCCGTCGACAGCGACAATGCCATCCTGGCCGTTCAGCGGTCGCCCATCGATCAACAGTTGCAGTGATTTGATCGGATTTGTCCCCCGCCTGGTCGCTCGGACCCGGACGGTGATCTCCTCGGACGACGCATTCGAAATGGCGTCGCTGGGGGAGATGATCTCGACTTCGGGAGGGAGGTTCTCGGCAATTGACTTGACGGGGCCGGTTGTTCCGGCAGCCTTCAACGCGCGCTCAACGCTTCCCGTCCTCAACAGCTGTCTGATGACATCAGGGCGGTAGAACTGTTTGTGGAACTGAGAAGCCGGCAGAAACGAGGCGAGCTGGTTCAGGCCGTTGTTGACATGCCAGCCCATCAGGCGTTCACCACCCGGTGATGCGTCGTAGTACCCCTGAGGAGTCCAGGCGATCCACTCCTGGTCCGCGAAGAACAGACTCAGCAGCGGCTCCATCTCAACATCACCGGGAGCATTCACGTCCCACACGCGGAGCGTCATGTCGTTCGACGCGGAGAGCAGATACCGACCGTCCGGCGAGGTGCTGATGGCCCAGACCACACCGGAATGCCCAATGAGATCACGTTCCATCTCGCCCGTTTGGGTGTTGTAGATTCGCAGGTTGAAGTTCGACCCGACGGCAGCCCGGTCACGTCCCAACATCGAGAAGCAACGGATCGTGTCGTACAACTGGTTGTACTCCCGTGTCGGCTGAAGTGTGGCGATCTTCTTGACACCATGCCTCACATCGACCGTCGTTTTTCCGGAGGAGACGAGCGAGATCGCCCCTTCGCTGAAGGTGGCACGATGCCAATCCCCCTCCGTCTCCTCGGTCACAGCCTCGCCGTGTTCCATGTTGAGGAGATTGAACGAACGACGGATGGGCGAGCGTGCTTCGATTGACAGCACCTCGTTGAGATTCCCCCACGCGATGTGTGACCCGTCGGGACTCCAGGCAGCCGACCACGGAACCTGTCCCTTTCCCACCATGGTCGAGATCAATTCGCCGTCGCTCGGTCGCCAAAGGAGAATCTCTTTGTCATTGCCCCCGGCAGAAGCAATCAGCTGTCCATCAGGCGACAGTTGTGCATCGAAGATCGAGTTGGAATGTCCAAAGAAGCGGACTGATGTTTCACCCGTCGCAACATTGAGCAGTCCGGCGTGACGATCGTCCTCGCCGACGCCTTGCACGTACAGGACCTGCTGACTGTCGGGAGTGAAACGAACCGAGCCAAACTCACGCGCGCCCAGATTGTCGACAGTCCTGACGAGTGTTCCATCGGGTGACCAGACGCGCATCTTGTGATCGTCGCAGCCGGTGACAATGTATTTGCCATCCGGTGACCAGTCGATGCAATGGACCTCGGCCTCATGGTCCTTGAGTGACACCAGGAGCTCGCCCGTCGCGACCGACCAGACTCCAGCCGTGTGATCGTACGAAGCCGTCGTGCACTTGTCTCCGTTTGGGGAGAATGCAACGCCATAGATATCCGACTGATGACCGCTCAACACCTGAACCGTTTCTCCCGTCTCGACGTTCCAGACGCGAGCCGTGTCGTCATTCGATCCCGAAACGAGCAGTCGCCCGTCCGCTGAGAAGTCCAGGTCCTGAACAACATTGGTGTGCCCCTCCAGCAACCGCGTGATGCGGTCCTCTTTGAGGGAAATCAGATAGACCGGGTTTCCGTCCCCGGGCGCGTAACCGGCCACTGCAAGCATCTCGCCATTGGGAGAGAGTGCACCGGCATAGACCATGCCTTCCGATCCTGCTCCAATCGGCGGTCGGAGAATTCGAGAGGTTTGTCCGCTCGCAACGTCCCAGAATCGGATTGTCTTGTCGTCAGAGACGCTGATCAGTTCCTTGCCATCGGGTGTGAACATCAGCTTGTTGACGATCGCCGTGTGTCCCCCCGCATCAAGTGCCAGGATCGGGACTTCCTCCTGACCCCAACTGAGCGACGCGGCACTGCCTGCCATCAACGCGATTGACCAGATTGCTGCACGAACGACCGAATCACGTTTCTGCCACATAACGTCTCCCCTTGCCCTAGAATTGTCGCTCCATTGGCCGTCCCACAGACGGTGACTGCCCGACGTCCATCAGTCTAAACGTTCGGATTCGGAAAATCTTCCCCGAAAACCATCCATCAGGAGAGTTCGCGCCCAGCCAGAATCTGAGCGATGTGCATCACGCGGAGTGGCTTGCCGTCGCGGCGAATCAGCCCGTCGAGATGCATCAGGCAGGACATATCGCCAGCCGTGATGACCTCGGCTCCCGCATGCTCATGATCGTGAATGCGGTCACGACCCATCATGCAGGAGACGGCTTCCTCGGTGATGGCGAACGTACCCCCGAACCCGCAGCACTCGTCCGATCTTTCGAGGTCAACAAGTTCCAGCCCGTCAACGAGCGACAGTAACTGCTTCGCCAGACTGAAGTCGGGTTCCATGCGCTCAGACGAACTGCCCAGCCTCAACTCACGTAGCCCGTGACAACTGTTGTGCAACCCGACCCGATGCGGGAACGACACTCCCTCCAGCCGGTCGATCTTCACGACCTCTGCCAGAAACTGTGTCAGCTCATACGTCTTCGACTTGAGTTCCTCAAACCCCGACTGGCCGTCAAGGAATTCGTCGTAGTGATGTGTGACCATTGCCACACAACTGCCGGACGGACAGACGACCGCATCATACGGCGAGAACAACCGTAGGAACTTCTCGGCCAGTGGTCGTGCGTCGTTCCAGCAGCCGGTGTTCGCCATCGGCTGACCGCAGCACGTCTGCTCCTCCGGAAAGTCGACCTCGCACCCGCAATGCTCCAGCAATTCAACCGTCGCCATCCCCACGTCCGGGAAGAGCTGATCGACGTAACACGGAATAAAAAGGCCGACACGCATCGGGGGAATGGAGAATTGAGAATGGAGAGTGAGTCGGGAGTGTTCCCGGATGACCCGACACGATAGCAGCAACCGACGTGGGAGGGCGAGGCTCCTGCCGAGCCATGGACGGGAGAGACTGCAAATTGCAAATTGACGTGTACGACTGACGCTCTAATTGTCGTTATACATTTCTCATTTTGCAATTTGCATTGAAAAGCCCCGGACCGATCTCCGGATCTGGTGCTGAGGTCGAACCGCAGAGGAGGCTGAGTTCGCAGAGTGACTCAGATGATCGCCTCTGCGTTCTCTGCGACCTCTGCGGTGGTTCACGTTGTATCAGGACACGTAATCGTTCACAGGCCGGGACGTG
>JAGQPX010000223.1 GCA_020426505.1 Planctomycetaceae bacterium | reverse complement strand
TCTTCGGCGATGTCCTTCCTCCAGACCTCCGTTCCCGTTTCGACTTCCAGGCAGACCAGAACATCTTTCATGCCTGCTACGTACAACCGGCTGCCATCACAAGCCGGAGTGGAACGAATCCAATCGCCATTTGCCTTGGCAAAAAAAGGAACCGACATCGCTCCGGGCCATTCGACCTTCCAGAGCTGCTGACCCGTGTGACGATCGAAAGCCTTGACGACTTCATTGGATCGGTCTCTCGTCTCAGTGACGAACACTCGACCACCCACAACGATCGGACCGGAGTAGCTGGGCTCCAGATCAACCTGCCAGAGGGTCTTCAGGTGTTCTCCAGAGAGCGAGTCGGGCCAATCTCCGGTCGTCACCTGGGAATCCCGATTTGGCCCCCGCCATTGTGGCCAGTCGGCTGAATCGAGTTCAAATTGTCCGAGTGATGCTGAGATCAGAACGAGAAGTGATAGGTGTGCGGACAAGGGCGGATCTCGATGGAAATGGTTAGGTAACGGATAGATTGTTTTAGACCCCAAGGATGACGCGTCCATCCCTCCCGATGATAAAAGGCTGCATGATACGAATCATGCTCGCGAATTTTGGCGCCGTTCTTTTTAGGCTGGCCACATTTGATTTGCCGCCTAGAACCCCCATCGACATCTACTGCTGAATCAGTCAAGCAGTGACGAAATGGAGGTTTGTGTGCGAATTGCTATCGTTGGGTCAGGGATCGCGGGAATGACAACCGCGGCGTTACTTCATCCGCAGCATGACATTACGGTGCTGGAGGCGAATGATTACATCGGCGGCCACACTCATACCGTGGCTGTCGATTCCGCCCATGGAGAAGTTCTCGTCGACACAGGATTCATCGTGTTCAATGAGCGCACATACCCCAATTTCTGTCGCATGCTTTCTCAGTTGGGGGTGCCTTCGGAGCCAACGAGCATGAGCTTCAGCGTTCGTTGTGACCGCACAGGTTGTGAGTACAACGGCACCTCTCTCAATGGCGTTTTCTCTCAGCGTAGAAATCTCCTGCGTCCGTCTTTCCTGAGGATGGTCGCTGACATTCTCAGATTCAATCGTCAGGCTGTTGAAGAGATTGAAAGCCTCGACACTGAGACGACCGTCGGCGAGTTTCTGAGTCGACATCGGTACTCTCGAACATTCGCCCAGCACTACCTGCTCCCGATGGGGGCAGCGATCTGGTCCTGCCCGACGCCGACATTCCGGCAATTCCCCATCCGCTTCATCATCGAGTTTTATAAGAATCACGGACTGCTTCAGCTGAAAGACCGTCCTGTCTGGAGGACGATCAGCGGAGGCTCAAAGAGTTATGTAGAGAAGCTGACTTCACCATTCCGGAGCCGAATCAGACTGAATTGTCCGGTGAAACGTGTGTGGCGACTCGACGATGTCGTCGAAATCGTCACGAACTTGGGGACAGAAGCATTCGACGAGGTCATCTTCGCGTGCCACAGTGATCAGGCGGTGAGACTTCTCGGTGATGCTGATCAGGTCGAAAAATCGATCCTCAGCGAATTTCCTTACAGTTCCAATCGCGTCGTCCTTCACACGGATACCTCGGTCCTCCCCCGAAGTCGCAGGGCCTGGGCGAGTTGGAACTATCACATTCCGTCGACATCAACAGACCGTCCGACACTCACCTACTGGATGAACCTCCTCCAGGGACTGGATTGCAAGGAAACTTATTGCGTGACATTGAACGAAGATGATGCGATCGATCCAGACAAGGTTCTGGGCCGGTTCAACTACTCCCATCCGATTTTCACAACACGAAGAGAGGCAGCCCAGAAGCGTCATACAGAAGTGATTCGTCACAGGCGGACGTCGTTCTGCGGAGCCTACTGGGGGAATGGATTTCATGAGGATGGCGTGAACAGTGCTCTCGCCGTCTGTCGAGCGTTCGGCGTGAGTTCCACAGATTGGTCTGTCGTGTCGCGTCCTTCTGATAGTCTGCGAATCGACTCACGGCGAAGGCGGGAGATGTCTCATGCCTGATTATGCTGACAGCGAGAGGAAGAGCTGCCTCTACGAAGGTATCGTCACACATTCACGGACAGAACCGGTCAAGCATCGCTTTTTGTATCGGGTGTTTTATGTCTACCTCGACCTGACTGAGTTGGATTCCGTGTTCAATGGTCGCTGGTTATGGTCGGTCGACCGTCCTGCCATCGCTTCCTTTCATCGGGAAGATCACTTCGGAGACTCGACGCGACCGTTGGACAGTGAAGTCCGGGACATCGTGGCACGTCGTACAGGGACAGCACCCAAGGGACCAATCCGATTGCTTACACAGCTGAGGTATTTCGGTTATGTGATGAATCCGATCAGCCTCTACTACTGCTACGATGAGAGTGACACTGAGATCGAAGCGTGCGTCGCTGAGGTGACCAACACACCCTGGGGAGAAACCCACTGCTACGTTTTGCCCAACCCGATCCAGGATGCCGCAGGTCACGAGGCACTGTTGAGTGAGAAGGAATTACACGTTTCGCCGTTCCTTCCCATGGAGATGCGCTATCAGTGGCGACTCACCACACCAGATGAGCAGTTGAAAGTCGGGATTGACAACCTCGCGGAGTCACAGCGGTCGAAGCCCTTCTCCGCGCACATGAATCTCACACGACGCCCCATCACCACATGGCAACTGACGCGTATCTTGATGCGATATCCGGTGATGACCGCACAAATCGCCATCGGCATCTACTGGCAGGCGGCCCGTCTATGGTGGAAAGGTGTCCCGCTTATTCCGCATCCTGCACGTCGTGCGAACTCTCTGAACCAAGTCTCGTCAATGTCTCCTCAAATCTGAGTGTCAGCTCCGTAAGCATCCCTTGATTGGCAGCCAATGAACTCGATCGCGACCTCTCTTAAACAATGCCCCGAATGCACGCTCTCCGACCCTGGTCAGTTTCCCGCTGGCCGATCGTCAGGTTCAAGGTCTCGACACCCATGGTGGGCCAGGATGGTTCGCGATCGTCTTGTCAGACTTTTGGACTCGCTGGAAGAGGGCCAGATTCTGATCCACGACGGAGATCTTCATCAGACTTTCGGCCGGAGTTTAACAGACCTTCAGACAGCGGACCTCGTCATTCACGATCCAGCGTTCTACCAACACGTCGCACTTGGCGGCGGCCTCGGTTTTGCGGAATCTTACCTGCAAGGGCAATGGTCGACGGATGACCTCACCGGGCTGCTTCGCGTGTTCGCCAGGAATGTTGATCAACTGGGATCATTCGAGGGATTGTCCACGCGTCTCTTCCGCAAAGTCGCTTCCGTGCAACATGCTCTTTCAAGAAACTCTCTTCTCGGAAGTCGGCGAAACATTGCGAGTCATTACGACCTCAGCAACCAGTTCTTTGAGACGTTTCTGGACCCGACAATGATGTATTCATCCGCGATGTTCGATGCCCCAGAGATGTCGCTGGAGCAGGCATCGGCCACAAAGCTCGAAACGATTTGCCGCAAGCTCGATCTGTGTCCCAACGACCATGTCCTCGAGATTGGCACCGGCTGGGGAGGCTTTGCGATCTATGCCGCCAGAAACTTTGGTTGTCGGGTCACGACGACCACGATTTCTCAACAACAGTACGAGTATGCGAATGAGCGAGTCCATCGGGAGGGACTGAGCGATCGGATCACAGTAATGCGGGACGATTATCGCGACTTGCACGGCAGCTTCGATAAACTCGTGTCCATCGAAATGCTGGAGGCGGTTGGGCATCAGTATTACGACACCTTCTTTCAGCAGTGCAACAACTTGATTGTACCGGGAGGCCGCATCGTTTTGCAGACGATCACAATCCCCGAGCAGCGATATGAACGCTACCTCCGTTCAGTCGACTTCATCCAGAAGTACATATTCCCAGGGGGATGTCTTCCCAGTCTGGCAGCCGTACAGACCGCCGTCGGACGAACGACGCGACTGCGTCTCGTCGCTCACGAGGATTTTGGGCACAGCTATGCCCGTACTCTCAACGAATGGCGGAGACAGTTCCTTGGCCGCCTGGAGGACGTTCGCAACCTTGGGTTCGATGACCGTTTCATCCGGATGTGGGACTACTATCTCGCCTATTGTGAGGCTGCGTTTCTGGAACGGGCAGTGGGCGTGGCACAACTCACCTGGATCAAGAATTGAAGGAGCAGTCATGTCACTGATACATCTGCTGACTCCGGCGATTGCTGCTGCCGAACGAGGCACCCTGCCTGACGCGATGATTCGCCTCGGGATTCGACGACTACTCAATGCTCGTCTGTCGGACGTATTGTCGGGAAGTTGTGAAGTGCAGCAACATCGGAAGATGGACTTCATCGATCAATGCCGCAGTCAACCGATTGCAGCGGTTCCCGAACTTGCTAATGAACAACATTACGAAGTCCCAACAGAGTTATTCGCCCACACACTTGGCCCACGCATGAAATACAGTTGCTGTCTGTGGGAACCGGGAGTCGATCAACTCGACCAGGCAGAGATTGCAGCCCTCGAGGCAACCTGTGAGCGGGCACAACTGAAGGATGGGCAATCTGTCCTCGAACTCGGCTGCGGCTGGGGGTCGCTCTCGCTGTGGATGGCAGAGCACTATCCCAACAGCTCGGTAACGGCTGTCTCGAATTCTCGCACCCAGCGAACGTACATCGAAAAGCAGGCAGAGTCACGCGGCCTCAGCAATCTGTTCGTGAAAACAGCGGATATCAACGACTTGCGATGTGATCAGCTCTTTGACCGTGTCGTCTCTGTCGAAATGTTCGAACACACTCGAAACCATGCTGAACTGATGCGTCGAATCGCTTCCTGGCTCGTTCCCGGCGGCAATCTTTTCGTGCACCTGTTCTGCCACCGAAGTATGCCTTATTTCTATGAGTCGAAGGGTGATGGAGACTGGATGGCATCGCAATTCTTCTCCGGTGGAATCATGCCATCAGACGATCTTCTGCTGCACTATCAAGACGATCTGCGTGCCGAACGGCAGTGGCGTTGGAATGGCCAGCACTATGAGAGAACGTGCAACGCATGGTTACGTCAATTCGATGATCACACGGATCAGGTTCGTGCGATCCTGCAAAAAACTTACGGCGTCGATCAGGCGGAGCGTTGGCGACAGAGGTGGAGGATCTTCTATATGTCGTGCGCGGAATTGTTTGGTTTCAACCAAGGCAGCGAATGGTGGGTTTGCCACTACCGGTTTGAAAAATGATTGACCTCGGACATGTCCTTCTTGTCAATGCAGAGGTCGTGGCCGGCCTCATGGTCATTGTCTGGACCGTCAGCCTGTTTGTTCGTGATGTCAGCATTGTCGATATCGCTTGGGGAAGTGGATTTGTCTTGATCGGTTGGACGACGTTCTTCTCGAACTCGTCATCTGGTCCATCTCGTTGGCTGCTCCTTGTTCTGGTCACGATTTGGGGACTTCGACTGTCTGGATATCTTGCCTGGCGGAGCGTTGGGCAGCCGGAGGACAAACGCTATTCACGCATGCGGCAACGCTGGGGTTCTGGCTTTCCACTCATCAGTCTGTTGATCGTCTTTGGTCTGCAAGGTGTCATCTTGTGGGTCGTCGCCCTACCGATCCAACTGGGGATCGCCCAATCAGCTAAGCCAATTAATGTGGTGCATATCATTGGCACCACAGTCTGGACAATCGGCCTGCTATTCGAAGCTGTCGGCGACTGGCAACTGGCACGCTTCAAGCATCAGTCCAATGAGGATTCAGTTTTCGACAGGGGGTTGTGGCGGTACACCCGGCACCCCAATTACTTTGGTGACTTCTGTGTATGGTGGGGACACTTCGTACTTGCAATCGCCGGTGGCGCAACGTGGTGGACGATCATCGGGCCGATTGTGATGTCCGTCTTCCTGTTGTTCGTTTCCGGAGTCACACTCCTCGAACGAGATCTCAAAACTCGAAAACCCGAGTATCAGGCTTACGTCGAACGTACCAATGCATTTTTCCCTTGGTTCCCTAAGCAAAGCCTCTGAGCAGAACAGCTTTTGCTGGTGTGCCTCTTCTTCATGATCGAGGGTGCACAATTTGTTGAGACTCTTCCACGATTCTGATTAGATCTGAACTTACTGCCCCAGAAACCGCTGTTCTTCAAATGGGTCGCACCTTCTCCCCTTAGCAAGTTGCTACAGCAATCCGCGTGAGCGAATCATCACTGAAACGGTGGTGCGATCGTGGCCTGATCCGCATGGAGAAAACGGCTTGGGGACATCGACGATGACCTGCCCCCTTTGAATCATTCCAGTTGTTGAGGTAGCGACTTTCGACATCGTGGACACGACATGAGCAAATCAGGCCATGTCAACACGGAGGATCAAATACGAAACTGGCCCCAATGCGGACCCAAACCTTACGGAGCGAAGGTGGTCTGCCGGGGAACCTCCCTACCGTCGCATCGGAATACATTACAACTCCAAATGACCAACGTCATTTCGTCCTCGGCTATTTCAACCGCTGAACAACCTGCATCGGACACATCGTCCGAGATGTGTTGCGGTCGACCGATCTGGTGTGCTTGATGCGCGCAACAGATGCGCAACAATGTTGGCCAATGCAGGTGACCTGTGGGGGCGATCCAAGAGACGTGGTAATCGACGTAAGTCGTTGTCGTGACACCAAGTGTCCAATGTTTTCTTGGACAACTTCCACGCGAATACAATATGCTGATTTCAGATTTAGTGCGGCGGTTGTTTAAGTGT
>JAGQPX010000222.1 GCA_020426505.1 Planctomycetaceae bacterium | reverse complement strand
CAACTCGCGAACGTTGCCGGGCCACGCATGCGCCTGCAGTCGCCTGCGTGCTTCGGTCGACACTGACATCGTCCTGCGATTCGCCTGTTTGCAGAAGTGGTTGAGAAAGTACTCCGCCAGCGGCTGCACGTCTTCCGGGCGATCGCGCAGCGGAGGCAGATCGAGCGTCACGACACTCAGTCGATAGTACAGGTCCTCGCGAAACTTCTTGATTCGAACTGACTCGACGAGATTTGCGTTCGTCGCCGCCACCACCCGCACGTTGATCGGAATCGCCTGTGAACCGCCCACCCGTGTAATAACTTTCTGCTCCAGCACTCGCAGCAACTTCGCCTGTCCGCCGAGGCTCATGTCGCCAATCTCATCAAGAAACAATGTTCCTCCATCCGCCAGCTCGAACTTACCCGCCCGGGTGTCATGAGCGTCTGTGAAGGCTCCCTTCTCATGGCCGAAGAGTTCACTCTCCAACAGCGTCTCGGTCAGTGCTGCGCAGTTGACGGCGACGAACGGGTGATCGGCTCTCGGCCCTTGAAAGTGCAATGACTGTGCTGCGACTTCCTTGCCTGTCCCGCTCTCCCCCAGAATCAGCACGGGCAGATCGGTGCTTGCCAATCGTCGAATCGAAGCTCGCAACCCGTCGATCGCCGGACTCTCGCCGATGATCCTCACCCGCTCGTTCGCAGCTTCCGTCAATTGCTGATTGCTGCGGATGAGTTGCTCGCGTTCACGCACACTTTGCACCACAGTGGCGACCTGTAGTCCCAGATCCTCGAGTGCTTGTTCGTCGGTCGCGTCGAACGTGCCGCCGTTCTTGTTGATCAACTCGAAAGCACCGATACACTTCTCGTTCCCGTCAACCAGCGGCGCACAGAGCAGGGTGCTCGTTCGGTATCCGCTCACTTTGTCGACACTCTGATCGAAGCGGTCATCGGCATACGCATCATCGACACGAATCGTCCGCCCCGACTGCACGACATCTCCGACGATGCCCTTGTCGTCCGGCACCCACAGCCGTCCCCCTTCGACTCCCAAGGCTGGGCACGCAACAAGTTGCCGTTGATCTCGGTCCCACAGAAAGATGCTCGCCCGGTCACAATCAAGCAGTTCGGTTGCTTTGTCTGCGATCCGCTCCAGCAGGGGCATCGTCTCTTTTTCAGTGGCGAAGTCGTGACCCAGTTTGAGTGTTCCTCGCAACCGCTCGACCTGTCGCTGCTGAGTTTGTCGTTCCTCGACGATGACAAGCGATCGCGAAAGCACCCGTGCCAAGGCCCAGGCATCGCCTAATTCCTCGCCTCGCAGATGGCGACCCCGCACCAGCAACAACAGGCCCGCTTGATCCAACAGGGGGACGACGACTGCCGGTGACTCTCGATTACCATCGCCGCTTGAGATTCCCCCCGCTTCGCGATCCAATGCCTCCGACAGCAATTGGCCCGGCAAATCTTCTGCGGTCACCGGACTGCTGGATGCGATGGCTTTCCATTTCGGAGTCCGCTCCACGATCGCTGCCCAGTCACCGTTCAATTCGACAGCAACCTGCGGCAACGCCCGCTCCAGGAATTCGGCAGAGCTTCGAGCACTTATCACGATCGCGTCCAGCCGATCGCAAAGTTGGACCAGAGTCGTATGAGCGAAGTCTCTAGCGAGCCATGGAGACTCGCGCCATGTCATCCAGTTGACAGCCACAGGCATTGCTCCTCATCCAGTGAGTGACAGAAATGACCACGTCACATCAAAGTGATAACAGTCAGCGCCATCACTTCTATGCCGCCATGGCTGATTTATCAAGCTTATTCTGGATCAATCGTGTCACAGACCGAGATCAAGCCGCCCTGCCGAGTCTGAGATCTCAGAGAGGCGATCCCGCGAATGCCGACAGACGAATCGCCCCAACCATCGACACAGCAGCAGTTTCCACTCTCAGGATTGATGTGCCCAATCCGACGATTTCACCTCCGGTTGCTCGGGCCAGCTGAATCTCGTCCCCACTCAATCCTCCCTCCGGTCCAATCGCGATCATCAGCTTCGACTCTTTCCTGATTTGAGGAAGCAGATCGCCGAAAGGAGTCCCATCCGGGTGCGCGATGAGTTTGGGCCATGTCGACAATCGCCGCAGCACTTCCGTCCAATCCTGAAGGTCATCAATCGAGAGTAAGTCATTTCTGCCACACTGTTTGCAGGCGGCGATCGAGGCGGCCCGCATCTTCTCAAGCTTCCCATCTCCAGGATGCACAACCGAGTGCTCGGTGCGGACCGGGATGAGCCGCTGCACTCCCAACTCGGTTGCCTTCTCGACGAGCCAGCGAAAGCGATCCACTTTGGGGACCGCTGTTACAAGTGTGATCGCCGGCTGTGGCGAGGGCGATTGAGGCAGAACCTGTCGTATCCGCAAGCGGGCCGATCGCTTCTGCGTTCCGGTAATTTCCGCCTCGGCCTCACCGCCGAACCCGTCGAATAGCGAAACTCGGTCTCCTACTGTCAGCCGCAGCACTCGCAGCATGTGAGCCGCCTCTTCCCCGGTCAGCTCAATAAGGTCGGCGTCGAACGACTGAGGCACGTAAAACCTGTGCACGTTTGCATCTCCATCAACCCGGCCCATTTCCGCCCGCTGTCAACACTCAACTCAACCGTGACTGTCGATCATGCCGATTATAACGCAAGACATACTCAGTCCTCGACAGCCCGAATTCTACTTTGCGACACCAAAGGCCCGACAGCGACACGATGCTTGATGCACGACATGCGAACTCGACCGAGTGTCAGCGGACGATCAGCGTGCTGCGGCGATTGCCCTCGTTCGATGAGGCACTCGCCCGTCTGCTGTTTCTCGTCGAATACCGACGTCCGTGCGGAGTCGTCATGGGGCTGGGCGGGACTGGCAAGTCAGCATTGATGGAAGCAGTCCGGCAGGAGTTGGCGACCGACGCTTGCACTCCCATTCCCGTTGACCTTCGGACCACACTGTCGAACTCGGTCCCCTGGTCGATCGCAACGGGCATGGGCCTGTCGCCCGCATCGCACGCCGCTGTCGAGAGCATCTGGTTGTCAATCGAGGACCGTGCCGAGGGAGCGGCGTCGGCAGGGACTTCGTATGTGCCTCTGTTCGATCACATTGAACAGGCTGATGCTGACACGCTCGCGATCGTGGCACGCTGTTGTCATCTCTTCGCCCGGACTCAGGGCACGGTCCTGCTCAGCGGGCGACCGCCGCTCCCGCAGGAACTCACAACGCTCGTGCGATCGTTGTGCGATCTTCGCATCGAACTGCCCCCCTGGAATGCCGCCGAGACCGCATACTTCATCATGCAACGTCAAGAGGAAGACGCGATCGTGCAATACGGCGAGTCTGCCGTCGCTGCCATTCACGAACACTCCAAAGGCCGGTTGCGTGATGTTCAGCAACTCTGCCGCATGACAACCTTCGCAGCCGAGGCGCAGGGGATTGAAACGATCGATGCTGAGTTGATCGACTCGATCGCCAGCGAAATCTGGCGACCCGTCACGCAACCGCATGAGGTCCCCGCCATCGCCCCGACCTCACTCGAACTGGCCACGTTCAGTCAGTGAAGTGATGGTTCGCTCATGGGGACAGCACGTCAAACGTCCGCACCGGCACTGCTTGTCCTTTCGCGGCTGACTCCAACGCCGCTTGAGTGAATGCGAACACGGGCCACGCACATTGGGCCGGCGCGATATTGGGGGATGATCCGTCGAGCAGGTTGAGGAACGACTCGACCGGATGTGACTGTGGCTCCAGTGGCGAGAGCGGTTCAACGATGTTGTTCCGCGCGATCCACGGCCGCATGTCACGGATCATCAGGTCCGCGTCTTCGCAGTGAACGTGCAAGTCCTCTGCCAGATGATTTGCGTTCCCCACGAAGTCCATCGTAATCGGGACGCCGTCTGTCGACGTCGCTGTGAGACTGGTCAAAATCTCAACCCGGCTGCCGCACTTGTCGCTCTCGGCAAACACTTCCGCGACATCCAGTCCGGTCGTGAAGAACAGAGCATCGACCTTGTGACTCCCTGCATCTCCCAGGAACCCGCCGGGGTTGATCGCCGGATCCTCCCGCCATGTGCCTGCAATCGTCTGTTGCCAACGCTCTGACGTATGCGACGAAACGGCACGGACAGGCCCCCATTTGCCGGACAACACCTCACGCCTGAGCGAGCAGTACAGGGCCGAACTCCGCCGTTGATAGGCGACCGACAGCGGCGGTCCCTCGCTCTGCACACTCTCGATGAGTTTCTGTGTCGCCTCAGCTGTATCCGCGAGCGGTTTCTCGCATAACACGGCCCAGCCTCGATCGCGGCAGGCGGTCACATGCTCGAAATGCAATGACGTCGGCGTGCAGATCACAACCGCATCGACGTCATCTCGACGAAGCAACTCCTCCAAACGTGCTGAGACCGCAGCATCAGGAATCAGATCCTGTCGAAGCCCTTCCGCAGCCGACTGCTCGACGTCGTACAAAGTTGTCACTTGGGCACGTTCATCAGCCAGCAATCGCGAGGCGTGCAACCGCCCCATCCGCCCGCACCCCAGCAAGGCGAACCGCCAGACCTTCCCGTCCGAATCGTGCGTCTCCGTCATCCCTGTCTCTCCCGATGGCTTGATCACTTTCGACACCATGTTATCCCGCAGCGACGCATGGGTCACAACAGGATCGACCTCTCCGGCTCCAGCATTTCGGGGAGGTCTTCGACGTCGATGGCCTGCAGGAGATTGATCTCGATCGTGCGACAGAGAGCCGCGAGTGGGAGGGCCTGTGGGTCGGTGTCAAACGGGTCTTCAATCTCATCCCCGATATCGTCCAGACCGATAAAAGCATGCGAGATCAGGAGCACCACGACCGGCGTCAGCGGGCCGACCGTCTTGACGATGCCGAACGGCAGGAAGAAACAGTAGAACGCGACCAGCCGGTGAATCAGCACCGTGTACGCATACGGGATGGGCGTGTTCTTGATCCGCTCGCAGCCTCCCTGTATGTCGGTGAGAGTCGTCAGCGATTCTTCAATGATCGGTAGATGGTACTCCGTGATCCAGCCCTGATCCCACGCCTGACGGACGTGCTCACCCATGTCTTGTAGCAGGGCGATCGGCACGTTCTGATGTTGTTCCAGCTTTGCGACTTCCTCGGCCGACAGATACTGTCGAAGTTCCTCGAACGGTGAAGTCTTCCGCAGGTGATGCTTGAGCGCGTAGACGTAGGCAATCATGCGGTAGACCAGGTCCTCCTGAAACTCCCGCAGCCCGTCCGGCAGCGTGCCGGCTTGAGGGCCGATCAGCGTCAACACCTGCCGGGTGAATGAACGGGACGTGTTGACGAGTCGCCCCCAGAGCTTGCGGCCTTCCCAGAAGCGGTCGTAGGCTGCGTTGTTACGAAAGCCGAGGAAGATGCCGAGCGCAAGGCCGATCATCGTGAACGGCTCGGCGGTGAGCGAAAAATGCTCAAGGTCGTAACGCAGTTCGACCCATGTGACGATCACTGAGAAGATCGTCATGAAGATGATGCGCCGCCACGTAAACCGCAGGCTGCTCCCGCTCACCGAGAACAGCATCTTCAGCCAAGGCACGTTCTGTTTGACGATCATGCGACAACTCTAGCAGATCGGAAGATCAATCATATGACCGGGGCGTCCAGCACGCCCAGTCGGTCTTCCGGCAGTTGAGTGACGGCGACGAACTTCCCCTCATGCGGTTGGTAAGCGAAGACCTCGCCCGTCTCGAACTGATACACCCAGCCGTGCACTTTAAGAGAGCCCTTCGACAAGCCTGTCGCCACCGACGGGTGTGTCCGGAGATTGTCGATCTGACAGAGGACGTTCTCCTTGATGGTGTCCGTCAACAGTTCCTCGCCGGACTCATCATCGTATTTGTCGCGGACGATGCTCAGCGTCGCATCAGCATGTTCGAGCCAGCGTTTGACAGCCGGCAGTTCGGAGACGGAATCCGCATCGAGCAACCCCGCCATCGCTCCGCAGTGCGTATGACCGCAGACAATGATGTCCTTTACACCCAACACGCGGACGGCGTACTCAATCGTCGCCCCCTCACCGCCATTGGCCGCTCCCCACGGAGGCACGATGTTTCCGGCGTTCCTCAGGATGAACAGCTCGCCCGGCTCCGTTTGCGTAAGCAGGTTCGGGTTGATGCGGGAGTCGGAACAGGTGATGAACAACGCGTCCGGACTCTGTCCCTTCGACAGCCGCTCAAAAAGCTCCTGCTGCTCCGCAAAGTAGTTTTCCTGAAACTCATGAATCCCGCGAATGATTTTCTGCATGGGTCGTCCCTCGTTTGAGCGATGGTTTTGTGCATTGCCGATTCTTTGCTGATGACACTCCGCGCATCAGCAAGCGAGATCACGTTCTGAAGCAGTTGGCGTGACTTCACGAGAGCAATCCCCTGGAACGGCAGATGCGATCTCGGTGTCACGACTAGGCAACGTGTTCATCAGGCAGCAGGGTCACCACGCGTATTGTCAGGACGACCATGCGGAGCGATTGTGGTCAGGGGCGGTTCGCTCGCCAGATGCTCACAAGGACGTTGCTTAGCGGAATCGTCAGACAGCAGACGGACTCTTGCAGTTGCACATCGGAAGTGACGGCGAGTCATCACAATGCGAGAGACAGCGACAGTCGCCGTCGACTCCTCATCAAAGGACTCACACGACTCGCCCGGCACCGTCACCATGACGCATGCCAGGAAAGGTATCATCAGCAATCGAATCAAACCCTTGGTCACTCGTTGGATTCCTTGCGGACAGTCATGATCTGAAAAACGAAGAGTGAGTTCTGCTGATGATGTTGATATCAGGTTGACGCATGCCCTGTCGAGGTGAACTGGACACCTGCCTCCTCTGCCAACTGCAATCGAAAATTGCCTGATGCGGAAAGAAGGCTTGATCCGAGATGTTGACCTCGAAGGTTTTCAACCTCTAATGGACGTCGGGGCACAAGGTTGATACACAGAAATGGTTCAACCAATCACCACGGCATGCCGTGTCGCAACCTCTCTCGGACGGCACGTCCCAAACCGTCTAAACCAGGAAATAGCGAATGTGCAGAAACGTTCGTTGAATGCAGCTTTCTCATGATCTCAGGTTTTGAATTTGCTGAAATGACATATCGTTTCAACTCGACGTCCATTTCACTGATCTTCGTGTGGTCGGTCCGAGGATCAAGTGCAACCGTGAACCATCCTTGTTGTGCAAGCATGCGATCGGTGGGCCTTGATGTAGTTACCGGGAACACAATTGGAGTACCAACTTGTTCTACCAGTTCATTAATATCGCACTGAGCTAATTGGTCTACGATTGAAAGGACCTGTTCCGAAGATCCAGAAAACGCAGTTTTCGCGAGGACGTCAAACCATGATCCTTGAGACGGGAACTGGGGTAGACGATGAGCTGCTGAACTTGAGATGTGCCTGAGTGTTCGCCCCAGCACTGAAGATTCAACTGCCTCCGCTGCGGATTTTTGATCAGCGATATCCAATGTGTTTGAAGCTCCGTCTGGAGCAATAAGAAGACTAGCTGCTCGGTGCCGGAGGTCTGATAGTGACACGCACCACAACTCCGCATCAACCTCAACGGCATCAGAGACAGCGAAGTAGGCTGCAACGAACGGTGAGCTGGTCCAGTCAAGGAGTCGGGATGGCGCCCCGTAATGTTGTAGCCAAGTACTCCATTCGATTCTTTCTCCAAAAGTCAACGCTTGTAGTTCCGTCGTCCTCAATTCTGGCGGATCGGATCCTCTTGGCTGGAGGTGCGAAGCTCGACTGAAGTGCAGTAACCCGTAAGATTCGATCTCACTGATCTTGTAGTGGGACAATCCTTCATCGACTTCTCGAAGCAGAGAAGGGGGAAGTGTGCCGTATTCCCGCGGCGCTCCACGAAAAAGCCAAGAACCGCTGAAGTCATCAAGCAGCTGGCTGAGATCACCCCAGTTCGAGATCCTGGGACAATCCATTATCCCACACTCCCCTCCATCTGGAGTTCGATGAGGCGGTTCATCTCGACGGCGTATTCCATCGGGAGTTCTTTTACCAGCGGTTCGATGAAGCCGGTCACGATCATGGCGGAGGCTTCGGCTTCGGTGAGGCCGCGGGACATGAGGTAAAGGAGTTGCTCCTCGGCGATCTTGGAAACGCTCGCTTCGTGCTCCATCGCGACGTCGTCCTCTTCGACCTCGATGTACGGGTACGTGTCGGAGCGGCTCTCGGGGTCGAGGATCAGTGCATCGCAGACAACGTTGGACTTGCAGTCGGTCGCACCGTTCTGCACTTTGACGAGGCCCCGGTATCCGGCCCGGCCACCGTCCTTAGAGATCGACTTGCTGATCACTCGGCTGGAGGTGTGCGGGGCGCAGTGGACCATCTTCGCACCGGCGTCCTGGTGCTGTCCTTCGCCAGCGAAGGCGATCGACAACGTTTCGCCACGGGCACCCGGTTCCATGAGGTAGACTGCCGGGTACTTCATGGTGAGCTTCGAGCCAAGGTTGCCGTCGACCCATTCCATCAGAGCGTCCTGATAGGCCATCGCCCGCTTGGTCACAAGGTTGTAGACGTTGTTCGACCAGTTCTGGAT
>JAGQPX010000221.1:5484-6249 GCA_020426505.1 Planctomycetaceae bacterium | reverse complement strand
GGCAGCATCCGGTTCAATCTGCCACCACTTGCAGTGGAGACATTGTCCCCAGTTGTCCCCGTTCGATTGATTCATTACTTCCCTCCACGCGTGTTCGACTGTTAATTGACTACCTCTGTCGATAAAAAGTACCTCTCCACGGGATTGGAGAGATTCGGGTCCTTGCCGAATGATTGCCTAGGGAAAATCCGCAGTCACTCCTGATTGGCTCGTGATTCAATCCTGAGTCCGTCTTTTCCCATAGTGACGATCAGTTCTTCACCATTCTTCAGCTGTCGCGAATTCTGCTTCGACTCGGCTGTTTGCAGTGTTAGACCATACGGCACACACATCTGGTGTGTTCGTGTGTAACTCGGCGGGAGTGAATATGAATGATTGCCGAGCTGGTAGGTGATGGACTGGCCGGAGTCATTCTTGAGCTGAAAACGAATGGCCTGTGAAGTGGGTCTTCCGAACAGTTGCACCGCATAGAACACCCCAGTCTGTTCACTTTGAGCGACGCCTACGCCTGTCTCGGTTACGTGTTTACGCAGCATGTTCTCGCGATGTGGAGGGGAATCGATCCAACCATCGACCGCTTGCCTCGCCAGTTCCTCTGTCTCGAATCCCTCTGTGGCGAAAAAGTAGGCGATGTTCTCCGCGATCAGGCAGAGTGGGTAGTCGTGCGCCCTGGCTCGTTCAGCCGAGCTGCGTGCATCCGCTTGATGGCCGTAACGGTCCGTGCGAGCCATATAAGCTGCGAAATCACGAGCCGTCTGTTGGAGT
>JAGQPX010000221.1:0-5419 GCA_020426505.1 Planctomycetaceae bacterium | reverse complement strand
TCCACCCGCTTCAACTCAGGCTGTTGCTGCGGACGAAACGGGCCGACATCCTCAGCGGTCAGTTCAGTCACACCGTGATCGGCCGTCGTTTGGGCAATGGCATGATCCGCTCCATGAATTGCTCCGCAGATCACAAAAGCAATCGTCAGAAACTGACGTCTCATCTTTCTCCCATCTTTCATCGGAGGTCTTTCAATACTTATTACCAATCGCTCCATGATTACGAGAGAGGCTCCAATCACTTCGGGCCATCTCTTTCGAAGTGGAAGCGGGCTTCGACCACTCGAAGATTGACAGTGGCGGAATATTCAAGGGCACCGCAGTCACTTGTGGCCGACCGAACAGTTCATCAGCGTGGTCACGGACGTCATTGCGAAACTGGTATGCCACGAAGGTGCCTCCGGGCTTGAGGCATACGCGGACTGACCGGACCAGCCGATTCGCCTGCTCATCGCTGAAGTGTGAGAACGGCACGCCGGAAATCACTGCATCGGGGGCCAGTTCGCGATGAAGAGCCGATAGCTCTGTAAGTTTGAGGGCGTTGCCTTGAACGACATGTAATCGGGGATCGATCACCATCTCCCGCAAATGCACGGCGAACTCCGGCACCAGTTCGATACTGAGCAATCGGGACTTCGCCGGCATCGATTCCAGTAGGGCTTGGGTTGTCTCACCAGTGCCTGGCCCCAATTCGATGACGAACTCCGAATCACGGAGACACTTCAGATCACGCAGTCGAGACAACAGGGCCGACGAACTCGGCAAAACCGAGGCTACGTGCCCGGGGTTTTCGATAAACCCGCGTAAAAATCGCCAGGCCGACGTCATCTGCGATCTGCGATTGGCGAATTGTGATGCACTGCTCATGATGATGGACTTTGCCGAACGGGCCTATCTCGGATTGTGAGGCCGAGCGGTTCTGTCATGATCCGAAAAGCGTTTCCACGCTTTAATCGCGTGATGCCCCTCTTCCTGTGGGCAGCTGGGCAACTCGCCGGCGGCCTTGAGTTTCATGACATGCCCGCAGGACACACAGCGATAAGTTCCTGCCTCCACGGGTGTACCCGTTTCCAGCGATTTCTCTGAGTGAATGCTCTTCATTGTGTTTGCTCCCCTCGTGTCAGAATCCTCTTCGCGTGAACTCAGAAGCGCAAGTTGAAGTGTCGATGATTGATCAATGAAATAAGGCGACCCCACTCTGATGCGGGGTCGCCATGACGTCTCACTTGTCATGCGTCGTTCCTGCTACGCCGAGAGATTCAGCAGCTGCAGGACGTCTCAAACTGGCTGACCTGCTGCTCGGCCTCTTCCTTCGCAATCCCGTATCGCTCCTGGACCTTACCGACGAGTTCTTCACGGTGTCCCTCAATTTGATCGAGATCGTCGTCTGTCAGCTTGCCCCATTTCTGCTGGGCCTGCCCTTTTGCCTGTTTCCATTTGCCTTTGATCTGGTCCCAATTCATGGTTTGCTCCTGTTCTGAAAATGAATGATTCTCCGGAGGGGTAAAACGCTCCTCGCTGTGAACAACTTGTTGCGGGCAGCGAGTTGGTGTCGTCCTTACTGCCAGTAAGGCCGCGTGCCGTAGTAGTCGTGAATGCTTTGGCCCCAGGTTCGATCTGCCATGTTTGGCCAGTCGTCTGGGTCAAAGCCGGGGGCTTGTTCGAGTCGATCCTTATCAACATCGAAAATCAGAGTGTGGTTATCCGTGTTAACCTGCAGTGCATTCCAAGGAACGGCGAACAACTTCTCACCGATACCGAGGAAGCCTCCACACGAGAGCACAACGTAGGCGACGTGTCCTGTTTCCAGGTCGAGCATGATCTCCTTCACATCGCCGACTGTCTCGCCGCTGAGGTTCACGACATCGTCGCCAATGAGCGTCCCGGCAGAGAGGGATTGTGGACTTGTGGCAGTTGTCATGTGTGATCTCCTGGAGTGAGTTATATTTCCCTGTGACATCGAACGATGTCTTCACAAGTCGGAAGCAGATCACGTGCCAGTCATGAGGAGCAGGTTCGACGCGAGATTGCAGCGAGAAGCTTGAAGTGTCGTAGAGCGCTGCCGTGTTGGAAGTTAGGAACAGTGTGGGAAGATGGAGGACCCGGCGATGAGCGGATCCCAGGTCGCACACTCAGGAATTCCCTGAGCCGTGGTTTCTCTGAGGGACAAGAACCGCCACCCCTTCTGAGTCAGCAACAAGCACCTTGCGCGGTCGTAAACCAACCAGGCTCTGAGTCACTTCGTTAAAACCGAGCGATCGCTTCTCTGAGTTGCTGATGTTCCTAGAGACCTGCCTCTGGATGCTGTGCAGAATTCCTCTGGCCCCGTCCCCATTTCCGCGAGCATCTCACTGGACTCCTGATCCGGATTTGATTCCAAGCGATCGTCCATCACCTTGAGCAGCGTATAGAAGAGTGCTGCGACAATCGGGCCGAGAAAGACGCCCCACAGGCCGACAAGTTTCAAACCACCCAGTGCACTAACGAGTGCGAGGAGCGGGTGCATGTTGGCAGCTCCATGAAGGACGTGAGCGCGAATCAGGTTGTCTGCGGTTGAAACAACTGCTGCACCGTAGGTTCCCACAAACAAGGCCGCTCCGATGCGTCCTTGCCAGAGCAGCCACGCGGTCACCGGTCCCCAAATGGAGGCTGAGCCAAGGAAGGGGATCATCGAGAAGAGCAGCGTCATACCAGTCAGCACCCAAACATGATCCACACCAGCGATCCAAAGTCCGCAGCCCAGCAAGGTCGCCTGAGCCACTGCGCACAGGAGTGTGCCGATGACGACACCACGACACACGCGAGCAAACTCTTGGAACAGGATCTCTTCTTCGCCATTCTCCAAGGGTGAGAGTCGCTGCAGCTTCCGCAGCATGACCGGTCCTTCGGCGAGAAAGTAGTACAATGCAAGACCCATGATGGCCAGTCCCACGACGAACGCCACGGCGTCGGAGAGGAAGTCTTGCGTCCGAAGAAACACGTCGCGGGATGTGGATTTCAACCCCTCGCTGACGGAATCCTTCAGGCTTTGCCAGTCAGCATCAGGGAAGTATCCCTGCACAAAGTCAACCACTTCTCGAACGATCGTATGTTGTGCGATGTCCGTCTGCGAAATCTGATGCCCGACCACCATGATCTCCCGTCCGATGATGATGAGCGCGAGACTTAAAGGGATCAGGCAGAGCAACAGCACAAGGACTGTTAGCCCGGCAGCAGTGCGGTGTCGTCCGCCAATCACTCGCTCGGTATGCTCGAAGACCGGGTTGACGAGCAAAGCTAAGACAGCAGCCAGGAACAGGGGGGCCAGGAACGGTTGGAGCACGTGGAAGAACAGGGCTCCCATGCCCAGAACCGTCGCGAGAAGAAACCAAAATGAGACTTGCTGTCGCATGGTAATCCAATGAATGAACTCAATGTGAACAGCCGCCCCCTACCGTCGAGGGGCGGCTGTGATGTCTGTTGATCAATTGACCCTGCATCTTCACACGCGAGCATCCCGGAGCGATCGAATACGATTGTGAGCCTCTTTCACTTTGAGGAAGTGCCTTTGTAAGGCACGATTCACCGGGCTGCCTGTGGTCTCTCTCAGGGCTTGCTCGTAGGCGTCTTTGATTTGATCTTCACCTCGTTCCGCCTCGGCGAGAATGGCGTACTCGTCATTGCTGAGAAACAGTTTCCGGGTTTTCATCCACGAGCGATGCACAGCTGCGAGGAACGATCCGTCCTTCGGTGCAACTTGACCTGTCATCTCCACATATTTGGTCAATTCACTCGCCTGACGGCGGCGTTCGTTGGCCAGATCGCCACACAGCCTGATGAGGTGGCTGTTACTGAGTTCATGTGACGCGTCCTCGAAACCTTTAGCGCTATCGATATTGATTTGCACGAGCTCCTGGAGTTGCTCGGTTGTCGATTCAGACAGTGTGGGACCGCTCATTGTGGCGGATGTCATGGCACATGCTCCTTTCGCTTCGATGGGATTTCGGTGGCGGAAGTCTGCTCACCGTTCTTTTTTAAAAAATGTGGGATGCAATTGGGATGCCAATGACCCGACGCTCAAGCAGATGTGACTCTGCGAGCCCTTGCTCTCCAAGACAGTCCGCAGAAAAAGACTGAACGACGACGGTCGGACGTCATCGCAGCAGTCCTCCGCAATGGAAGTTCAGACCGCATGCCGATCGTTGAGACGCCACTGGAGCATTCCCACCTTCGGGGTCAGGGAATCCCCGATGTTTGCTATGGAAATCTTTCTTTGTGTGTGAAACCAACCAGATCGGGGAATAGAGAAAGCGGTTCTTGCAAGTTATGCTGACTAGCAGGTCGACAGACACAAACTTGCTTTCTCGCGAATCACCTATCGAGCATCACCAATGTCCGACACGACGGTCATTGCGATCGACGACGATCGCTCCGTTTTACATCTGATCGAGCAGGTGCTTGCAGATGATGTTGGTCAAATCGTTACTGTCGATAATGCTGACCAAGGTCTGTCCGTAATTCGCGAAGAACAACCTGCAGTCGTCTTTCTCGATATTGTCCTGCCGAAGATCAACGGACTGGAACTGTTCAAATCGATTCGCGACCTCGACTCGAAACTGCCCGTTGTGTTTATCACGGCTGCGGCAGACAGCGAAACGGCGATCGAAGCCATGCAACTAGGCGCGTTCGACTACATCTCGAAACCGCTCGACGTGTCTCATTTGCGATCGGTCGCTGCAAGGGCGATCAAGTCGCGGCAACTGATGAGTACACCCGTCGCATTAGACGCAGAGCCCTTGGCGGCATCCGCCAACAGTGGCTTGGCGTTCATTGGTCGCAGCCCAGCCATGCTCGATGTGTTCAAGTCGATTGGCCTCGTTGCCGAACAGGATGTTCCGGTGCTGATCCGAGGCGAGAGTGGGACCGGCAAGGAACTGGTCGCCCGCGCCATCTACCAGCACAGCCGTCGGGCGGACCAAACCTTTATGGCGGTCAACTGTGCCGCACTGCCGGACTCACTCCTCGAAAGCGAACTGTTTGGACATGAGAAAGGTGCCTTTACAGGAGCCACCCAGCGACGCATCGGTAAGTTCGAACAATGCAGCGGCGGGACCATCTTCCTCGATGAAGTCGGCGATATGGCTCCGATCGTGCAGGGAAAAGTGCTCCGTCTGTTGCAAGAACAACGCTTCGAGCGGGTCGGTGGGAACGAAACCATCGAGACTGACGTCCGAATCATCTCAGCTACAAACCAGCCTCTGGAGTCCATGGTGGAGGAAGGGAAGTTTCGGACAGATTTGATTTATCGTCTGAATGGGGTGACGATCGACATGCCCCCGCTACGTCAGCGGGGAGACGACATCCGCTTGCTGGCACAGCACTTTCTCGCCGAAGCCTTGCGAGACCTCAATAAATCCGAGATCGAGGGCCTCGCTCCAGA
>JAGQPX010000029.1 GCA_020426505.1 Planctomycetaceae bacterium | reverse complement strand
GTCTCTCTGCCTCGTTTGTGCGATTGCGATCGTTCTCGCTGTCTCATCCCGATTGAAAGCCGACGAGCCACTCACGCCGGAGCAGGTCTCGCAGAATGTCGCGAAAGTCGTCGAACGGGTTCGCAGTTTCAAGCCGGTGGAGCCGGAGAATGACAATCAGCAGGACATTTACATTTTCGATGTCGAGACTGGAAAAATCGAAGTCGCGTTCGATGATCCGACTCTGGAACTGGGCACGCCGTACTGGTCAGAAGACGGTTCGAGAATCCTGTTTGATGCGACGCCGGGAAGGAAGTGGAATCTGACGCAGATCATGATGCTGGACGCGTCAAAGGACGATGCCGAAGTCACGATGCTTGGGTTCGGGAACCGTCCGACGATCTCCCCCGACGGCAAACAGATCTGTTACCGACTCTACGGTGATAACCTCCCCGACACCGAGCAAGGGACGTGGGTTCTCAACCTCGATGGCTCCGACATGCGACCACTCGGAACCCGATCATTCCCCCGCTGGTCTCCTGATGGGAAAACGATCCTGATCTCCAAATACGATGCCGCACCGGTGTTTCTCTATGATGCGAAGACCCTCGAGAATCAGGAACTAATACTCGCCGGTCACGAGATTTCCTCGAATCCTGACTGGATCGATCTCTCCCGTCATCTCGCCGCGATTGTGAGGACACCGGAGGATGAAAAGATTGCTGTGATCGACATCTCGCAACCAGACCACTGCCGTATCGAACGTGTGCTCTGGGAGAACGGGAATGGAATCGATGTCGAAATCATCGATCCCGTGTACTCCGCCGTCTCCGGGAAATGCGTCTTCGGCGGGAACAAGGAGAATCAAGGCCAGTTGTACATTCTCGATGACAAACAGAAAGGACCGCCGCAAGCCGTCAAAATCAGCGGGCCCGTTGATTACCTTGAAGAGCTGGCGATGTCCCCCGACGGGCGGTACGTGCTGTTCTGTAGCTATCGAGATATTCGCAAGCTCCTGAAAGAGCAGACCGATTGAGAATGGGATTCTCAGACCCCTTGAGTATGGTAAACTGTCTGCAGCCCACCTGATCGTCTCCCTGGCGACCCGTGACATCGTCCTTCCCGATCGTTCATCCTCCGAACAGCCATGCTGAATCTCACCGGATCTCGCAGCGAGTTTTGTGATGGCCTCTCCCGCCGACGGTTCCTCCAGATCGGCGGCCTGAGTGCGTTTGGGATCGGTCTGACTGACGTGTTACGCAGTGAGGCTCAGGCAACAGCGTCGACACGGTCGAAGAAGTCGGTCATTCTCATCTGGCAGCACGGCGGTCCGTCGCAGCTGGACACGTTTGACATGAAGCCGCTCGCGCCGAGCGAGTATCGCGGGCCTTACACGTCGATTCCCTCCTCCCTACCGGGTCTCCATGTGGGCGAGCTGATGCCCTATCACGCGAAGATCATGCATCACTGCTCGGTCATTCGCAGCTTCTCGCATGGCAACGGCGATCACTGGGCCGCTGCTCATTGGATGCTCACCGGTCGCACCGGAGCGACCGGCTCGAATCGCCCCGCGCAACAACCTTCAATGGGAGCAGTCGCTTCGCATCTGCTCGGTCCGACCCAGCCCGGTTCGCTTCCCAGCGTCAACATGAACGACGGCGGCTTCGGATATCACGGCGGAGCATGGCTCGGCGTTGCTCACAACCCGTTCCGCTATGGCGAATTCAGTTATGGCAATGAGGCTGGGCGTCTGCCGACCGGCGACCACAAGAGCTTCTCACTCGTCGATGGTCTCACCAAGGACCGCCTCAACGACCGCGTGACCTTGCAGCAGAAACTGGACGGGCTCAAACGCCAAGTCGAATCGAATCACGACTTCCAAAGCTCCGACACGATCGACCAGCAGGCACTCGACATCGTCCTCTCCGGAAAAGTGCGAGCTGCCTTCGATCTTGAACAGGAGGACGCCAAACTCCGCGAGCAATACGGCGACGGTTGGGGCGAACAGGCACTCCTCGCACGACGGCTGATCGAAGCGGGCGTGCGATTCGTCTCGCTTAACACGGGGTACTGGGACGATCACGGCAACATCAAAGGAGCCCTCGACAACAAACTCCCGCGACACGACCGAGCTGTCGGAGTGCTGATTCAGGACATGGCCGACCGGGGCATGCTGAACGACACACTCGTTATCACAGCGGGCGAGTTCGGCAGGACCCCCCGTATCAACAAAGATGCAGGCCGCGATCACTGGCCCAAGGCGCAGAGCATTCTCTTTGCCGGCGGCGGATATCGGCATGGTCAGGTTATCGGCAGCACCAACGACAAGGCCGAGCATCCGACGTCGCGCAAGATCGGCGTCGAGGACTTCTGTGCGGTCGTCTATCACGCCCTCGGCCTCAAGCCGGACGACACCATCCGCGACCGCAGCAACCGCCCGGTGCATCTCCTCCCCGGCGGCGAAGTGCCGCACGAGCTGTTGTAAAACGACTGGATCTGTAGCTGGATTCGCCAGAATTCAGCTTTCGACTATCGGGCATCCGGTCTGAACTCTGGCGAGTTCAGCTACGGGCAACCGCAATCCGCTACACGTCGAGGCCGAAGCTGCGCATGACGTCGAGGGCGTTACTCTTCTGCACGACGCCGGGCCGTAACTGGTAGTCGAACGTCATCTGTCCATCGATGACCTTGTCCTCGAAGTGCAGGTTGATCGCGCGCCCGTCGAGGTCATTCACAATTTCGGTCAGCGAGAGGTCGTGCGTCGAGACGATGCCGAAGGCATTTGCTTCCACCAGTCTGCGAAGCACGGCTTCTGCTCCCACTCGCCGGTCCTGCGAGTTCGTGCCTTGCAGGATCTCGTCGAAGAGATAGAGCAGCGGGCGGTCATCCTGCTGCATGTCAATGACCTGCTTCATGCGCTGGACGACGGTTGCGAAGTGTGAGGCCCCTTCCTGGAGAGAGTCTGCAAACCGGATCGCTGTGCCAAGGACGAACGGCGAGAGCGTCATGCTCCGTGCCCGCACGGGAGCCCCAGCGAGGGCCAGCACCACGTTGACACCTACGCTTCGCATGAGAGTCGTCTTACCCGACATGTTCGAACCGCTGATGATCAGCAACCGCACGGGCGGCTCGAACGTCACGTCATTGCGGACGCAGCGGCTCTCAGACAGAAGAGGATGTCCGATGCCCTCAGTGCGAAAGATTGGTCCCTCCTCTTCGACGTTTGGAAACACATCATGTGGGTGCTCATACGCATAGGTCGCCAGGGAACACAGTGCTTCAACCCGACCGACCGCATCAAGAGTGTCGCGTAAGCGTTCAACCTGTCGACGATGCAGTCGCTGTAGTGGTGGAAAAAGTTGCAGGAGCATCAACAGGACGGTCGGCTCGTTGAGCACGAGTGCGTTGAGCAGCCGCCTCACGACCCGAATGCTCTCAGAATCACCACTTGCCTGTCGCTGCAACTCAGACAACATCGGAGTAGAGTCATGAATGCGTCGCATGGTCCTTATCATCGAAACCGACGCCGACAGAGTTCGTTTGAGGCCATGGATGGATTGCCCCAGTGCTTGAAGCCTCAGTCGGACCGTGTGATACAACGCGACTTCACCGACGACAGCTACGGCGACCGCGATCCACCATCCGCCTCCAAACACGACGGCTCCCACGAGCGCCGCCACGAGGAACACGATCCACAGCGATGACAACACTTTTCCTCGTGCTGAGTCGAAGACCCAGTCGGCATCCACCAATACCGGAATTGATACAGACGCCCTGTGCCGTCGCTCACTGGGGACCGTTGCGATCGCTTCCCGGAACTCACTGCATTCGCGTAGCTCACGAATCGCCTGTTGTCGCTTTAAGATCGTCTGCCGGTCAGCGGGACTGAGGAGCCATGCGGCGAGTCTGTCCTGACCGGATCGCGACTTCGCTGTGCAAAGGAGTTCGAACAGTGACCCTCGTCCGAACAGATCGAGATCGCATGCATACGCATGAGACGCATCGGCGTAGCGACCGCCCCTCACTCCATGCCCCTGCCATTGATCGTCCAGTCGTCGCAGTCCGGCAATGTAATATTCACCACGAACCGCGGCCCGTCGCCAGCGACGGATGCACCAACTCTGCATCAGCGTCACCGGAATCAGACCAAGCCCTAGGGGCACGAGGATGAAGCCCACCGTCGGGTCGAACACCGTGTACCCGATGATGCTGTACGTCACCACCCGTTTGGCACGACTGACGAACGTCGCTCCCCGACCGTACCTCTCGGCGACGAGGGCGTACCGGTCACGCCGCGAAGCGTACTCGCTCCGCACCGTGTCGATCGTGTTTCCCGATGGTTCGTCGCCTGCCAGAGTCACGTTCACCCAGTTCTCGAATAGCCAACACGCTGAGTACGTGCCTCGACCACCACGTACGAAGCATTCCTACGGTTTTCCAGCGAAAATTCCGAAAAAGTCGCTCGGATCACACTCGAATCGATCGGTGGTTCCTTTTCGGCAGCCGCAGGTCTTTGCATAATGAACGCATGGTTCTACCGAACGGTAGAATCGCTCGACGCCTCCTACACTCTTTTCTGACAACAGAGAATCCCGATGAAAGCCCGCCTCCTGTTCGCGCCGTTCGCGGTCGCACTCCTTGCCTCACTCTCGATCGCCACGGTCCACGCGGAGGACCTCCCTCGACGCACGGCTCTCGATGATTACATCCAGAAACCGGACGACAGCTACTCATGGAAAGTCGTCAGCTCGGAGGAGAAGGACGGCGTGAAAACCGTCGTCATCGACATGGTCTCGCAGCACTGGCTAACCAAGGAAGAAGTCAATCAGCCCGAATGGCGACACTGGTTGACGCTCACGATTCCTCAGCAGGTGACGTCCGACGTGGGCATGCTGTTCATCGGCGGTGGTCGCAACAACGAAGGGAAACCCCGGTCCAATGAACGGACGGACGCCATCGCGAAGGCCACCGGCACGGTCGTGACGGAACTTGGACTTATCCCGAACCAGCCGCTCATCTTTCACAACGATGGCGTCGAGCGGGTTGAGGACGACCTCATCGGCTACACGTGGGATCAGTTCCTCAAGACGGGCGATGCGAAGTGGCCCGCCCGGAACGCAATGGTGAAAGGTGCCGTCCGCGCGATGGACACCATCACCGCATACATGGCCTCCGACGAAGGCGGTAATCAGACGGTCGACCGCTTCACCGTCGCGGGCGGCTCAAAGCGGGGTTGGACCACATGGCTCACTGGCGCGGTCGATGATCGTGTGGTCGCAATCATTCCCATCGTCATTGACGTGGTGAATGCGTATGACTCGATGAACCATCACTTCGCAGCGTATGGCTTCTGGGCACCAGCTGTCGGCAACTATGTCGAACACAAGATCATGGAGCGGATGGATCACCCCCGGCTTCAGGAACTGTACGAACTCGTCGACCCGTACTACTACCGTCATCGTCTGACGATGCCCAAGCTCGTGCTCAACGCTGCGGGCGACCAGTTCTTCCTCCCCGACTCATCACAGTTCTACTGGGACGACCTGCGGGGCGAGAACTATCTGCGTTACGTTGCGAACGGCGATCATGGCCTCGACAAAACTGATGCGGTTGAGTCGATCGTTGCGTTCCATTCGCTCATTGCTCAGGGAAAGAAGCCGCCGCAATACTCGTGGACGATCAACGACGACGGATCGATTCAAGTGATGACGAAGGACAAGCCGGTCGAAGTGCGTCTGTGGCAGGCGTCCAACCCCGAGGCCCGCGATTTCCGCAAGGAAACACTTGGCCCGAAGTACACGAGTACGGTCATTGAGCCGGGACAGGACGGACTCTACGTCGCCAATGCTTCGACGCCCGACAAAGGCTGGACGGCCTACTTCCTCGAAATGACCTACGATGTCGGAGCGGCAACGCCACTCAAGCTGACCACCGAGGTCAAAGTGACCCCTGACACACTGCCGTTTGAGGGCAAGCCGTCGAATCTTCCGGGTTCGATCACGGTCGTCGCCAAAGCCCCGGATGCATCAGCGGCAAAGCGAATCGCTGAGGAGGCCAAGGTGCTGGTCAAGAGTCAGGACTTCACGAAGGACGGACTGGCATCTCATGTGTCCGGAAAACGTCTGTTCCTGCACTTTATTCCCAACGGCGACGCTCGCAAGGGATTGGAGATGATGGCCGGATATCTCAAGAAGCAGAATTGCGAGGACCTCACGTACCAGTTGGAGTCCGGCCCGGAGATGACTCTCCCCCCCATCCTGGCCGACTGAGTCCTTGAACCGACGTACGTTCAGCACCCCGGCTGCTCACATCAGTCGGGGTGCTTTCATGTTATTGCAGCTCAACAGGGGAGGCCGACAGCCAAGTGCACTTCCACATCACCCGGCTCTTGCATGCCGGATGAGATTCACGATACTGCATCGACAAACGGCCTCACCAGACATCACCATCAATTCCATAAGGAACTCCTATGCCCAGCGTCACACTCAAGGGAAACCCCGTCACTCTCAAAGGCAACGAAGTCAAGCAGGGTGACTCGGCCCCGGACTACTCTCTGCAGAGCAACGCGCTCGCTGACGTGACCCTTGCCGACTCATCAGGAAAGACCCGCATCATTGCCACCGTGCCGTCACTCGACACTCCAACGTGTCACGCTGAGACCAAGCGGTTCAACGAGGAAGCGGCCAGTCTCAGCGACGTCGAAGTACTCGTCGTCAGTACCGACCTTCCCTTCGGCCAAAAGCGGTGGTGCGGAGCTGAAGGGGTCGACAAGGTGCAATGCCTGAGCGATCACCGGACCGCCTCGTTTGGCGAAGCATACGGCGTACTGATCAGCGGCGGACCGCTCGATCGTTGCCTCTGCCGCGCGATCTTCGTGATCGGCCCGGATGACACCGTCAAGCACGTCGAATACGTCAGCGAAATCGCCGAGCACCCCGATTACGACGCAGCCCTCGCCGCCGCGAAGGGATAATATCCGGTCGAGATCATCGAACCTGAAACGCTTGCGGATTAGCGAACCCTGACTCCATCAAAGGTTCTGGCGCACCGCTCATCTTCAAGCGGAGTCTGATCGGATTAAAACAACATGCCCGATCCGGATGTGTCACTTGGTGGCGTGAGGCGCAGGTGGACGTAGGCGGCTTCGGTGACGACTCGGCCGCGGGGGGTGCGTTGGAGGAGGCCGCTGCGGAGAAGGAACGGTTCGACGTCGTCTTCCAGTGTGTCGGGCGGGACGCTCATGCTGTGGGCAATAGCACGCAGGCCCGCAGGGCCGCCGTTGAAGACGCGGATCATGGTTTCCAAATAGCGTCGGTCCTGGCGTTCGAGGCCGAGTTGGTCGATCTCCAGTTTGTCGAGGGCGTGACGGGCAATCTCGGTCGTGATCTCGCCCGTCTCACTGTCCAACGTCGCGAAGTCGCGCGTACGGAGCAGCAGGTTGTTCGCCTTGCGAGGCGTGCCCTGCGACCGTTTGGCGATCTCCTCAGCCGCTTCATCAGTGACGGTCGTACGGAGCTTGACCGCATTGCGACTGACAATCTCGACGAGGTCGATCTCTTCATAGAAGTCCAGGTGCTCACGGTAGACGAAGCGGTCCCGCATGGGAGCCGTGAGCATGCCGGAGCGCGTCGTCGCCCCGATCACCGTGAACGGCTTCAACTTCATGTTGATGGTGCGGGCGTTGAGGCCCTCTCCGAGAGCGATGTCGACCCGGAAGTCCTCCATTGCCGGGTACAGAAACTCCTCGACCGCTGCGGGGAGCCGATGGACCTCATCAATGAACAGCACCGACCGCTCGGCTGCGTTGGTCAGATAGGGGAGCAGGTCTTTGGGGGCCTGCAAGGCGGGGCCGGCGCAGATCTGGATGTCGACACCGAGTTCGCGCGGGATGACGGTTGCGAGTGTCGTCTTGCCGATCCCGGGCGGGCCGTCCAGTAGGAGATGGCCGAGTGTGTCGCCCCGCTTGTGGGTCGCATCCAGCATCACCCGAATCCGCTCAACCACCTTGGACTGTCCGACAACCTGCTCCAGCGAAGTCGGCCGCAGGGCTTCGTCAAACTCGCGACCATTGGGATCGAACGGGGTTTGCATTTGAGCAGGCTCCGTCACAGGAAAGTGCGGACGCGGTTTGTCATCAGTGACTGATTGTGTCCGCTGGACCACGCGTTGACGAGCCATGAGTCATCCTTGAGGGGGTAACGGTCGTTGACCGTCCATTGGTCTCGCTATGCCGCAGGCGATGACCGGACGCAGGTGATGAATCGTTCAGGCCTCGGCCATGACGGACTCCATGATCTCGTCAGCGATGTTGAAGTTGGCGGTCACATTCTGAACATCGTCGTTATCTTCGAGTGCATCCATCAGTTTGAGGACTCTGCGCGCGTCACTCTCATCGAGATCGACTGACGTGGTCGGAATGCGGGCGAGGTCGGCGGATTGGGTCTCAATCTCCTTCGCCGCGAGGGCGTCGCTCACTGACTGAAACGCATCGACGGGGGTCAGTATCTCGAATGCATCGCCATTGAGCCGGACGTCCTCCGCTCCCGCTTCGACCGCGAGTTCGAACAGCGAGTCTTCATCGATGTGATCGGTCGAAACGATGAATTGCCCTTTGCGCTCGAAGAGATACGACACACAACCGGTGCTGCCGAGGTTGCCCCCATAGACCTCAAACGTTTTACGGACTTCGCCCGCGGTCCGGTTACGATTCTCGGTGAGAGCATCGCACATGATGGCGACGCCTCCGGGGCCGTACCCTTCGTACGTCAATTCCTGATAGTCCTCACCATCGGACTCGCCGCATCCCTTCTGCACGGCTCGCTCGATGTTGTCCTTGGGCATGCTGTTCTTTTTGGCTTTGTCGATCGCGTACCGCAGAGTGAGGTTCATGTCGGGATCGCCACCGCCATTGCGGGCAGCGACGATGATCGCACGGCTGAGCTTGCCGAACAGCTTGCCTTTTTTGGCGTCAATGCGCCCTTTTTTGTGAGCGATGTTCGCCCAATGAGAGTGACCAGCCATGTGGAGAGGGTCGAATGTCGAAGGTTAAGAGTTGAAAGTGAGAAACGCCGTAGATCAGATTGAGCCAGACAGAGTGATCTCACTCTTCGGCTTCGGCAGGCAGTTTGGCTTTGATGCGATCGAGAATCTTGTCGTCCGGATAGGGCTTGGTCTGTTCCTGGTCAAATGCCTTTTGCCACAACTCGACAGCCTTCTCGGTCTGCATGAGTTTGTCGTAAGCGTCGCCGAGGTGATCGAAGATTGTGCTGTCGCCTCCGCCCGGAAGGTTGACGGCCTGTTCGAGATACTCGCGGGCTTTTTCGTAGTCGCCCAGCTTGAAGAGGACCCACCCCATGCTGTCGAGGTAAGCGGGGTTTTCCGGCTCAGCGGCGAGGGCCTTCTCGATCATAGTCTTGGCCTGCTCGAGGTTCTTCCCCTGATCGGCCCAGAGGTAACCGAGATCGTTGTTCACCTGCGTATTGTCCGGCTCCTGCTCAAGCACAACTTCAAGGACTTCTTCTCCCTTGACCATGTTGCCGACTTGAACCCAGACGGCTGAGAGGCTGAATCGCGTGCTTCTCACAATGCTCTTCGACTCTTCATCGTCCTTCGCCCCATAGGTATCAATCACTTCCTGAAAACGGTCGATTGCCTCTTCCCAACGATGGGCGTGATAGTAGATCCACGCCTCCTGAAAACGCACTCTCGGATTGTCGGGGAGTCCTTGCCGAGCTTCCGCCACAGCTGCAATGGCGGCCTCCGTCTGTCCGTCCATCTCAAGCACGTGCGACTGATACAACTTGAAGACAGAACGCACGGCCGTTCTTTGAAGGTTGGTCGAGGTGTGCTCGGTCGCCTGTCCATAGACGCTGGCAGCCTCGCCATACTTCTCCGCGTCGGTCAGGGCGTCGGCCAGTTCCAGAAACAACTGGGCCGGCGGGTCGTTCTGCATGTCGATGGCGAGCTGGTAGAACTCTTGAGCCGGCTCGACTCGCTCCGCCTGAACCGACAACTTGCCAAGCACGTAGGTCTGGAAGAAGTCCAGTTTTCCGTCGTCCTCCGCAATCATTTGACGACCCTGAGCGACGAGGCCATCCATCGCTTCCTCGTCCTCGGCGATCTCTGTCATGAGTTCCGGGAAGCGTTCCACGAGCGCCCGCATGTCGGAATCCATGCGCTCGAGCGCCTCAGCATCTTCCGTCTGCGGGACGACCTGATACGCCTGCGCGATCGCTTCCAGCAGCGGCTTAGGGCGATGTTGACGACGGTAGACACTGGCCAGTCCGACGAGCCCTCGCGGATCCGCCCGACGGCCGACCGTCTCTTTCAGCAGTTCCTCCGCTTCATCGAGATGCCCCTGCGATTCGTATTGATCGGCAAGGAAGAAGGCAAGAGATTTGTTACGGGCATCGCGATCATGCAGTTCCTCTAGCTTGGGGAGCAGTTCCTCCTGCCGACCCAGACCTTCGAGCAAGTCAGCAAGCAGTTGATACGCCTCGCGTCCCTTCGACTGGAGTTGGGCATCGAAGTACTTGTCCAACTCCTCGAGTGCTTTTTCCGGCTGCTCGGTCTCCTTATAGACCATCGCTAGATTGAAGCTGTGAATGCCGGGCGTCGCCTTGTTGAACTTGCCCGCCTCATCGAATGCCGTAACCGCGAGATCGGCCAGTTTGGCATCGAGAAAGACCTTACCCATCTGTTCATAGGTTTCGCCCGCATCACCAAGGATCTCATCACGCTCGGACGGCGAGAGTGCCGACTCGGCATCCTGCAAGGCCGACATCACTTTGCGGTAGTGTTCGACGGACGTGTCGGTGTTCATCACCAGCCGATTGAAGAGCCCCAAGTCGCGATCGAGGACCAACTCGTCAACAAGCTTGATATCCCCCGGCGGCGATTGCTGCACCTTCTCCAGCACTTCGATCGCCTGGCTGGTTTCTGATGCCCGGACGAGCAGGTTGGCGAGTCCGCGTGCCAGGGGAATGCCCTCACGACTCTGTTCGGCCGCCTGCAGGGCATACTTCTTCGCTGATTCACGATCGTTCTCGGTGTAACTGATGGTGACGAGCGACTGGTACGGCTTGATTTCTGCCGGTGCCACCTCGATCGCCCGTCGATAAGCCTCCAAGGCCCCCTTGAAATCGTTTCTGCCTTCACGCAACTGCCCGGTCATGTACCAGGTCATCGCCTGCTGACGCGCCTTCTCGGCATCGGGAGTCGGGACTTTCGGAACGAACGGCTCAGCGGGGTCGTCCGCGACCTGTTGCACGTCGACCGCAATGCCGCCTGACCCACCCGACCGCTGAGGGGGGGCGTCTGGTGTGTCGTCTGCCACCGCAATACTTTGACCGAGGAAAACGCACAGGATTGTCAGTCGAATCAAAGCCATCAGCCCAATCCTCTGGGAAGGGTACAAATCACGGCGATCACCGCAATCATTATTGTAGCGAGCCCCGAAGGGCTGACAAACAGCGTCTTGAACTCGTGCGGAAGTACCCCGAACGTGCCCTGTCCCCAGCCGGATGACCGACAATCTGCCACCGCGGTGGCATCGGGCACCTGACGGGGTCACTTCTTCTTGCGAACACTGCTGCGAGTTGTTTTTTTCTTGGCTGTTCGTTTCGGTCGAGTGACCTTTTTGGTGACCTTCTTTTTGGTTGCGGTGGCCTTCTTGGCAACCTTGCTTCTCTTCGTCGCGGTCCCGGTCTTTGGGGATGCGGGCTTTTTCCGGGACTTGCTTACCTTCTTGGTCCGCTTGGGCGGATTCTTGATCAACGCGCGCAGTCTCTCGGGCGCATCGGATGCGTCGACTTCGCCATCGATCAACATCGACTTCGTGATCTTGAAAGCCGACTTGAACTTGGGGTCTGCTCCCAATTCGCGAAGAAGATGGCACAACAATGCTGCATCTGGTTTACGAACCGACGACTTTATCTCTTCGGCGGCCTTGTCCGGTGGCAAACCTTGAGGGATCAGGCCCAGCCATGCGATCACTTCGCAAAGCGTCTCGTCCATTGGCACGACGTGAGCACCCAGTGAATGCTGGAGCGTATACAACTGCACGAAGGGGGACAGACATTTGATCTTTGCAAGCTGTTTGACGGCCGCATCCATTGTCTTGCGTCGCAGTGGTTCAAAGTCGAAGACATAGTACTTCTCGAACACGTACTGCAGCGTGTCGCGAACACGCAGGGCTCTCCACGCTGCGTTGTCCAGCGACTCCAACGATCGCTCGACTTCGGAGATCGAACTGACACGGATCTCGTTCAGGTCGTGAAAGGTCTCGATGAGATTCTTGTACGCTGCCTCGGCATCGGCATACCTGGCGTCCTCGAGACAGCAGGCGAACAGCATCGTCTCCAGAACGTTTCGCTGATCCTTCGGCACACTCCCGCCGTACTCCTTTTTGAGCACAGTGGCAATCTTGCGAAACAGGGCTTGGCGATCTGAGGCTTTGAGTTTGGTCGTAGACATTGTGTCGACTGGCACGCAATGGAAGTGCGGGGGTCAGTGTTCAGAAAACGGAGGATGGTGTCGGATCAGCCATCGTCAATGCGGTCGGCGACCGACTCAGGAGGGTCGCCGTGCGTTGTCATGCCATCCGAATCCGTCGCGATTGACTCGAGAGACTCGTGCGGGCCTGGCTCTCCATCGTCGAGAGCATCTGCTCCATCGGTCTCACTGCCGGACTCGGCCTTAAGCATGGCTCGCTCCTCGGCCAATTCGCGGAGGATGCGTGACGCTTCGACGGATTTTTTGACGCCGTCATCGAGTTCGAAACTGAGGATGGGCGTGAACCGCAGGTTCACTCGGTCAGCGACTTTTGACTGAATGAATCCACGCGCTCCGTTGAGCCCGTTCATCGAGAGTCGCTGCTCGGCTTGATCTCCCATCACGGAGACGAACACCTTGGCAGTGCGAAGGTCGGTCGGAACCTCGACACTCAGCACCGTGACGTTTTTGACACGTGGATCGCGCAACTCGAAGAGAATCGTCGAACTGACGATCTCCCGGATAGCTTCTGCGACTTTGGCAGTGCGGCGATTCCCCATGCTCGATGTATCGAACGCTCTCTAACCCGATTGCTGCAGCAGCATCACTTGATCAACTCAAGTGATCTCCGCTGCATTCGCGGGACCGGCTGACAGCCCCGAACCTTGCCTCCCTGCACCCGCCTCGTCCTTGAGACCCCTGACATCGAACAGTTGATTAACTCTCCAGAGTTCGCTTGACCTCGTCGACGCGGAAGGCCTCGAACAGATCTCCTTCTTTCACGTCATTGAATCCTTCCAGTCGAATTCCGCACTCGAAGCCCTCGCGAACCTCTTTGACATCGTCCTTGCCGCGTTTGAGCGACGCGATCGGATAATCATTGATGATCTTCTGGTCACGAATGACATGCACCCGATTACTGCGTTCGATCGTTCCGCTTAGCAGGCGACAACCGGCGATCGTTCCGTACCGACTGATACTGAATGTCTGCAGGACCAACGCCCGGCCTGTCGCGACCTCGACTTTGTCCGGACGCAGAAGGCCTTCGAGTGCCATCCTGATATGGTCGGTCAGTTCGTAAATGATGCTATATCGCCGCACTTCGACGGATTCGCGCTCCGCGAGGGTCTGGGCACGATCCTCAGCAATCACATGGAATGCGACGATAATTGCCCCCGCTGAACTGGCGAGATAGACGTCACTTTCGTTCACACCGCCCACGCCTTCGTGGAGAATCTTCACACGGACTTCGGGGTGATCCAGTTTCTCGAGTTCGCCCCGAATGGCCTCGATCGATCCCGGGGAATCTGCTTTGATGATGAGTGGCAGTTCCCTGACGCCTCCGTCCGCGCCAGCTCCCGCAAGAATGTCCTCCAACGTCACCGGTCCGCCACCCCGTCCGACCAGTGCAGCGTCACGCCCGCGGCTCTGGCGAACGTCCGCTGCTTCGCGCGCTTCGTCCAGACCGGACATCACGTAGAAATGATCGCCTGCACCGGGAACGGCATTCAAGCCGGTCACGCGAACAGGTGTGGAAGGAGGTGCCTCCTCCAAAGATTCATCCCGGTCGTTGTAGATGGCCCGCACACGACCAAACGATGACCCACAGAGTGCGACATCGCCAACATGCAGTGTCCCGTCACGCACGATGACCCACGCAATCGGTCCGCGACCTTCGTCACGAAACGCTTCGAGACAAACGCCGACCGCCGGGGTGTCAACAGGTCCTCTGAACTCCTGCAATTCAGCCGTGAGCAGAATTGTCTCCAACAAGTCATCGATCCCCTGCCCTTCGAGCGCGGAGACTCGGACCACCTCAATGTCTCCTCCCCATTCCGAGGGGAGCACGTCGTGCTGCGACAGTTCCGTGAGCACACGTTGCTCGTTGATGTCCGGCAGGTCGCACTTGTTCATCGCGACAATCAGCGGAACACCGGCTGCCTTGGCGTGACTGATGCACTCGGCCGTTTGAGGCATCACTCCGTCGTCTGCCGCGACAACGAGGACGATAATGTCCGTGACATTCGCACCACGAGCACGCATCTCACCGAAGGCTGCGTGGCCCGGAGTATCGACGAACGTGATCGGCTTGCCGTTATGCACAACCTGATAAGACGAGATGTGCTGAGTAATCCCCCCGGCTTCGCCGGATGCGACGTTCGCCGACCGGATGGTGTCGAGCAAGGTCGTCTTACCATGATCGACGTGTCCGAGAATTGTCACGATCGGCGGACGCTCCGCAATCGTCGCATCGTCGGGAATCTCCTGATCTTCAAGCCGCGACGCCAGCACATCCTCGATGTCTGTTTCGTGTTGAATCTCGATATCGACGCCCAACTCAAGACCGACTTCCAGCACGGCATCTTCGTCGAGTTCGTCGGTGATCTTCATGAACTTCCCGGACCGCATCATGACTCCCATGATATCTTTGGCCGGTCGGCCAAGTTCTTCGGACAAGGCACGAATACTGATGGGCACTTCGACCGTCGCAGACGTCTTGAGCTCGACAGACCCGATCCGCTGCTTGCGACGCCGTGTCTTCGGCCGCTGAATTGCTTGCTCGGAAACACCGTCATCGTCTCGACGACCCTGCCGCCGCTTTTTCCGATCGTCTCGCAAATCCCCCAGACTTCCGAGTCGCTTGATTCGTGATCCCCGGCGTTCGCCAGACTCGGAACCATCGTCCTCTCTTCCGCGAGATTTCGCATTGTCACGAATAATGTCCGCCAGCGGACTGCTTTGTGACAGCAAGTCCTTCGTCAACGGCAGGTCGGGCTTCTGGGCAGCCGGTTCGCCCTTCGCCTTGCCGGGCATGGGCGGCTTGAAATTCGGCAGCGGGGCAATGTTGGGCACCGTCGGCCTCTTCGGCGGTTTTCGGGTACGACGACCACTGTCTCCAACCGATGCAACCGGCTTCATCTCGCGAATGGTGCTCCCTCCACCAACCGGAGATACATAGTCTTCTTTTGAGATAGGCCTTGCCGACGAATTCTCATTCGCATCATTTGAAGCAGGACTGTCCGGATCTTCCCCGGACGGACTGCCCGAGTCGACGTTATCATCCAACGAGACATCGGTTTGCGCAGAAGTTGCATCATCCGGCGGCTCAGCAACATCGACGGCAACGGCATCGGCATCGACCGCGACGTCCAATTCTGAATCGAGTTCGTCTTCCTTCTTGCTTCGGCGAAGCCGATTCCCAAGCGGCCCCATCGTTTGAATCTGCCGTATTTTCCCAGCACCGTCCGCCGTTTGCTCACGAACAGGAACAGGCACGGCCGGCTCCGGCGAGACCTTGGTTGTCGAGACCTGCTGCTTCATGTACTCCAGGACCACATCACGCTCGCTCGGCGTAATGCTGGCAAGCGCAGAGTTCTTCACCGCGATTCCAGCATCATTGCAATGCTGAATCAACTCCTTGCTGTCCAGTCCCAGATCCTTCGCTAATGCGAAGATACGAACCTTCAAAGTCTTCTCCTTGTTTTACCTTCGTGGTGGCCAGCGACAAACCGATGAGACAAACCTATCGCCATCCGGTTGTCAAACTGGAGACCCCTCTTCTGTCGTTTTAGCGTCCGAAATGCCGTCCCCATCAGCCCCTGCCGTTGGCAATGTGTCCTGCAGCTCCTCTGACTCCGCTTCCTGCACGGAACCTTGTGCGGCCTCACCGGCGATGACGGCCGGCTGTTCACCCTCGCTCTCCGCGCCCCCTGAGCCACCGTCGCCAACCTGATCACCCGACTCCGACCGAGCGATTTCCGGTGATTCGTCGTCGCCAGCCTCACTGGCCTGAGCCATCGCCTCCAACTCTTCCTCGGTCACACCGGCTTGAGCCGCCATTTCAGCAGCTTCTCGCTCGGCCTGACGGGCCGCCTGATTGAGAGCGCGACGCTCATCGGCCTCCTTCTCTTCCCGAATACTCTCGCGATCAGCAACCTCGACAATTTCGTCGCACTGTTCCTGCGTGAGTCCGCTCAGTTCCAACAACTGATCCGGCTCAATGACTGAGAGGTCCTCAAAACTGAAGAACCCCTGAGACACGAGCGCCTCGGCCAATTCCTCTGTCACGTGAGGCACCTGCGAGAATGCGCCGACCGAACGATCGAGTTGTTCGTCCAACTCCTCGCGGGTCATCACCTCGATATCCCAGCCGACGAGTTTTGACGCGAGGCGAACATTCTGCCCCTTCTTGCCGATCGCCAACGATAGCTGATCATCCCGGACGAGCACGATCACCCGGCCCAGCATCGGGCAGAGAATCACATCCTCCACTTCCGCCGGTTGCAGGGCATTGGGAATCAGCACCTGCAGCGAGTCATTCCAGCGAACGATGTCGATCCGCTCGCCGGCGAGTTCCTCGACGATGTTTTTGATCCGCGAACCTCGCACGCCCACGCAGGCACCAACTGCATCGATCGAGTTATCGAAGCACGAAACAGCGACCTTGGAGCGATATCCGGCTTCGCGAGCCAGTGATCGCACCTCGATGATCCGCTCGTTGACCTCGGGAATTTCAACCTCAAACAGCCGACGCACCAGATCCGGATGAGACCGGGAAAGAATGATTTTGACCCGACTCCCCTGCTTGCGAACATCAATGACCGTGCATCGCACCCGCTCACCGACACGATGAGATTCGCCGGGAATCTGTTCGCTTCGAGGCAGAAGAGCCTCAACCTTGCCCAGATTGACTGTCGCAATTCCGTGATCGAGACGGGTAATGGCGCCGTTCACCAGATGCGATCGCAGTTCTTCATACTCATCAAACAAGGCGTCTCGTTCAGCCTCACGGATCTTCTGGATCATCACCTGCTTGGCCGTCTGGGCGGCGATGCGACCAAGCTCGTCCGGTGGAATCACCTCGCCGTTCAGCGTCGCGTCAACCTCGCCGTTCTCTCGGTGTATGGAGACCTGAACGTCCTCCTCCTCACCAAAATACTTGCGCGCAGCGGACAGGATCGCCTGTTCGATCCCCTCGAACACGATCTCCGGGTCGATACTCTTGTCCCGATGAATCGCGTCGACGATGCGAAGAACTTCAACACCGTTCATTCTGACGACGCCTCTCCTAACTTTGCGCCCCTGACAACTCAGGAAGCGACCGACCGACGGTCCCGATAATAAAAAAAGTGGGCACATGTCCCACTTTGACGTCTCCGCAACGAGCCGGACCGCACGCTCCGATACGGAGAGGTGAGCAAGGGGCTCATCTCACTCGGATTAATGGAAACCGACCACTCTGTTCGCCGTCGCTCACATAAGGAACATTCCTTCTGAGTTGCCGTTCATCACTCCACGGACTTCCGAGATGAGCAATCTTACGACCATGCAGAGGCTATCCACCAATCCACGCAAAAAATGGACTTTCCCCTCACCACTCTCGCCGATTGAGGCTTCAACCGGGAGGAGGCTCGCGGAAGTCCTAACATTGTTTGGTGTAACGATAGAATCCCTCCGCCCGATTGTCAAGCAGTCCACGACCGTTCACACTCCTCCGACTGCTTCGTGAATTGACGCTTCTCCGCCAGAGTGCTATCTCGTCGTCATGTTCCGACTCCCTTTGACGACAGCCGCCCTGATCATCGCCCTGATCTCTGCGATTGCAGGATGGGGGATGACACGTCGCGCGTTTCGGGAGATCGAGCAACCGTTAGGGGGGTGGGGCATTGCTTCGGCCATCTCAGCCGCGTTGCTCACCGCAGGGCTGACATTCGCCTTGCTCCGCTGGGGATGCCAGTCGACGCCGGATGTCATCCCCCAGCCGCTCTGGCGGAACGCACGCGTCGTTTACCAGTCTCTGCTGATCGTCCTCCTGGTGGCCGCCACCGCGACCGACTTGCGATCCTGCTACATCACCGATTCCGTCGTGATCCCAGGGATGCTGCTAGGCCTGTTGGGAGCGACAATCTCGGGTGATCTGCAGGTGATTCACGTCTGGATTGACTGGAATCAGGAGATCCCTCAACTCGCAGGACCATATCGCCCGGTATGGATGGCCGAGCATCCTCATCTGCACGGTCTCGCCTGGAGCGCGACGGGACTACTCGTCGGCGCCGGACTGACGTGGACTGTCCGAGCGGTCTCGACGCTGTTACTCGGACAGGAAGCGATGGGGTTCGGAGATGTGCTGCTCATGGGAATGGTGGGGAGCTTCCTCGGCTGGCAACCGACAGCCATCGCCTTCGTCCTCGCCCCTCTGTGTGCCCTGTCGGTGGGAATCTTTGCACGCCTCCTCGGCAACAAGAATCACATTCCGTACGGCCCCTACCTAAGCCTCGCGACACTCATCGTCATGTTCACCTGGAAGTGGATCTGGATGCTTGAGATTGGCCTGACGGATCATGCGACTCGAGACGACCGACTGGCGACTTTCGCCCTCCGGCGGATGTTCGGGGACTGGCTGAGCCTGCTGGCCATCGTTGCCATCGCAGTCATCGGACTTGTGCTACTGCTGGGACTGAGCCGGCTCTACCAGCTCATCCCTGTCGACCGCAGCCGTCGTTACACCGAGCAACCCACGACGAGCCGCGCCCCACAAGAATCAAGCGAACCGGCCCAACAAATCCTCGACGACCACGAACCGGACGAGACCGATGCACCTTAACGAACTTGCATCGACATACCGCGTTTGATGCTGGATTCGCCTGGAAACGTGCCACTGCTTGGCCGGCCGAAATACGACTCCTTCCTGTAATTCGGCACTGCTTCGGCCGGACAAGCAGTGCCCTTCGAATGTCCGACATCGTTCCTGTCCGACCGAAGCAGTGGCACGTTTCGTCTGACCTTCGACGGCTTTGGGAGACGACGACGCTCGTCTCCTTTCAGGTCGAAGCCGCTTCTCACCCCCCGAGATTGTCGCCGACAATCTTCGCGATGATTTTGCCTGCCGCCCGAAGAATCCCGGGGGCGAACGTCATCTTGCCGCCGATGAAATCGTCCGTCCGACTGATGACACCGGTCACTCGATCGTCGATGTCTGCCATCGAGCGGCGGGCGATCTTCCGCATCTCCGCCGGATCAATCGGCTGCAGAGACGTGCCACCTTCTTTTTTTCCACTCGCTCCGGCGGCAAGTCCGGGCGGCTTGACGTCGATCGAACCGAGCAGATTCCAACCGGTCTCTGCGACCAGATCGTCCGCAAACCCGAGCAGCGGACCGACCTGCACCTTGAGGTCTACAAACTTTTCATGCCCCTCTTCAGCCGTTTCGGCCGCAGCGACCTTCTCGATGTTGGCCTTCAGCGCCTCGTACGCTTCGTCGCCACCTGCAATCCAGACGAGTTCGGCACTAGTGCCCACGTACACAATGCCCGAGTCGCCGAAGTAGTCGAAGATCGCCTTCGGGGTGTCTTTCGAGACATCAATCTTGTGAATGGCCGTGTCGCCGATCGTCTCTGTGTTCATGGTCACTGACCACTCACTGTGCAGTTCGTCGATGAGGTCGACGATCGCATCAGCTGCTTTGCCATCCTTTGTCAACACACCGCCGACGATCCCCAGCTTGCCACTCTCGGCTCGGGTGATGTCGAGAAACATGTCCAAACGCCCGAGCGGGTCGCCGGCGATGAACATGTCGAAGAGCAGGTCGGTTGCTTTAGCGGCCGGCTCACGCTCCTCGTCGGCGAACTCTTCTGATGTCCCGATCGCTTCCTTCGCGGCAGCACGGGCCGCCGGGTACCAGGTTTCCAGCTGTGCCCTGCGGAAGTCATCGAACGGCAGGTTGAGCCTCAACCCCAACACCGGATCCTCAGCCATCTCGATCGCATCGAAGCGGCTTGGCTCGACGCCCATCGTTTGAATGAAGTCGTAGAGGCCGGTCTCCGGCAGCGCCTTGAGCACGAACTCCGCTTCACCCTGCTTCTTTTCGACGTTGGTCGTCAACCCGGCGGTCGCCTGCTGGGACTCGACGTAGATACGAGCCAACTGCTCGAACTTGTGCAGTTCCGAGAGCTTGCGAAGCTCGAAACGTGCTTCCGGCTCATCGGGTTTACGAGCGACGTCCTTCATCAGGTACGGAACGAATTGACCAGTCTGTGCTTGTCGCAGTTCCGTTTGCTCGGCTGTGTTCAACACCTCGATGGCAAGATCATAGCCCTTTGCGAGGATGTCCTTATGGCTCTCCTCCGGCATCGGCATGTTTGGGGGGATATCGCTCTCGTAGTCCTTCGCAGCGATGGCGGCGTATGGAATCTCACCCGCACGAGTGTCGCCGATGATCCGCATCCAACCTTCAAAAACAGCACCCGTGAGCTCGTAATACCCACGACGCTTGAGCTTTTCATCGATGCCGATTGGATTGAGGTTATTGGTAATAAATTCTCTTAGCCCCGCTCGTCCTGCCTCAACGGGAATGCTTGGTTGAAAGCGATACCCCGCCTCTTCACCCGGACCGGCATCGTTCAACAGGACATCAAAACGCAGGGGAGCTTCGCGATCGACCCCGATCAGGAAAATGTCAATGCTGGGGAAGAGGTTGTCGTCCCACTGCTTTTTCTCCTCCGCCAAATCGACAACCAGATACTCGAGATCATCAATGAACCCCTGCGGGGACTCCATCACGACTTTGATGCGTGGCTTTTCTGCCTTCGACGTCGAAGCAAGCAGGATCAGACAGCCAAAGAGAACAGCAAACGTCGTCAGGGTGAATCGTGGGAGCGATCGGCGCACGATTGACTCCTCCTAAGCAATTGTGATGACGCGCAGGTGACTCCTGCCCGTCGTCGAGTTGTGTTAGCCGAGCGTATCCGGGGGGATTCTGCAAGATGTGAGATTAGGACGTTGCCCCGTCGGCGACAAGTGAGATCGTTGAACGCATGTGCGCCAGATAGGCACCTTGGGAAGCGTCACCATCGCTCACCCGATCTGCAGGTCAGGGACACATTGTTTTTCGACAGTTCGCCCATTTCAGAACAGCACCCACCGGCGAAAAAGGCCGTATTGCCATCGATGGGTTTCCGTTCGCCCGCAGAGTCTGACGAACATCGGAGGGCACACTTCGCATCTCGACGCCGTCCGCCGGATGCCAGACACCTCAATTCACCATTTGTAGAAACGTCTGCAGATACGGCGCACATCATTGTCAGCCTTGCGATTTGGACCTCGAGATCCGACGCGTTGACCGACCCGCCCGTGCAAACTGTCCTCACAACGACCTCTCCAGAAGAGACTGTGTGCAGACCATGACCGACAACTCGAGACTATGAATACAGGACAAATCCTGATGCGATTGATAATCCAGCACATTCTGCCGGAGACGCGGCCATTCAATTCGCTGAAAGACAACTCGTTTCGACGACACTGGCACACCTCCTGCTATCTGTTTGACTCCACACTCACGGCGAGAGACGAATCACGCCAGCCTCACTCAGTCAGCACGAAAGGAATCGACCATGAAGACCGCCGCCAAGTTTGCTCTGACGATCTGTGCCGTGTTAATCGTATTCGGCGGCGATACAAAAGCCGTGGCACCTCGATCGCCACTGAGCGACGCGGAGTACAGGCAACGAGCCGGTGTCTCATCGAAAGACGGCGGCGTCACCCATGCGGCGGGGGTCAACGCGGGACTCGATCAGAGAACAGGATTTGATGCAGGCATCTTCATGAGTGGCGAGCGACATCAGGGAGCGTCGTCCGGACAGAAGTTCGGCGACCGGAAAGATGAGCACTGGTTCGCAGGTGCTCGGGGTGGCGCACAAGCTGGAGCATTCTCCGACGCCACTGCCTCACAAAGTGGACGGGTTGGCAGTGTCGACATTCGCAACTACGCTCAGGGCGAAGCGTTTGTCGGTTCCGAAGCGGGTGTCGAGGCGGGCGTGTCGAACAACGGCGTCCTGGTCGGGGGCAACGCATTCTCTGGTGGACGAGTCGGAGGCCGACTGGGAACAGAGGTCGGTCCCGCGGGAGCCGCAGGAAAAGGGGAAGCATGGTCGGGGCTCGGCGTGGAAGCGGGCGTCAATGCAACCGTGCGAGATGGCAAAATCAAACTCGGCGGCGAACTCGGAGCTGCCCTCGGAGTCGGCGGCAAACTGGGAGCGGAGATCACGATCGAAACAAAGCCGATCGGTGACGCGGCTCAGAATGTGGGCCGATTCGCAGACAACACGGGCCGGAATGTGGGTCGCACAGCCGGAAACGTGGGCCGCGAGATCGGCAGCAAGGCCCAGGACGTCGGGCGTGCCATCGGCGGACTGTTCCGCAAATGACTTCCCGAAGTCTCCAATCCTGAACCGAATTCCCGATTGCGGCTATGCGGACGACTTGGGCGAGGGTATACTTGGCCCAAGCTTGTTCTCTCAAGAAAGAGTCCAAGTCGAGCCGGTCGAGAAAAAGCGAGTCGTACCTCCATTGAACTTGAGAGTACGTTTCGACCGCACGAGACCTTACTGTCTCGTCCAGCTGGTGTCGGCAGTTTGCCGCACACGATTGCTGCCAACCATCGGTTGTGATGACCGCTCTGGAAAGCCGCCCGCGTCCTGGCCGACGCACCGAATGCCGTGACCTGACTTGTTTGTCCAGCATTCTTGAGGAAGCGGCGTTTGCCTCCACTTCGGATTGTCTGCGCATCGTCCAGCAGTCCGACGACGATTACCACACACATTAGCTGCGAAGGAACACCTTTGAAGACGTTTACGGAAATGAATCTCATGCCATCGGTGCAACGGGCACTGGCCGACGAGAAGTACGAAATCCCAACTCCCATTCAAGCGCAGACAATCCCCTCTGCCTTGGATCACAAGGACGTGCTGGGGTGTGCTCAAACGGGCACGGGCAAGACGGCAGCGTTCGCGCTGCCCATCCTCAATCAACTGGGACGACGCAATCGCAAGTCGCTCCCGAATCGACCGTTTGTGCTGGTACTGGCACCAACCCGCGAGTTGGCCATTCAGATCGGCGACAGCTTTGCCACCTACGGAAAATACCTCAAACTGCGACACGCCCTCGTGTACGGCGGCGTTGGTCAGGGAAATCAGGTGCGTGCTCTCCGCAAGGGAGCCCACATTCTTGTCGCCACGCCGGGACGACTGCTTGATCTGATGGAACAGGGACACATCAAGCTCGACCAGTTGGACGTGTTCGTACTCGACGAGGCGGACCGCATGCTCGACATGGGCTTCAAGGACGAGATGGACGAGCTGCTCGCCGCGCTGCCGGAGGAACGGCAGACCTTGTTTTTCTCGGCAACGATGAGTCGCGAGGTCGAGCGCCTGATCAAGAGCTTCGGCCGCGATCCGGAAATCGTCGAGATCCAGCAGAAATCCCGCACGGTTTCCACGGTGGACCAGTCGTACTTCGAAGTCCGCCAGCGCTCGAAGGTGGAGGTGCTCTCGCGCATCCTCGACATGAACCCGCCGCGGCTCGGCATCATTTTCTGCAATACGAAACGCTCGGTGGACGAGTGCACCGAGGACCTCATCAACCGCGGCTACGCGGCGGACCGCCTGCACGGCGACATCACGCAGCAGATGCGCGAGCGCGTGTTGAAACGCTTCCGCGAGGGCAAGGTCGAGCTGCTCGTCGCCACCGACGTCGCCGCGCGCGGACTCGACATCGACGAGATCGACATCGTCTTCAACTACGNNGCGGACCGCATGCTCGACATGGGGTTCCTGCCTGACCTCAAGCGGATCATCAGTCGCCTGCCGGACAAACGGCAGTCGCTGTTCTTCTCTGCCACGATGCCGCCGAAAATCGTGGAACTGGCTGAGACCCTGCTGACCGATCCGGTCAGTGTCGACGTCACCCCCGAGAAGACAAGCGTCGAACTGATCGACCAACAGGTGCTGTTCGTCGAACGCAACGGCAAGCTGCCACTCCTCAGGGAGATACTCAATGCGGATGATGCGAAACGCACGCTCGTGTTCACCAAGACGAAGCGTGGTGCCAACCTGCTCGCTGACAAGCTCGTCCGAATCGGCATTCGGGCGACGGCCATTCATGGGAACAAGTCGCAGGCAGCACGACAGCGTGCGCTGGAGGCGTTCCGCAACAAACAAGTCAGTGTGCTCGTGGCGACCGATGTCGCCGCCCGTGGCATCGACATCGACGGCATCACTCACGTGATCAACTTCGATCTCCCGGTTGATCCGGAGAGCTATGTGCACCGCATCGGACGGACCGGTCGAGCCGGCGCGGCCGGCATCGCGTTGACCTTCTGTTCCTCTCACGAGAAGCGCGAACTTCGGGCAATCGAGCAACTGATCGGCATGTCGATTCCGCCCGCCGAGAATCAGCCCGAGCCAAGTTCTCGCAAAGAGACACCGTCGACGCCGAGCAATAGCGGACCAAAGAAGCGACCACAAAACCGCAAACCGAATCCGTCAGGCCGTCCGCCCGCCCGTCGCGCTGATGTGGCGGCCTCAGAGGGTGAATCGAAACCCAAGCCGAAGAAGCGGTCACGCCGCAGCCGACAGCGACGATCCTCGACCGCCAAACAGACGACCTGATCCCTCCTCGACGGGCGACTGGTCACCTGTGACACATCGCAGTTCAGTAGAATGGAGAACACTGATGGCAAAAAACCAAAACACCTTCGCCAAACGGCAACGTGAGATGGAGAAGAAAGCGAAGGCAGAGGCCAAACGCGCTCGCAAGCTGTTGCGAAAACAGGACGGGGGCAATGACAACGCCCCCGAACCGCAAGCGGATGAACCGGACACAATTGAAGAAACCGATTGATCGACAAACGAGAATCCTCTCCTGGAAATCAATCAGTTCAACAGACCCTGTGCTCCCTGTTGACGCGTGAGTGTTTCACGTTCTGAGAGGGGTGCAACGATTTTGAAAGTATTGGAAGACACAGATGGCAGAAGGCACAATCAAGCGGGTGACCACGAAGGGATTTGGATTCATCGAGGACGGAACCGGCACCGACATGTTCTTCCACAGTTCGTCGCTCGAGGGCGTGAGCTTCGACGAACTTCGGGAAGGACAACGAGTCTCCTTCAACGTGGGACAGGGCCCGAAAGGACCTCGTGCTGAGAACGTTCGGCCTGTCTGAACATCAGCCGCCCGTCCTACGGGTTTCTTCACGGAAAACGCAGGACACCGAGGGTTTTCGAACCCTCGGTGTTCTTCTTGCGCCATCACTCGACAGGGGAGTGAGTCCTCATCAATGGGAGTACGTCTCGAATGTCGACAAGTAAGCCCCAACCTTTGCACCCCGGTCCCAAACGTAAAGTCTGCCCGGTTTGTGGTGAATACAGTTACTCACGAGGTGGCGTGCATCCTCAATGCTCGGTCCGGCAGGCCGACGAAAAACGGATGCAGCGACTGAAGCGTGAGCAGGCGTCGAAAGCACCCGCGAAGCCGGCCGTCGATGTTAAGCCCTGGCAGAAAATCTGTCCGAAGTGCAAGAACCTGATCCACATCCGCAAACAAGTCTGCGTGTGTGGACACCAGAACGCTGCCGCGACCGCATCGCGGCGTCAGGCCAAATCCTGAGTTCGGTCGCAACAATCGCATCCAATGCCGCAAACGGCTGATCATCCGTTTCCACTCGAAGTGAACGTGAATTACAGGCAGAGACGAGTTTTCTGAATTTGGCTTGTAACATCGAGGAGCGAATTCGCTGAGAGAGATGAGGCCTGTTCTGGCCGATTCCTAAACAACTGTCTCTCTCGTCAGGAGAATTCGCCATGTTGACTCTCTCACACTCGAACACACTTCGCTCTTCGTTTGCCCTCGCCACACTGCTGATCTCCGGACTCGCATTCTCCCCCGCGTCCGCGTCTGCCGATGACGCACTTGTCGATGAGGGTGTCAGTCAAATTGTCGCCGACGAAGCCGCCGATCGACTGGCTCGATACCTCAACGCCTACGAAATCTCGACCGTCCGCTCGATCATTGTGGAAGGGCAGTTTCGATCGCTTAAGGACGAAGCCCTCAGTCGTCAGTTGATCAATTCGCTCCAAAGCCGCAAGATCGTGGTCGACGAAAGCAGTGCAACGACGCTCAATGGACAGATTCTACTCTCACAAGATGAGCGATCATCTTGCGTCATGATGCAATGCACACTCACGGACAAGAACGCTGGTGACCTCTGCACGATCCGTATCCGCAAGGTACTGACGGGCGCCGATGGAATCTGAATACGATGGCTTCCCTCCCGGCATGGCAAAATCGCCTGCCAGCCGACATGATGTTCTCATGAGTGAACAACCCAGCCGATGCCCTCGTTCATCGGCTGCGGTCACATCGACGGGGCAGCGATGCAGGAGACGTCATGATCGTCGGGTTTGGGAGTCGCTTCGCGTTCAGTGTTGGGGCATGTCTGATTTGCTCAGTAATCTGCAGCAAAGCGTCAACGGACGTCACTGCGGTCACGCGAGAACGGGTGCATCCGGTGTTGATCGGCAAACCACACAACCCGGTGATGCTGATCACCGTGAGTGTGTCGGAGAAGAGTGTCTCGCTGAAGTCCCTGTCCTTCGACCTGCACGAGGCGAGCAGCCGCGATGACGTCGCTCAGTTCGAGTTATTCGTCGCGGGCAAGGATGGCTCGTTCGCGACGAATCAGAGTTTCGGCGGTCCCACTTCCTCCGACGGTCCCCTGGTCTTCAAGGGAGATCTGCCGCTTAAGGTCGGTGAACATCAGCTGTGGCTTTCGTGCGCATTGAAGGACTCCGCAGACCTTTCGCATCACCTCGATGTGACGTGCACGGCGATCGAAACAACGGAGGGACGCATCGAACCAACGGATGACACCCCCGGCATCTCGCATCGCACCGGCGTCGCACTGCGTCAACACAATGACGATGGCGTCGACACCTACCGCATCCCGGCGCTCGCCACGACCAACGACGGCACCCTGCTCTGCGCTTACGACATGCGTCGACGCAAGTCGCGTGACCTGCAGGAGGACATCGACATCGGTCTCAGTCGCAGCACGGATGGTGGGCAAACATGGGAGTCGCCGCGCGTCATCATGGACATGGGGACCTATGGTGGGCTGCCTCAGTCTCAGAACGGATGCAGTGATCCGGGCCTGCTCGTCGACCGCGAAACAGGTGACATCTTTTGTTTCTCGGTCTGGATGTGGGGCAAACCGGAGCATCATCAGTGGCGAGGCATTGGGTCGGAGCCGGGCTACATCATTGGTGAGAGTGCGCAGTTCATGATGGTGAAATCGAATGACGACGGACGCACATGGTCGCATCCGGTCAATCTCACGCGGCAACTCAAACGGGAAGATTGGTGGCTCTTCGCGCCTGCTCCGCAGCAAGGGATCACGCTAAGAGATGGCACACTTGTGATGCCCACTCAAGGTCGCGATGCCGAAGGGGTTTCATTCTCGAACATCATGTGGAGCCGCGACCACGGGGAAACATGGCACGTCAGCGAGCCGGCAACCGTCGACACGAGCGAGTGTCAGGCGGTCGAACTGAGCGACGGGTCCATCATGCTCAACTGCCGCAATAAGCGCGGCGTGCAATTTCGAGCGGTCAAGGTGACCAACGATCTCGGACACACGTGGAGCGAGCATCCCACTCACGAGAAAGCTTTGATCGAGCCGACCTGTAACGGAAGCCTGTTGCGATTCGAGATGTCCAGCCAATCGAAGATGACGCACGTGCTGCTCTTCGCCAACCCACATGCGACGGACGGACGGCATCATCAGACGGTACAGGTCAGTTTCGATGACGGACTCACATGGCCCGAGGCACATCACCTGCTCTTGGACGACGGACGCGGACGCGGGTATCCGAGCCTCACACAAGTCGACGACAAACACGTCGGCATCGTCTACGAGGGAAGTCAGGCAGACGTCATTTTCGAGCGGATTCCGTCCAGTGAACTCTTGAACGAGTGACTCTTCGCCGTCTTTTTTTGGAACTGATGTAATCAAAATGACGTCCAAAGAGTGCCCTTGTCACTTCACACGGTAAACCCGGTCAAGGATCGATTCACCTCCACACCCTCCGGGTACTCGTCACTTTCGATTCATCTCCAGCCGAGGATTACTCTCGGTTCGTCGACTTCGTCGGTTTTGCTATAACACGCGGATCGGTGGAGTGAACGTTCCGCCGTGACAAGAGTGAGCTCATCTCTGATGCAATCAAAGGGTTTCAATGGAATTCCGCAAGTGTCCCGGCTGTCAGGCGTCCGTGCTTGATGACGACGCTGAAGATTGTCCCTTCTGCGGCGTCTCCATGTCATCCAAGCCCTCCGCTGCACCGGCGAAACCTGCACCCCCAAAGTCGTCCCCACCCGCCAAACAGGCCGCCTCGAAGTCCGAGAAGCCGACTCCGCCATCCAGGCCTCCAGGCAAGCCCAAATCGATCAAGCAAGCGATCTCCGAGCAACCCGGTCCCGGTGAAGACGGCGACCCGTTCGATGTCGACACGTCTGCCGTCGCCAAGGCGCCTCCCGTCGCTCCCAAGCCGGCGAAGGGTCGCATGATCCGCATCGTCTGTCCGATGTGCGAAAGCCCCGGGTTCATTTCCGCAAAGATGCAGGGACGAGACGTCAAGTGTTGGAACAAGGACTGCCTGGTTCCCGTCTTCAAAGCGCCACGACCCGAAAAGAAGGAAGTGGCCGTCGAGGAGAAACGGAGGATCTTTTCATCGACTAACCTCGCGATCGGGGCGCTCGTACTGGTTCCGTTGCTGCTGTTCCTGGGTTGGTTCTTTGTCATCAGAGAAAGTGGTCCAGCCAAGTACGTCCCGACCGGCGTCGGCGTCAACGGCAGCAATAGTCTCACGGACGAGACGGTCGGACCAGCCGTCGAAGCGCCGCCGGAACCTTTGACGGAGGAAGTGAAGGTTTCGCTGGACGATCTCCAGAGCCGGGCGCTCGAACAGATCGTCCATGCGGCCCTTTCGCGGAGTGACAATCGCAGCAAGCCCTACTGTCGACGAATGGCTGCACAGGCGTTTGCACAAGTCGGCGATCTCGATGAAGCTCGCGAGCAGTTTTTCCGTCTGTTGGCGTTGACGTCGGAAAAGTTCTATCAGGTGGAGCCACTCGCTGCGATCGCATGGCAACAGCGTTTTGCCGGAGAGACCGAGGAAGCCAAGAAAACGATCACATTGGCGGACGAAGCGGCGATCGATTTCCCCAGTGTCGGGCGTGCTGCGCCGACATCCGCAATCGCAGTCGCCGCCGTGTTGGCCGCCGACGGCCGAATTGACGAGGCGAAGGAGGTCTTTCGACGTCTCGACCATGAGGACGATGCCACCCTGACCCGCGAACGAGTCGCCTCGCTGATCAAGGTCTCCAGCGAACTGGGAATCTTCGATCTCGACCGGCTGCTGCGGTATTCGTCCATCGACATGGCGGTGGACCCCCTCGGCGTTGCAACCGCAATCACCATTGCAGCGCATGGCGAATGGGACCATGCGATCGAGTGGGCCATGCGGGCGGACGATGTCGCTACCCGCGAGGACTGCATGGCTGCCATCGCACTCGTCGCGGCTCGACATGCGACCGTCACTCAGGATCGCCAACCGGTGGCGACTGTCCAGCAAATGTCAAAACAACTTTCGTTGACCGGCCAATGCCGTGTCGCGGCTGGGATCGCGACCGGGTCTCTCATGCAGGGCGACAAAGGGTCAGCCGTCGCCTCACTAAACATGGCCCTCGAACTCTACAAACAGATCCCACGGCCAACAGCGATGCAGGACCCGGACATTCGATCGATCGTCGACGGTGTCGCGATCCCCGATGCATCACCACTGCAATCAGCAGCCGTCGCCGGGGCCCAGATGGCACGCCTGCATGTGCTGCTCGGTGATCCCGCCACGGCTTGGGGGACTCTCCAAACGTCCTGGGAATTCACAAACGGCATTGGCCCTAGCGCCAAATCGGTGTTCGCGTTGGTCGACGAGATCGCGAACTCATCGGATCGTGCCAAGGCTCGAGTCGGTAACAAACTCGGACTCGCTGACGGTGATGTGCTCTCGCGACTCTTCCGCAAATACCGGCGCAACGCTCGTGAGATTGGCGAGGCAGCCCAAACACGATTTGACCTTGAAGTCACACTCCTCCGTGAGGCCATCACGTGGGGACTGCTGGATCAAGTCGCAGAGGTTCTTCAGGATCCGGGTGCCGCGATTTCGTCAGCAGCCGGCCAGCCGTATGCCACAACGTCATTGCCCAGCACTCTGAGTCGTCATTACGACATGGCTGGAAACGCGTCCAAGTCCAACGAAATCTCCCAATTGATCCTGGCTGACGAAGATGGTCAGGACCGCATCGCCGAGTTGATCGCGGAAACAGAAGGAGCGTTTCGCTCGGGCAACCCGCTCGAAGCGGCCAAAGCACTCGGAAACTTCTCCAGTCTCCAGCAGAATCTCGAACAACGCAGGGACCTGCGTGCGCTGCAACTTGCATGTCAACTACTGAAATCGAAGAACTCGGCCGAACTGTTCGAGTTCATTCTCGCACTCAACGACCCACAACTGATGGATGACTGCTTCGAGATGGTCGCTGCACTCTCCGTCAAGCACGGACTGGCAAGCGACATCTGGGAGCAACACGAACGGTCACGTCTGACCCCGACGCAAAAAGTCGCCTTCTACCGTGGACTTGTCGCCGGAATTGTGGCCGTCAAACACGCAGGAAGCAAATAAGCGTTTCGTCCTTAGCAGCACATCACTCTGCATTGCCGGGAATGTTGGTTGTAAGACACGTTCTTCCGACCAACATCAACCCACTTCAAACTCGACCAGTTCGATCGAACTGTGACCCGACTTGCGAAAGGGGCGTGGCATCGGCTGGGCATGACCATGCTCGTCGACCGTGCGACTGCGCAGCGTGTATCGCCCGGTCGGCAGTCCATCAATAAGCTTCGCCCAATGCACTTTGGCCAGCCGCATGGGCCACGTTTGTGGCTCCCCCGTCTCACTGTCAATGCCCCAAGTCGGTGAAGGGATGCGATTGTCTAAAAGACCCCCTCCCCAGTGATTCGGCGGCGGCAGAATCTCGGAATCCTCCCACGGTGCAGCAGCGAAGTAGCGGTCGTCTGACGGCAGTTCGTCACCGTCCTTGTGAATCCACACCTGCACCTTCGAAAGGCCCGAGATGCCGACCTGAGCATACCCCGTCACCGCGAAGGGTTTGTTCGCTTCAACTTTCTTCGGCACGGTCAACGTTGCTGCGAATGTCTTCAGCGGGCTGTCAACGTCATTGTTCTTTTCAGCATAGGTGTCGTTCGCATGGGCGATGTTGGAGAGCACCACATGCGACAACCATTTGATGGACTTGAATCCGTACGCCTCCGGCACCACCACCCGCACTGGTCCGCCGCGTTCGCTGGACAGCCACTCGCCGTTGAGTTTGTAACACAGAACGACGGGCGGGAGGTCAAACGGATCTTCAAGAACTCGCCCGATCGGCAGGGAGCTCCGAAACATCTGCTTGGGGTCGTCGTTGTGATAGCCGTAGTAGAACACCCTCCTCAAATCAAGCTTCGGTTGCGTCAACCAGATCACCTCCCGCATGGGCACGCCTTCCCAGATCCCCATGCCCAGTGGACAACCAATGTTCAGACAGGTCATCACCTTCGCAAACCGCACCGAATGTGTTTCCGCCAACTTCATCAGGTCGGTAAACCGGAACGCCGTCCCCTGCTCCGCTGACAGCTCATTCCGCAACTGTGTCGGTTGATCCGTGTCACTCACCACATCGAGCGACCATGTCTCCCGCGTCAATCCAACGCCCTGCTTCTGCTCGTCCGTCAACGTGTGAGGCTTGGGCGTGCCTCTTGAGACATCTTCAAACTCATCCTGAAGCGTCAGGAAGGACTCCAGATTCGCGATGGCCTCTACCAGAACTGGAGACTGAGAACGATCATCTCCCCACAGCCCGGCCGACCTCCACGTGACGAGTGTCCCTGCACTCGCCCGCAGCAACCAGCGACGTGTCACCTGACGATGCTCGTGCATAAACTGATCGATCGAACTCGCCATGTCACCCTCCCCAAAGTGTCGCCTTCGGATTCTGCGGACGTTCCTGATGAAATTCAATCTCAATGTGCGTGCAGACTTGATTAACAGACCACACGCCTACAATGGATGCAACCGAACATCCTATTTCTCGACACAGCGAGTCACACAATCATGGCTGACGACAAACTCAAACAGATCATCGAAGAACTCAAGGTCTCCTACTGGATGGAGATGGAAACGGTGATGAGTTACATCTGCAACTCCATCAACCTCGACGGCGTGCGTGCCGAGGAGATCAAGAAGTCCCTCAATGCAGATATCCAGGAAGAGCTGACGCACGCTCAGACGTTGGCTCAACGCATCAAGACGATCGGCGGCACCGTCCCCGGCAGCATGGAGTTCAAGGCGGTCCAGAAGTCGCTTCAACCGCCGGAAAAGACGACCGACGTGGTCTCCGTCATCAAGGGCGTCATCACCGCCGAAGAGGGTGCGATCGCCCAATACAAAAAGATCATCCAACTCTGCGACGGCGTCGATTACGTCACGCAGGACCTGTGCATTCAGGCCCTGGGCGACGAGGAGCAGCACCGCCGCGAATTCCTCGGATTCCTCGCCGAGTACGAATCAGCGTGAGTTCGCTTGCGAACACGACTTGTCCATGAGTCGAAAACGAACTCAAAACCCTTCGACCGGGTGCCCGGGTCCGACCGAGGGAAGGCCCGGACGAGCGATTGCAGGGCCATCCGCTTCGCTTCTGACCCTGCCACCCTCCCTGACAATGATGTGGAACCAGTTCAGACGAGAAAAAGACATCCCTCGGGATGCGCCTCAGTGAGAATTCGTGCGCCTCTGACGATTTCGCCGTGACGGGAGACCCGATCTCTGTTGTAATCGTTGGGAGAGCAGTCGATCGGTCGCTATGCACTTTGAACTGGGAGGATCCGTGTTGAACATCAATTCAATCCTGCTAACACTTGTCCTGTCGATCACCTCAACAGCGATGGCGCAAGCCGGCGTCGAAGTTCAGCACGCCGACCTCAAGCTCACGTTGCCCGCCGAACCAATGCGGAAGACGGAAACAATCGAGGGCCAACCGGGAACGAAGCCCACGGAACAGCATCAACTGATCGTCAATCAGTCGAATGGCTCGATCATCGTCTGGCATCAGGAAGCATCAGGCATCACCGACCCCAAACAGGCTCTCGAGGTCGCTCGTGACGCGATCGTGAAAGTCGCCGGAGGCACCGTCAGCGTCGATAAGGAGTTTGAATTACAGGGCCATCCGGGGCGGTACTTCATCGTGCCGATCCCCAAGAACGGCGGCGAATTCCGTGTCGCTTACGTGTTCGCCAATGGCCGCATGTATCAGATTCTCTCAGTCGGCACCCCCGAATTCATCCGCTCCGACTCGACGAACGAGATGTTCAAGTCCGCCAGTCTCAGCGAGGAGTAGCTCCGCGAGTTCTCCGACGTTGCTCACGTCGAGACATCGGATCAAGTGCGATTAACTCAATGTCCTTTCATCACGCCCACACATCCGGCGGGATACCGACACCATGATGCATGCCAGTCGAGGGACAATGGATTTGTCACGCCGTTCGTTCCTGCAATCTACGGCGGTCACACTCACATCGCTGATGGTCCCCGGACAGGTGCAGTCAGCCATGCGACGATTGTCCGGACCGGTCCGACTCGGTTTGATCGCCGACCTGCATCAGGACATCATGCCCGACGGTGAGCAACGTCTCGACCAGTTCCTCGAAGCAATGAGCGAGGCGGCACCGGATGCCCTCGTTCAGATGGGGGACTTCGCCGTTCCTTCGCCTCACAATCAGCAACTGATCAAGACTTTCAACGACGCTCATGCTCACACGATTCATGTGCTGGGCAATCACGACACGGACGGCGGGTACACGACGCAGCAGGTACAGGACGCATGGGGCATGGAACAGCCCTATGCGACACACGATGTCGCCGGCCTGCGGATCATTGTGCTCAACGGAAACGAGCCGCCCTCAGATCACGCGGGTGGTTATCCATCTTACATCGGCCCGGAGCAGGTGGCATGGCTCGAAGGGGAACTCGATCGTGACGACGCCCCGGTCGTGATCCTCAGTCATCAACCTCTCGCAGGCACCTGGGCCATCGACAACGCAGAGCAACTCCAGCAGGTCCTCACTCGTTTTGCGGATCGCATTCTGCTCGCCATCAACGGTCACTCGCATATCGATCACCTGCTCCGCATCAACGGCGTCAATTACTTTCATTTGAACTCCGCCTCTTACGTGGTCGTGGGTCGCGCCTTCGCCCATGAAAGCTTTCCGCCGGAAGTTCACGCCGCCTATCCCAAGCTCGCTTCAACGTGTCCCTATCAGGAAGCCCTCTTCACCACGCTCACCATCGACCCGGCTAATGCCACACTCAAGATCGCCGGTCGTCAAAGCCAATGGAGAGGCCCCTCCCCCGCAGAGCTCGGCCGAGAGAAACACCCCGACCTCATTAACGGCGAACACATCGCCCCCCACATCCGCCAGCGGCGCATCGTCAGAATAAAGAGCGCTCCCGCCCCCATGTGAATCATTGCAAGTGACTCAACGGATTCACCCCGCTTAGCGACGCATCGAAGATGCGTCTCGGATGGCACCCGATTCAACCTGCTGATGTCTCTTTCTCGTTGATCACATATCAGGTCTCTTTCACCAGTGTCTGTTGGGTTGTCTCTAAAAAAGTGGGCTGTCCAGCCCGGAGCGACAGGACGATGCCGGACGTCAGGCGGCGCGGCCATGACCCGTTGACTTGCCAGTGTTTGCAAACGTGACTCTGCCTGTCGCCGTGTCGGCAGAACAGAGCGGCCACAAGTCAACGAGGTGAGACACCGAGCATACTCGTATGCCTCTAACGACCGTGGAACATCATCCCATCACCCCTAAATACGATCGGCCTCACGGAACCTTACAGCCGTTTTCAAAAAGAAGGTGAAATGTTCAATTCACCGGGAAATGGCTACGACAGCATCCCACCCGAAGACTAATGAATCAATCACCATCCGTCTCGTGCATCAGAACTTCCACTTCACGGTGACTTCGAATGGTGTAGAATATGAACTCCCACCGACGGCACTCACCTGATTCGCCGTCCACACGGCCCTGCCCATTAGACATGTCACCCTGATGACTTCTCCACCAGACTTCGCGACCGTCGTGCGATCGATCCTTCTGACGCTCATGCTCAGTGGCTCACGTTTGGCCTGGAGTGCCGACACCACCGAGCAGGATCAGTTCTTCGAGACGCAGATTCGTCCGCTGCTGGTCAAACGGTGTGTCGGGTGTCATGGAGCAAAAAAGCAGGAAGCCGGGCTCCGACTGGACACGAAGGCGGGAGTCACCGCAGGGGTCGATGGTGAGCAGGTGATTCTCGCGGGGAAACCAGAAGAGAGTCGGTTGCTGCAGGTGTTGCAATACTCCGCAGACGACGTGCAGATGCCCCCCTCCGGAAAGCTGCCGAATGACGAGGTCGCCCTGTTGACGCAGTGGATCGCCGCCGGTGCCCATTGGCCGGATGAGCCTGAACACGCCGGCGGAGAGCAGCCTCGATATGCAGTCTTGGAAAACGGCGAGATCAACTTCGAGCAGGCCGCTGCATCGCACTGGGCCTATCAACCGATTCGCATGCCATCCCCGCCACCGGTGTCGATCGGTTCACCCTCCGCCTCGCCTATTGATCGCTTCCTGTTGGCCCGACTGGACGAGCAAGGCTTAACTTTCTCCAACCGGGCCGACCGCCGCACGCTCATTCGTCGTGCGCACTTTGACCTCATCGGACTCCCGCCGACATATGAAGAAGTTCAACTCTTCATCAACGACGAATCCCCCGATGCGTACACGCGGCTAATCGAGCGTCTGCTTGCTTCGCCCTTGTACGGACAACGCTGGGGACGTCACTGGCTCGACATTGCCCGATATGCAGACACAAAGGGGTACGTCTTCACCCAGAATCGCAAGTACCCGTACGCGTACACGTATCGCAACTTTGTCATCGAGGCATTCAACGATGATAAGTCGATCGATCAATTCATCGTCGAACAACTCGCAGCCGATCATCTGGAATTGAACGACGATGACCCGACGCTCGCTGCACTCGGTTTCCTGACGGTCGGCCCGCGGTTTCTGAATCGTGAGCCGGACATCATCGACGACCGGATCGACGTCGTCACACGCGGGCTGATGGGCATGACGGTCGCCTGCTCGCGCTGTCATGATCACAAGTATGATCCGATCCCGACGGCTGATTACTACTCGCTGTACGGCGTCTTCGCCAGCAGTCAGGAGCCGGGCGAACTCCCGGTCATCGGCGAGATTGAACATTCGCCCGCTTATCAGGCATACCTCGATGAACTCCACAAACGGGAACAGGCGGTCGAGGACTACAAAATCAACCAGCACGCCGAACTCCTCAAACGAGCGCGTGAACACGCCAGCGACTACCTGCTGGCCGTGCTGGAGCAACAGAAGCTCATCCCCGCGGGCATCGATGTGAAGTACGAGCATGGCCCGCCTCGAAAAAAACTTGTCGAGCTTTGGGAGTCGTTCCTCAAACAGCAGATGGCGCAGAACGATCCCGTCTGGACGCCGTGGCAACATCTCAGTGCCATCTCGGCCGAATCGTTCGCGACAGATGCACAAACTTATCTGACGTCGGCGGAGACCGAATCAATTCAGCCGCTCGTCCGGCAGGCACTCGTCGATGCAGCCCCCCAGTCAATCGTCGATGTGGCGCAGACGTACCGCAGACTTCTCATAGAGATCGACAAGGAGTGGCAGGACCTGCTCGCGATGCAACTTGAACAGCCGCCGACCGCACTCGCCGACGCCGATCGCGAGCAACTACGGCGAGCGCTCTATGGACCTCAATCACTCACCGATGTTCCATTCGAGCAGCACGGCCGACTCTTCGAAACGGATCAAAGCAACAAGATCACCGACCTCGAACGCAAGATTCCCGAATGGCAGGCCGAGTCCCCCGGTGCTCCGCCACGTGCGATGGTCATGCAGGACAAAGGGAAGCCGGTCGAGCCAGTCATCTTCCTGCGTGGCACTCCGGGTCGGAACGGCCCCAAGGTTCCACGACGTTTCCCACGCATCGTCGCAGGCAACGATGCCGCAGCCTTCTCACAAGGCAGCGGTCGCCTCGAACTGGCCCAGCAGATCGTCTCCCCGAACAATCCGCTGACCGCCCGTGTGTTCATCAACCGTGTCTGGATGCAGCACTTTGGCTCGCCACTCGTCTCGACGCCCAGCGACTTCGGCACCCGCAGCGATCCACCAACTCATCCGGAATTACTCGACTGGCTCGCAGCATCCTTCATCGAGCATGGCTGGTCGCTCAAATGGCTGCACCGGGAGATCATGCTCTCGGCTGCGTTTCAACAGGCGAGCATCGATCGCCCGGCCGCCCGTTCCGCCGACCCGGAAAACAGGCTTCTCTGGCGGATGAACCGGCGTCGACTGGACTTTGAACCCATGCGGGACAGCCTGTTGTTTGTCGCCGGTCGCCTTGATCCATCACTCAACAGCCGTTCGGTCGACATCGAAGCGTCACCCGATGCCGGGCAACGGACGGTCTACACGTTCATCGACCGCAATAACTTCTCCGGACTGCTGAGGACGTTTGACTACCCGAGTCCTGACGCCACGTCACCTCAACGACCAAACACGACAGTGCCTCAACAGTCGCTGTACGAGATGAACGCTCCCTTCGTGCAGAAGATGGCCGAGTCCGTCATCGCTCGACCTGACGTGCAAAGCATGTCATCTCCAGATGAACAAGTCACCGCGATGTTTCGAGTGATCCTCGGAAGAGATCCGTCGGAGGATGAACGGCGTCTCGCCCTCGATCTGCTCTCGACCGGTGACGGACAACTGATCAAGCTGTCACACGCATTGCTCATGACCAACGAATTCCTGTTTGTTGATTGAATCCATGTTTCACGAACCACTCACTCGCCGTGATCTGCTTCACCGTTCGGGAATGGGCCTCGGCGCGCTCGGCCTCGCCGGCCTGCTCAGCGAGACAACCGGGGTCAAGAGTGCCGACGCATCGGTCTCGCCGATGGCCCCGAAGCGGCCGCAGATCGTGCCTCGGGCCAAGCATGTGATCCACATCTTCTGCAATGGCGGCCCATCACATGTCGACACGTTCGATCCGAAGCCAATGCTGGAGAAGTTCGCCGGCAAAAAGCTGCCGATGGACAACCTCAAGACCGAACGCCCCACCGGAGCCGCCCTGCCCTCTCCATTCAAGTTCAAACGTTACGGAGAGAGCGGTCTCGAAGTCAGCGAGTTGTTCTCGCATGTCGGCGAATGCATCGACGACATTGCCGTCGTACGGTCGATGCATGCGGACGTGCCCAATCATGAGCCGTCACTCATGCTGATGAACTGTGGCGAAGGCCGACAAGTGCGGCCCAGCTTCGGAAGTTGGGTCACGTACGGGTTAGGCACCGAGAATCAGAACCTGCCCGGTTTCATCGCGATGTGTCCGGGAGGCATGCCCATCACCGAGTCGGCCAACTGGAGATCGGCCTTTCTCCCCGGTGCGTATCAGGGAACGTACATCAACACCAAACACACCGACATTGAAGAACTGATCGCACACATCCGTAACGATCACCTCTCGCATGAGGAGCAGCGTCGGCAACTCGACTTTGTGCAGGCACTCAACAAACAGCATCGAGAAGCACGCGGCGACGATCCGCAGTTGGACAGCCGCATTCAGTCGTTCGAGTTGGCCTACCGCATGCAGATGGAGGCAACCGACGCCTTCAACATCAAGGACGAACCGCAACACATCCATGAGATGTACGGCAAAGGCGTGCATGCGCGGCAACTCATGATCGCACGGCGGTTGGTCGAGCGGGGTGTGCGGTTCATCCAGCTGTGGCACGGCGGCGGGCAGCCCTGGGACAATCACGACGACCTCGAACAGAATCACACGCGACTCGCCGGACAACTCGACCAGCCGCTCGGCGCCCTGCTGAAAGACCTCAAGCAACGCGGTCTCCTCGACGAAACGCTCGTCCTCTGGGGGGGTGAGTTCGGTCGCACGCCGGTCGTCGAGCTGCCCAAACCGGGCTCGAACGCCGGCAAGGTCAACGGCCGCGATCACAACCATCACGGCTTCTCTGTCTGGCTCGCCGGCGGAGGCGTCAAGGGAGGCCAAGCGTACGGTGCGACAGATGACTTCGGCTTCAAAGCGGTCGAAAACCGCGTCCACGTCCACGATCTGCACGCGACCATGCTGGCGCTCATGGGCTTCGACCACGAGCAACTCACCTACCGCTACGCAGGCCGCGACTTCCGCCTGACCGACATCCACGGCAACGTGGTGCAGGACCTCATCGCGTAGCACCCCGCCGTCCAACCCACGACCTCAGAGCCACGCGCACGCAGAGCCACACTCACTCAGAGCCCCGCCCGTCAGGCAGGGGCCGCTCACCCGGATGCAACGGCTCGCGAACCGCTCCACCTCAAACAGCGGCACGCTCCCTCACGGTCGCGGCTCTGCTGCGAAGACTGCTCGACACCATCGACGCGACACGATCACTGCACACAGAACGTGTCATCAGCAAGCCCCCCACCGATTCACCGATCCAGTGTGCCACGGGCGTCCCGCCCGTGCGAGCGCGCAATCAACCACAAACAACCATTCTGCGTTCCAACCCCACTCAACGCCCACCCCGCATCGACACGGCTGACACAGCCCTGGCACACGGCGACTCTACTCCGTTCCATCTGTGAAGTGAAACTCCATCTCCTCGACCTCGTCGAGTTTGATCTCGAATCGCCGCTCCTGCGCAGCACGGTTTGCGATGGCTTTCACCATGTACTCCCCGGGCGTCAACCGAAAGGTCACGAATCCGTCTTCGTCCGTTGAGCGTGCGAACGATTCGCCACTGAAGCCGGTCAGCCACGCGAGCCCCGTTGGAAGACCAGTGTCCGCTGGCAGAACTCTGCACGAAAGGAGACGGTCATCAGGTGAGACCAACCGAACCCGAAGAGTGCCCGTTTGCGAAAAGTCGCAGGAGACGACAGGGGCCTCTCCACCCGGCACGTCGACGACACCCGCAATGGGGTGATTCGGGTAATACTGGTCCGAAGGAACCGACGCACTGACAAACAGGCGAGTCGGTAAGTCGGGGACGTTCGGGAAGACGTGATGGTCGGTCCCGTCAGGTGGAACCTGCATCTGCATCCACGAGTCGCCGTGGTCAGTCCACAACGTCACCGTCGGATTGATCTCGCCAGGGATGTTGACCGTCACGTCACGAAATTGGACATCCGGCAAAATGAAATCGAGTGATTGCTCACGACCTGCGTTCAGTGTGACCGGCTTCGCGAGCACTCTCACACGATTGCTCGAATTCATCAGATCAATCGATATCCCTCCAAACGTGGATGTGGGTTCGGCCTTCTCAACTACTGATCCAGGTGGCCAATGATCGCAACGGTTCAGGTTGGCGACCAGATACGTTTGGCCCGGTGCGGCGCTCACTCGGAACGCTCCCGAACGATCCACTAGCGTCCGCTCAAAATGAGGTCCAACCGAGACCGAGGGAGAGATATGACTTTGGAGAGACACCGCCGATCCGAGTGCCGGTGTGCCGTCAGCCAACAGGACATGGCCGAACACATGTCCGTAAGCTTCTTCGACCGGTTGGATTGTGATCGGTCCAAGCGTCGTCTCCCGATCCGCTTCGATCTGGCCCCGGATGGGAAGTCCAACAAAGCCACTTCGTTCGCTGCATTGGACCGTGACCCGTCCGGTCGGAATGATGGGAAATGTCGCGACGCCGTTCACAATGTGCTGCCAACCGTGAGCCTTGTGGCCGTCCATCCACACCGTCGTGATATCGTTTTGTGGAGAATCATCCGGGAATTCAACGGCGACTTTCAGCGATCCAAACTGCACCCGTGGAATGTCGATCGTGAGAGTGTGTTCTCGTTGATCCTCGTCAGGAGAAATCACAACGTCCTCATACCAGTTGTAGTGATCGGCTTCCTTCAGGCTCACATGGACCTGATAACGACCGGGGGTCAGGTTCTGGACGTTCAGAGGAGTGAGCCGATCTCCCGGGGATGCCTGCGACGCAATCGGACGAGATCCGTCTGATGGTCTCGCGGACACAGTGGTCGTCACGGTCAACTCTGCCGGCAGCCGGTTCGCTGAAACGAGCTCAACGGTCAGCGAATGTTCCCGCCGGAACTCGACGTTGATCTCCTCTCCGACTGCCGCCTCGAAGGATGCCATCCAGCGGTCTTGCGCATCCTGCTCGCGGCTCTCAAAGAGTTCCACGATGCCTGAGTTGCCCTTCTCATACGGTGACAGCTCAACAGCGAAACGACCCTCGTCATCGGTTTGGCCGTCGAACGAACGAAGATCGCCATGAGCAGACTCCGTCCAGAGCGTCAACTCCCGATTGCGGGCCGGTTCGCCGTTCTCGTACCGCGCGATTCCCTTCACCGTTTTGGCCACGCGGGGCGGAAGGGGTCGCAGGATGATCGTCGCCGTTGTCGTTCCCCGACCTGGGACAATTGCATCCGAGTCATCGACGACCTCCCAGCCTTGCTTGTGCACACTGATGGTGGCAGCACTCGTGGTGATGCCGTGCAGTTCAAAGCGACCACCGGAGTCCGTCCGCGCTGCTTCCAGCGACAGCCGATTCGGGAGCCAGGGACGGCTGACTGCAACGCCCGAAAGCGGACGGTCTTCGGTATCAACAACTTTGCCAATGACGGTCCGCACGCGATCCATCTGGACATCGACTTGTGCGTCCGGTTTGGAGGGATCGGGAGCGACGGCCTTTTGCGCGGGAGGCAATGCACGATGCAAGACAGCCAGCATCAGCCGTGGTTCATCAGCGGGGATGCCGGAAAATGCATACTCTCCATTCTCATCAGTCGCAGCCCGATCATAAGTGATGAACCCTCTCTGCATGTTCGGCGTCGACCACATTGTGGTTTCAAGATGGAGATACACATCCGCGTGCGGGACCGGCTGACCGTCGGCATCGGTCACACGTCCGTGCACCGGACGCAGTTCGACATCAGGTTCGTCGCCGGGCTCAATCAGGAACCCCACCGGCTTCGCCGTCACGCTCCCGAGTGCCTTCCATGAATCCGGCTGGGCTGGATCGCCGCTCACCCCGTAGATTTCGAGTGAGGCCAATAACTCGTACGGTCCGGGCTCACGGAACCAGAACTCTTGCGATCCGTCCAAGACATGAGCGGGTGACCCCACAACAAATCGCCGCGTCGCAGAGGACCCAGGCCGCAATCTGACGATCTCGGCCTCAGCTGCTCCGGACGGATTCAGTGGTGGGAAGTTGTGGATCGTCTCACGAACCATTCCTGTCGGCGACGTAATCTTCAGCCGAACCCAGTTCGCGGTTTCCCTCCGGCCCCAATAGATCGTGACCGGCTCCTTCCCCTTCCAGGTCAACTGAACATTCAGCGAAACCTGCCGACCAGCCTGAACAACAAACTTCTCCGGATAAACAACAAGTTCAATCGGCAAATCCGCAACCGCGTCCACATCCTGAGCAACAAGTCGCGGACCACAGCAGCAAGCAATCAATGCGAACGAGATCGAAAAGCGAGCAGCGACGTCCATGTGCATTCCCAGTGATCGGCGGTTCAGTGCATGGGGAGAAGCAGGCCACAAATGCCATGCTACCGAGCAGGTCCCTGAGCGGGGAGTTACGTCGATCGAATGACAGCTCTCACCCGTAGCACACAGCTCTACTCTCAACCACTCGATGCCTCAATGAGACCATAAGAGCCCCGCCAGTCAGGCAGGTGCCGGGTGCCATGCTCACATCGCGCAGCAGGGTGAGCATGCCAGCGTGGCATCCCGACGTCAATCGACCGATCAAGTCTGTTTGAGGCGTCTCCTTCGATCTGTCTACGAAAGTCCATCCAACTCACTCACCGTGTCACCCTACATTCAAAGTCCACCCCCGCATGCTTGCCCTGCTACGCGATGCAAGCATGGCACCCGGCATGCTTTCATGCCGACAGGCAGGTGAGCATGTCGGCAGAGCGCCCAGACATGGCGCCCCGACTATCGTCGTGACGCCATGCCACCCAAAACCACGGCACCCGGCGTCACGCCATCAGAGCCCCGACCGTCAGGAAGGGGCCGCTCACCCGGAGACAACGGCTCCTGAACCACTCCACCTCAAACAGCGGCACGCTCCCTCACGGTCGCGGCTCTGATGCGAAGGCTGTGTCACACCATCGACACGACACGACCACTGCGCACCAAACGAGTCACCGGGAAGCCCCCAACGGATTCACCAATCCATTGTGCCACGGGCGTCCCGCCCATGCGAGCGCGCGATCAAGCGCAGACACCCGTTCCCTGTTCCAACCCCACTCGACGCCCACCCTTCATCGTCACAGTCGACACAGCCGTGGCACACGCCTCTATGCCCAACCGGGGCACCCGGCGGGGCACCCGGCGCTATCAATCCGCGAGCTCGATTTCATTCAATCCAACTTTCGCCAGAATCGCCTCCCCAAACTCGTTACATGACTCAATGGCTTTGTCCATCTCCATTCTCGGCACAGGAAGTGGTAACTTGTGTAGGTGGAGAATCGCCTCTTGCAATCGTTCCAAGTCATCTCCAATTTCTGGAAACGAGTGAACACAGAGCGAGACGATTCGTGGGAGTGGATTCTTTGATGAGAACGCGATTAGGTTTGGCGCATATTCCGAATTAATCGAGTACGCGTACACATGGTCGCAGAGTTCATACGTTAGTGTAATTAGACTTTCGACCTTCTGGCTCATCTCTCTCCGGCGCTCTTCCTTGAGGCTCGCTTCCCACTGTATCAGGCTTGCCTTGTGACCAACCCACCCTCCCACGAGTGCTCCGAGGAGTGCCGCCACAACAGAAACGATTGATGATATGAGAATGTGCATTGCTGTGAATTCGGTTTGCCTTCCGTTTCAACGTCCTCGTCGTCTGATTGGTCCACGTTCTAAGAAGCAATACGCAATCAGTAGTAAGATGGATCACAGGAATTCATGATCCGGATAAGCAAATTCAAGATTTTCTTCGTGCGGTATTTCAGTAGGGATGACTGTATTCGCCCAACGGGCGCCCACAGGGCGTTGTGCTGGGGGCTTCGCTTTGCTACGACCCCAGCCACACCGTGAGCTATGCCAGCACCGGCTCAATGACATTCCCATGCACGTCGGTCAACCGTCGGTCGAGGCCGTTGTGGTACCACGTGAGTTTGGTGTGGTCGAAGCCGAGTAGGTGGAGCACCGTGGCGTAGAAGTCCCAGACCGTTGTTGGGTCGAGTTCGGCGCGGCGGCCGAATTCGTCGGTGGCGCCGTGGGTGACGCCCGGCTTCACGCCCGCGCCGAGCATCCAGCAGGTGAAGCCGTCCGGGTTGTGGTCGCGGCCGGTGGTCCCTTCCTGATGGGTCGGCATGCGGCCGAACTCGGTCGTCCACAACACGAGCGTGTCATCAAGGAGGCCGCGCTGGGCGAGGTCCGTGATGAGTGCAGCGGTCGGCTGATCGAAGATCGGGCAGTGACGTTCGTAGTCCGACTTGAGCGTCTTGTGAGCGTCCCAGTTCAACAGGCCGTCGACACCCGAAGCCCGCGAGGCACAGTACAGGTTGACGTACCGCACGCCCCGTTCGAGCAGTCGCCGCGCGAGCAGACAGTTGCGGGCGTACGCGGCCTTGAGCGGGTTGGCGTCATTGGTCGCGTACAGTTGGTGGATCGACTCCGGCTCGGCGGAGAGTTCCATCACTTCCGGAGCTGACAGTTGCATGCGGGCTGCCAGTTCGTAGGCAGCCATGCGGGCCCGCAGTTCGGTCAACTCAGGATGCGCCTCCGCGTGCCGTTCGTTGAGCAGCGAGAGCAACTCCCGCGAGGCACGTTCGGAGTCCGCCGAGATCGACTCAGGCCGGTCGAGGTTGCGGATCGGCTGCTGAGCGGTGAGGGCGATCCCCTGGTGTTTGGCGGGGAGGAAGCCGTTCGACCAGTTGGCCTTGCCGTTGGGGGGCTCGCCGCGGATGTCGGGCATGGCGACGTAGGTCGGCAGGTTGTCGTTGGCACTGCCGAGGGCATAACTCGTCCACGCCCCCGCACTCGGAAACCCCTCCTGAGCGTGCCCGGTGTTCATGAACACGCACCCCGGCCCGTGCGTGTTGGTCTTCGAGTGCATCGAGTGGATGAAGGCGATGCGGTCGACGTGCTTTGCCATGTGAGGCAGCATCGACGAGATGCGCTTGCCCGTCTCCCCCGCGGGCGGCATGTCCCACGGGCTCTTCATCAGGTTGCCGTTCTTCCCCTGAAACGACACAAGGTTCTCCCCACCCGGCAACGGCTGCCCGTGATACTTCTCCAGCGACGGCTTGTGCTCCCACAAGTCCATGTGCGACGCGGCCCCCGGACAGAAGATCTGCAACACCCGTTTGGCCTTCGCCGGATGATGCGTCTCCCCCGCCACATGCGCGGATTGCGATGCCGCCCGACTGTCACCAGCGAGCAGATGCGCCAGTCCGATCCCCGTCATGGCTGTGTAGACATTTCCGAGTAAGTCGCGTCGATTCATGGTCGTGAGTCGATCTCAAGAGTAGGGTGGGTGCAGCAAAGCGAAACCCACCGTCAGGAAATGTGTTTTCTCATAAATTCTTTCGACGCCGTGTGTTCTTCGTCGCTCATCCATTCTCCGTGTGCATCGAGATGAAACCCATGATCTGCCTCAATTTCGAGATTGTCTTCAAGCGAGTTATAAGCCCGCCATGCCGAGAGCGTCCGTCCATCATACGGCTTCGAGGAAAACATGATGTCGTCTTTTGATGGCATCTCGACTTCACGACTGCGAAGGAATCGTTTTCCTTCTTGGGTCTCGATGAAGTCAATGACGTATATCTTGTTTGACTTGAGTTCACCACGAAACATTTTTGACTCCATATTGCCAAATTGGTGCGTTCTGCTTCGCGACACACACCCTACTGTTTTAACCCCGTCTAGTTGAGGTAAATGAATTCATTGGCGTTCAGCAGCACGCGGCAGAGGGTGTTGAGACCGTGTTGTTCGACGAGCGGGAGTGTGACGTCACGTTCGTTGGGATCGGGCGAACGTCCGAAGGCAAGTACAAAGGCACGTTCGATTTGGTCGGTCGGTTGATCGCCGGCGTCTTGTGAGACGCGTGTGGCCAGTTCGTCTGCCATGTCGAGGGTGAAGTCGTGATTCATCAGTGTGAGTGCCTGCAGGGGCGTCGTCGTCGCGGAACGACGCGGAGCTGCGAACGCCGGGTCGGGGCAGTCGAAGTCGCTCATCAGGTCGATGACCGAAGCCCGCGCGTTCTGATGATAAACGGCCCTGCGATATGTCTCCGGTCCATGCTCTTCGAGGGGAACGTACGTCGCGACGTTGTCCTGCAGATAACGGTAGAGACGGAAGCCGGGTCCACCCATGCGGGTGTCGAGTTTGCCCGTGATGCTGAGCATCGTGTCGCGAATCTCCTCGGCGGAGAGTCGTCGCGGCGGGAATCGCCAGAGCAGACGGCTGTCCGCATCGACGGCGATCGCTTCATCCCGAGCGGCTGACGATTGCCGGTACGTCTGCGACAACATGATGAACTTGTGCAGCGGCTTGAGCCTCCAGTCGAACCCACCCTCCGCTTCGGGCGTGATGAGCTGGCGAGCCAACCAGTCGAGCAACTCGGGATGCGACGGCTGTCCGCCCATCGCGCCGAAGTCGCTCGGCGTGTCGACGATACCCTTGCCGAAGTGGTATTGCCATACCCGGTTCACCAACACACGCGGCGTGAGCGGGTTGCTGGGATCAACGATCCACTCGGCCAGTGATGCCCGCGCCTGTCCGACTTGTGTGAGATCAGACGGTGGAGGAGCGACAGCATCGACGAATGACAGACTCGCCGGCGTCACTTCCTCGCCGGGCTTCTGTGGGTCGCCGCCGAGGAAGACGTGAAACGGACCGGCAGGCCGCGAGTAGTTGCCGACCCACCAGACCGGCAGTGCCGGCACCGCGGCGATCTGCGAGTTGATGTCGCCCAGTTTCTTTTGCAGCTTGGCGAGTTGCTGACGTTCCTCACCCGTGATGACGGCTTGCCTGAGTCGGTGATTGCGATGTGCCTCGTTGATCGGTTGTCGGTCGTGCGAGTTGGCGACTTCTGTCCATTCCTCGCCGTCGGCGGAGACTTCGATGCGGTACTCGCTGACGAACGCGGCAACGCTGTTTCCGACCGAGTCCCCCTTACGATCGCTGGAGAAGCTCACGCGGTCGATGGTCTGCGTCTCCGGCAACTCGATCGTGAGTTGTGGCGTGCTGGGAATCCAACGTGCCCCGAACAGGCCGTCGTTGACGAGGTCGACACTGTACGCACCGTCGAAGTCCTGCGCGACACGACTGTCGCCCGTCGCTCGACCGCCGTTCGCCGCGAGGGCCACGTTTGACGGTTCCTCGCCTGCGGTCCAGACTTCGATCTCGTCGATGCGGTAACTGCGATCGGACGCCGGGCTGGACTCGGAGCCTTCCACGATCAATCGCACAAAGTGGACATCGACCGGATCGAATGTCTCCTCGGTCATTTGTCGCGAGACGGGTGGACGTGTCCAGTCGGCGGCGATGTCTGCTTCCTGTTGTTTTGCTCGCTCACGGATCGCCTGTTCGGTCTCGTCGATCTGTTGTTGAACGGTGTTCCGCTGCTCTTCAAGGGGTGCGAGTTGTTCATGCCGCGTCTGTCGTTGCTCTGCGGTGGCGACCTCGCGTTGTCCGTGTGTCACCCCCGCCAGTGTGGAGTAGAGGGCGTAATAGTCGGTCTGCCGGATTGGGTCGAACTTGTGATCGTGGCAACGGGAACAGCCAACGGTGAGACCGAGGAACGCCTCGCTCGTGGCGCGGATGATGTCGTCGATCGTGTTGGCCCGAATCTGTGCCGCCTGAGCGGCGTCCTGATTTCCGACGTCGTCATACGGTCCGCACACAAGGAACGTCGTTGCGACTTCGACCTCCGGATCATTCGCACCGATCACGTCACCCGCCAGTTGCTCGCGAGTGAATTGATCGAAAGGCTTGTCATCGTTGAACGAATTGATGACATAATCCCGGAAGGGCCACGCGTTGTTGATGATCTCGTTCCGCTCGAACCCCCGGCTTTCACCAAAGCGAATGACGTCCAGCCAGTGGCGCCCCCAGCGCTCGCCGTAATGGGGCGACTCCAGCAGCCGGTCGATCAACCGCTCCCACGCATCGGGTGAGTCATCCACCTCGAACGCAGCGATCTCCTCCGGCGTCGGCGGCAGGCCCAGCAGATCATACGTCGCCCGGCGAATGAGCGTATGACGATCAGACATCGGCGACGGAGTCAGTCCTTTCTCCGTCATGGCCTCAAATACAAAGCGATCCAGTGGATGCTTCTGCCAGTCCGTCGGTGCATCGCCTGCTGCGGGTGGCTCGTTGTCCGCAATCGGCTGGAATGACCACCATGACTTGTCAGCCAATGAGGGCTCCCGCAGCACGACGTCTTCCGGCCACTCCGCCCCGGCGGCGATCCATGTTCGCAGCAACTCCCGTTGTTCGTCGGTGAGGGGATCTCCCTCTTTCGGCATCGCGGGCGGTTCGTTCTCGGACGGCGACGTCACCAGTTCCAGGAGATAACTCGCCTCTGGATCGCCCGCACTGAGGTACTCGTTCTCACGGGCCTGGTCGATCGTCGCCAGCGAGAAGTCCCCCTTCGCATTGCCCGGATTGTGACAGCGCAGACAGTGCTGCTCGAAGATGGGGGCGATGTCCTTCGCAAAGTCGACATCAGCAGCCGATGCAATCGACGGGAGCAAGAGTGTCAGAGTCGTGACGACCATTCGCTTCATCGAATTCACTTCCTCATGAGTTCGCGGAGACCTCCAGCGTAACTCACGAGCGATCCGGTTGCATCCGCCCGATCCGTTTTCTCCATCTGTAGTGATTGAGAATCGCGCGAACCCAATCGACGTGCGGTGCGTCTAATCGAACGGTCCACTCTGGGTCGGTAGCTGAGATGGGATAGCGGCGGTCTGAAGAACCGCAGACGAGGATTCGAGCGCCTCCCGCCCCACTTGAAAGAGGGAGTAGCGAATAGGGAGAAGGGAGAAGGGACTATGGGGCGAGTGACCAGCGTTTGAATGTGCCGTTCGCTTCGTCGACCGAGAATGTTTCGGGTTCGTAGCCGTACGCCCATTCGAGACGCTCTTGGCACTCGGGATCATTCGGGTGCTGCATGGCGTACAGGAGTTCAGCGAGACCCCACACGCCGCCGCAGTCTTCGGGAGGACAGGCACGTTCGCCATCGAGGCAAACGGGGAACAGCGATCCCTCCTCAAGGTTTTCTATCTTCTCGACCTGAATCGCGTGCTCCCAGTAGTCACCGAAATCGTAGATGTACGCGAACTCGAACGGTTTGCGCTGCCGAGGCTTCCGGGGAGGGATGACGTCGCTAAGCAGTGCTTCCTCTGTTGAAATGGAATCGCCCAAGTCGAAGGCGAAGGGCATATCCTCCGGGGGCGGTGCCTGGAATCGCACTTTGCTGATAACAAACTCATGCAGATGATAGTTCTCCCAGCCCATCGCGACCTGGATCACCTCGTGCAAATCAGCAAGAAGGCAATTCGGAACCTGCACGCGTCGCCAGATGGGCGGATCGCTTTCCCGCAGCACGATCTTCAGTGTGTAAAACGTTCCGGAACCGGTTTTGGGTCGTGGCTTGAGGATTCGTTCCCGCCAGTCACGAACGGGCGGGGGCCCCGACGTGTCGGGAACCGTCCCGGCGATGCTCAGTTGTTGCCGCGCTTCCTCGGGAAGATGCCTGATGTCGACAATGAGCCCATTCGGTAACTCCATGATCCAGGCGAGCGGATGATCGAGAAGACGATCCGGAATACAGAATTCCAGATCATAACGACACAAGTCGAGTGCATCGCGGAGGGCTTTCCCCTTGTTGTGCATTGTTGCGAGCGAGACTCCGCACCCTTTGGCGATGTCATCGGACTTGACGTAGGGCTCGAAGCTCGGGTCGGTCAGGAAGTTCAACTGCCCTGCTTCGTAGACGATGCCAGCCGCCCAACTGGCGGGCTTCCCGCGCTCGATGCCGGTCTCCGGCTGGCAGATACACGTCAGCAATCGCCTGCACACATCCCGATACCCATGATCAAGTCGCTCGTCACAGAAGCGATCGAACACCGCAGCAATCTCGCGAAACCGTGGCCGCAACACATCGGGAACCTCGGACAGATAGTCATTCAAATTGTCAACCATGACCATGGGAGCCTCCTTCGTGCGAACCGGTTTCGTGCCTCATGTGACGGGAGAGTCGATATCCGAAGTGTCCCCATTTTCAGACCAACTTTCAATCATGATGAAAACTGCTCTTGCAGACCAATTCAACGCTGCTATGATCTCTACATCTAAATAACCAAATTTGGTTCAGCAGACTTCTAGAGGGGGACCAATGGCACGGCCGAAGGCACCGGAGTTGACGGAACGGGAGTTGGAGATCATGCAGGTCTTCTGGGACGTCGGACCGCAGACAGCTCAGGAGGTGCGGGACGAGTTGGAGGCTCGCGGGCGGGACCTGGCTTACACGACGGTCGCGACGCTGATCCGCATTCTCACGGAGAAAGGGTTCGTCGAGCAGACCAACGAAGAACGTCCCTTCATTTACGAGCCGATCCACAGCTTTGACGAGGTGTCGCAGTCGCTGGTCAATCACCTGCTGTCTCGGGTCTTTGACGGCTCGCGGGAGAAGCTGCTGGTCAGCCTGTTCGGGAAACAGCGACTGAACAAGAAGGAACGTGCCCTGCTCGAAGACATCCTCCGGGAGCAGAAACGATGAACAACCTTGGTATCTCGCTCATCTGGCTAATCGGGCAGGTCACATTGTTGTGTGCGGTGACCGCTGTGATCTACCTCTTCGCGCGGCGGCGTCATCCAGCGGCTGGGGCAACGGCTGTATTGTCGGGCCTGTTGCTGACGGTCATTCTCTCGTTGGGCATGTTCAGTCCGTGGCCCCGCTGGTCGTTCGAGAGTGGCGACGTTGTGTCAGCGGTTGAGACTGCTGTTGACTCCGTGGGAATCAATGAGACACGACCGCTGACTCCGGAAGATCCTGTCACTCTGGACGATGCTGACGTCGCATCACTCAGTGGAGAAATCGCCGACGCGCAGCCGGTACTCGAGTCCAAGGCGACCATTGCGTGGCGGACGTTCTGGAACAGTCTGGGTGATGAACTCCTCGCACCGACGGCACAAATGACCGACACGGATATGCGTTGGACTGGGTGGCTGGCGATTGGATTGCTCGTCACGTTCGTCATCGGTGCCGTGCGATTGGTCTCCGGTTGGGTGACCGTGCGTGGATATCTCAAGCGGAGCGAACTCATCAGCGACCGCTCTTTGCGTGAAGCAGTCGACGTCCTGCGTGCCGAGTTGGCATGCAGGCGGGATGTCGAACTGCGGGAGTCAAAGGACGTCGTTTCCCCTGCGACGTTTGGCTGGCGGCGACCGGTTATTCTGCTGCCGAGTGACTGGCAAGACTGGTCACAGAGTGAGTGTCGAGCCGTGCTGGCTCATGAGTTGGCGCATGTCAGTTCGGGCGATGCGGCAACCTGGCTGGCCGCTCAGTTCGGTCTGATGCTGCACTTCTATCACCCGCTGATGCACTGGCTCGCTCAGCGACTGCGGCTGGAACAGGAACTGGCCGCCGACGCCCTCGCTGCCCGCAGCGTGGGCGACTCACAAACCTATCTGATAACGCTGGCCGAGCTCGCTGTCCGTCAACCAGACCGCCCCCTCGCCTGGCCAGCACGCACGTTCCTCCCCACCCGAGGCACCCTTCTCCGGAGAATCGAGATGTTACGTGACACGAACGCTCAACCTCTTCGTTCATCCATCCTGCGACGCGGCACGATCATCGCCCTGACCGTGATCGTCGGCCTTTTCGTCGCTGGCCTCCGTCCGCCGGAGTCACGAGAAGTGGTCGCTCAGGAACGCCCGACGACTGACACTGTGCAAAATGAAAGCGATCTCGATTTCCAAGGAGTGGTCGACATTGAGCATGAGGGCTTCAACCTCGAAAACGTCCCGGCCTCCGCAGTGGCTGTTTTTGGAATCCATCCGTCGAAGTTCGCCCAACGACCTGAAATGCAACCGGTGGTGCAGGCCCTTGAGGAGATGTGGGAGTCGGAGAAGACAGGCATTCGACTCAAGGAAATCGATCAAGTGCTGATCATCTTCAATGGACCAGTCACATCGGAGGTGGGAGAGCAGCTCCTAGATGGACCAGTGATCGAGGTCAGGATGAATGAACCGACAGACTTCGCGAAGTTTGCTGAGTTTCAGGGCATGTTCACGATCGATGATTTCATTGAGCATTTGAAGCCGACGCCCCCATTCTCAGAGATGACCGAAGAGCAACGTCAACTCGTACGTGCAGACGAGACCATTCGTCAAATCTTCATGTTGACTCTTGGTGAAGAGGATGGGCGAGGATCTGACGGGGCCATGGACGTTCTTGATGACCGAACGATGCTTTATGGCATGGGCACTGATTTGCATGCGGCCATTCGGGACCGCAAGTCACTCGGCCTGCCCACAAACAACTCACTCGACCTGCCGCATGACGACATCGCCCTGATGGTGAATGTCGAAGCGTTTCGTCCGTATCTGGACGAGGAGTTTGCAGAGAACCCCGACATGGTGACGGGTATGTTCGTGCCGATGTGGCAGAACACGGATGCGTTCGTTGGCGGCGTCAGCTTTGCTGATCAATTCGAGTTGGCTGCCAGTCTGATGGCGAAAGACGACGAGTCTGCTGAGAAGGTGAATCAGTCGCTACGCAGGCTCGTCCCGACTGGACAGTCAGCCTTGCAGGGGTTCAAAGCGGCGTTTAAGAAAAACCCTCAGGAGATGCACGGGGCCATACTGCCGATGCTCAACTTCGCTGAGTCGTTTCTTGATAATGTCGTGATTCGGCAGGCAGACAATCATGTCGAAGTCACCTATCAAGGGGACGGAGCGAGCCTTGCTCTCACGGCTGCAGTCACCTTGCCAGCCCTCCAACAGGCCCGCGAAGCCGCACGGCGAACTCAGACCCGAAATAACCTCAAGGTTATCGGCGTCGCGTTTCACAACTTTCATGACGTTTACGGGCATTTTCCCCCGCCCGTCCTTTATGGAAAGCAAGGCGACGGAAAGAGCCAGCATCCGCACAGTTGGCGTGTCGCGATCTTGCCCTATGTGGGCGCGGCTGAACTCTACAACCAGTACCACTTTGACGAGCCGTGGGACAGCGAACACAACAAGACCATCCTGGAACAAACGCCAGCGGTCTTTCGCAGCGAGAAAGATGGAACAGGATCGACGAATGCTGCGTACTTCGCCCTCGTGGGCAAACAAACGGCTGTCGGAGAGAGGCCTCGACACACCGGTCAGCCGACAGAGGGGGTCAAGATTCGCGAGATCACCGACACCACGTCCAACACTCTGGTGATCGTTGAGGCGAAGCGGGACATTCCCTGGACCAAGCCGGAGGACATCTCGCACTCCTCTGACAAGGACCTGCCCAAATTTGGTGGCTGGCATGACGGAGGCTTTCACGCATTGCGTGGGGACGGCTCGGTTACCTTCATCAGTCAATCCATTGATGAGAACCTCCTGCGAGCATTGATCACCCGTGACGGCGGTGAGACGATTCAGATCGAATAACGACATGCCGATGCGTGGAGTGTTGAAGTGTAGAAACAGAGCCGCGCCCGTGAGGAAGCGGCCGCTCACACGCGTCGGGTCGATTCTGAAAACACTCTGCCTCGGACAGCGGCCGCTTCCTGACGGGCGCAGCTCGGTGTTGTCATCTCCTGACTGCATGGCTGTTGTCTCCGCAAGACGCCTTTACTGCTTGGCTATGCAGGATGCTGTCACTCGCGATAATGTTGGGAGTGCCCTTCAATGGGTCTTCCGGTGACGTTTGATGCTCAGGAGAGTCGACATGTCTTGCGATCGACAGTTTTGCTTCATGCCGTCTCGATCCTGGCGATGGGCCAGCTTTGTTCTTGCGTTGTTCGCATTCGGTGAACTGTCAGCGACGGCGAGTGCACAACCGGCTGCGAAGGAGGCCGATGCTGGGAATGGTTTCAATCTCAAGAATGTTCCGGCGGCGACGAATGTGTTGCTCGGCGTGAGGCCGGCGCAGCTCGCCCGACGGCCGGAGTTGATCGAACTCGTCAAACTGCTCGACAACAGTGCTGCTGAAGCCGGTCAAGGGTGGCGGGCCGAGGACTTCGATCAGGTGCTGATGCTTCTGCTGCCGTCGACTGATGGATTCGGCTTTGGAGGCCAGCCGGTGTTCGAGATTCGCATGACCAAACCCTCGGATCTGGAGGCACCGATCAAACAGATGCTGGGAGGCGGTGAGATCTCACTGCAGTCTGCCGGTGACGAAGCCGTCTGGGCACGAAGTAATCAAGAGATGACGTCCTACACCACCGTCGCTTATGCAATCGACAGTCGCTCGTTCCTGATGGGCCCGTCTCAGGAAGTTCTGAAGTTCGTTCGATTGAAGCAACAACGGGAAAAGCCGCCATTCTGGATCGATCAGTTCGAGCAGGTTGCCCACGATGACGTGTGTGCCGTCGTCAACATGTCGTACTATCGTCCACTGATCCAAGGTGTGTTCGCGGCGGACCCCAATCCGCTTCTGGGGATGTTCGTGCCGTTGTGGGAGAATACGGACCTCATCGTCGGCGGGGGACGTTTTGAGGACCATTTGAGTCTGACCGTGGATGCCTGGACGAAGAACGCGGCATCCGCCACGAAGGTCGAAGAGCGGTTGCGGGCGCTCATTCCGTTGGCATCAGGACTGTTGGAAAGCAGCCGCGTCTCGCTCGATCGGGCACCCCAGGAATCACGCGGGATTCTCGAGCAGGCGATCGAACTGGGTGAGTTGGCGTTGGAGAAACTTACGATCGAACAAGTCGAAGACCGCGTCACACTCACAGTCAAGACAGATGCCGGCAGTCTGGCACAACTCGTCGCGGCCATTCTGCCCACCGTGAAGGAGGCCCGCGACACCGCGCGAGGCACACAGTCGAAGAACAACCTCAAGCAGATCGGACTCGCCTTCCACAACTATCATGACGTGTACAACAGCTTCCCGCCCCCAGTACTGATCGGCCCGGACGGTAAAACCGAGGTCAGTTGGCGAGTCGCGGTCCTCCCCTACATTGGCGAGCAACAACTCTACGAAGAGTACGACCAGTCTCAACCGTGGGATAGCGAGAAGAATCGCAAGGTCCTCGCGAGGATGCCGAGCGTATTTCGCAGCCCCATGGACACCCCGGACTCAACGAACGCGTCGTACTTCGTGCTTGTGGGGGACGACACAGCGGTCGGTAATCAGGACGGCGAAGGGGTCGGCATCCGCGACATCACCGACGGCACCTCAAATACGTTCCTCACGGTCGAGGCCAAGCGTGACATCCCCTGGACCAAGCCGGTCGACATTCCCTACGACCCCGATAAGGACGTCCCCAAGTTCGGCGGCTGGCACGAAGGCGGCTTCCACGCCGGCACCGCCGACGGAGCCGTGAGGTTCTACTCCGAAGACCTCCCCGCCGAAATCATCCGCCTGCTGACAACCAGGAATGACGGCGAAGTCATTCCGGATTTCTGATCGCCTCGCGGTTGCAATGGGGTTACTGTAAAGCAACGGACGCAGGCTGTCTTCCTTGCTGCGTTGAACTCCCATCCGCGCAGCCGGAGCATCGACGGCTGACAAGCGGTCGAAACGTGCGTTTCTTACACTCCCTCTCCGCACGTCTCAGCGACCTCCGCGTTTCCGCGGTGAAAACTCACCAATTGAACATGGCAGCCTTGTAGTTGTTTAGAATCATGACGTGCCCATACTCGATCTCAGTAATTGCTGACAAGAATGCAGCGGAGGCCGTGTAGATATGAAGACGTGTACATCGCTGTTAACTGTTTCATTTCTAATCACCAGTGTTATTCTGCACGTATTCTCTGTCGATACTTGCGCTCAGGAACGTGATGCTGAGATTCCGGCAGCCCAAGGAATTGTGAGTCATCATCCTCGTTTCGATCTTGAACAATGGTTGAAACTCTATCCGTACGAAGCCTTTGAACATCCGGAGCGAGATCGCCATTATCATTTCCCACCGACTCCACCTGACGATCCTCTTGATCGTCGAAAGCCATCGGGGGTGATTGTCACTCGACCGGCAGACATCTGTTGTGTCGAGCAAGTTCGCCGGAAGGTCGCTCGAAAACATGACCTTGGCGAGCCAGAAGCCGTAGATGTTTTCTTGTGGAGTACAAAGCTCCCCATCCAACCGTATCTCACCAAACTCGGTGGCGTTCCACACCGCGAGGCTGACAAACCGTGGCCGCGAAACCAAAACGGCAAACCCTACACGTTCGTCGCGCAGTTTTGTTTTCTCGACTCAAAAGACATCTCTCCTGAAAATCTGCCGGACGATGTGCTGTTGGTGTTTTTTGAAAACGATCATAGTCACTGGGGACTCAAAGAAAGCGACCTCCACCTGGAGTGGAGTTCCAGAAACCTGAATAATCCAGTTTCCGAAAAGGACATTCCTGCGCCTTCTTTTACCGTTCCGCAACTTTCGGGAGCCATCTTGCGATATCAGGAGTATCCCGAGAGCCTCGAAGCGTTTGACCGTGAGGGACACGATCAGCCGTATCGATTCCCAGTGACACAATCGACCAAGATTGGCCCCATGACATTCTTTGTCCAAGGTGATCGACGCCAGAAGAAAGACGCTCCCCGATTGCTTTGTGCGCTCAACTCGCTTGGACTCGCCTATCGGCGACCGCAAGAGTGGCCGTTCGTTGACCTCAAGCAGTTGCCAGAAGACGCGAGAAAACGCAGAGACTATTCCAACTGGGGGCAATGGCGAATGATGTTCGCCGATGTTGGGTGCATGTACTTTTTTCTCAGTCGCGATGGTGAGGTCACAGCGTACGGAGATTCGCATTGATCTTCAATCAGTGAATGTCTCACTGCGTTGAACTCCGGCGCTCGCAGCCGTAGCATCGACGGCTGAAACATCGTCGAAACGTGCGTGCCTCTCACTCCCTCTCCGCGCGTCTCAGCGACCTCCGCGTCTCCGCGGTCATTCAGTCAAGAGTCCAGAGCTGAGAGACAAGAGCCACTTTGCCATCAGCCAAAAGCTATCTGCCAATAAGGAATCATCATGTCTGACAACAGCAACGCCATCGAATCCGTCCTGACTGAGACTCGCAAGTTCCCGCCGCCTGCGGAATTCACCAAACATGCGATGATTTCCTCAGAGCAGCAGTACGAGGAGATGTGGAACCGGGCGAAGGACGACCCAGCGGGCTTCTGGGGCGACATTGCTCAGAACGAACTCGACTGGTTCCAGATGTACGACTCGGTGATGGAAGGGGACATGCCGGAGACCAAGTGGTTCACCGGCGGCAAAATCAATGCGTCGTACAACTGTCTCGACCGGCACCTGCTCACGTGGCGGAAGAACAAGGCGGCCATCATTTGGGAAGGCGAGCCGGGCGACACTCGGACGCTGACCTATCAGCAACTGCATCATGAGGTCTGCAAATTCGCCAGCGTGCTCGACAAGCTGGGCATCGAAGCGGGCGACCGCGTCACGCTCTACATGCCGATGGTTCCCGAACTCGCGATCGCCATGCTCGCCTGTGCACGGGTCGGGGCAACGCACTCCATCATCTTCGGCGGCTTCAGTGCGGACGCCATCCGTGACCGCAACAACGATGCCCAGTCCAAACTGGTCATCACCGCAGACGGAGGCTGGCGACGCGGCAAGGAGATCCCCCTCAAAGCGACGGTCGATGATGCTCTTGCAGACGGCAAGAGCCCGTCAGTCGAGAAGGTGGTCGTCGTGCGGCGAACGGGTGGTGATGTCTCAATGGAGGACGGTCGCGATCTGTGGTGGCATGACTTGATGGAGGACGCAGTCGCCGACCGGGAGTGTACGCACCTCGACAGCGAGCACCCGTTGTTCATCCTCTACACGTCCGGCTCGACCGGCAAACCGAAGGGTGTCCTGCACACCACCGCAGGCTACCTGCTCGGCACCATGATGACGTCCCGCTGGGTGTTCGACTTCAAGGACGAGGACACCTACTGGTGCACGGCTGACATCGGCTGGATCACGGGTCACTCGTACATCGTCTACGGTCCGCTCGCCAACGGCGTCACCACCATGATGTACGAAGGGGCTCCCAACTGGCCGGACGAAGGCCGCTTCTGGGACATCGTCGAGAAGCACAAGGTCAACACCTTCTACACGGCCCCGACCGCCATCCGGGCGTTCATCAAGTGGGGTGACAACTGGCCGCAGCAACATGACCTGTCATCGCTGCGCCTGTTGGGCACGGTCGGTGAGCCGATCAATCCGGAAGCGTGGATGTGGTATCACAAGACCATCGGAGCAGAGAAGTGCCCCATCGTCGACACCTGGTGGCAGACGGAGACGGGCGGCATCATGCTCTCGCCGCTCCCCGGCGTCACCGCAACGAAGCCCGGCTCCTGCACCAAACCGCTGCCCGGCGTCGTTCCCGCCATCGTCTCCGAACAGGGCGAACCGCTCGAAGCAAACCAAGGTGGACTGCTCGTGATGACGCAGCCGTGGCCTCACATGCTTCGCACGCTCTACGGCGATCACGACCGCTTCATCGAGACGTACTTCAGCAAGTTCGACGGCAAGTACTACTTCGCCGGCGATGGAGCCCGCCGCGATGAGGACGGTTACTACTGGGTGATGGGTCGCGTGGACGACGTGATCAACGTAAGCGGCCACCGCCTCTCGACGATGGAAGTCGAAAGCGCCCTCGTCTCCCACGAGAGCGTCGCGGAAGCAGCCGTCGTCGGCTTCCCCCACGACCTCAAAGGCGAAGGCATCTGCTGCTTCGTGATCCCCAAAGGCGAAATCGCCACCGGTGACGCCTTAGAGGCCGCCCAAAAGGAACTCATCGCCCACGTCCGCCAACAAATCGGCGCCCTCGCCACCCCCGACCAAATCCGCTTCACCGCCGCCCTGCCGAAGACACGGTCCGGCAAGATCATGCGGAGGCTCCTGAGAGACATCGCCGCCGGCAGAGAATCCGCCGGTGACACGACGACATTGGAGGATTATTCAGTGCTCGCAAGCCTGCGAGAGTCTGACGAAGGGTAAACACGATTTGTCAACCAAGGAGACGATTCGAAATGGCTCCACAATGGATCAAGTTTCCGTGCATCCCATTCACACAGGGTAAGCACTCGTTCGCAGTTTTCACGGCAGAAGCGAAGACTATATACGATCTGACAGAAGTCGACCAGAAAGAGGAAAATAAAGAGAAGGGTTATCAACGAGCCGCTTCTCCGTCACGTGCCAAGAAACTGGCGGCATTCATTGATGCTTCAAATCCACTTCCGACAAGTGTGTTGATTTCGTTTCGAGAGAATGACGCGAAACTGGCGAAGTCGAATTCTGAAATTCAGATTCGTAATCGAGAAGATGCAGGTTGGGTAGTGGATGGACAACACCGCCTTCTCGGTGCACATAAAGCTGAGAGCGACATCATCATTCCTATTGTCGCCGTCCTAAATGCCAAGCCTAAGGACGAAATCAGTATGTTCGTGACAATCAACAAGGAGCAAGTTGGGGTGCCTTCAAGTCTCTACTATGACTTGATGAAAAATCTTCCTGGGTCCAAGAGCGAAAAAGAGGTCGCTCAAGAACGAGCTGTAGATCTTGCAAACTTGATGAGAAAGTCTGCTGATTCGATGTTTTTCGACCGAATCGTGGTCGTGACGTCTCCCAAGAGTGGGAAGCAAGTGTCCATGACGAATTTCATTCGGAAGGTTACTCCATATGTGCAGAAGAATGGAATTCTCAACTCCTACACCGACAGCCAGAGGGCCCAGATTCTCTCGAACTATTTTGCCGCATTGGAACATGTGTTTCCTGATGAGTACCGCGCCTCGAAAAGCATCTTCTTTCAGACGATCGGTTTTGGGGCATTGATGAATGTCTTTCAGTACTTTTTCTTGAGGGTCATGACCAAGCACAAAGCGTTCAGGATTGAAGACGCGGCCAATGAATTGTCACTGATTGATGACTTTGATTTCAACGCGTGGAGGGAGCTTGGAAGTGGGACAAAGGCCGAGAACGTCGCAGCAGATGACATAAAAGCTGCGTTCGAAGATGTTGATGCGGAAGACGAGAATCCGGTTGATATTGTTCTTGAGTGAGCACCACACGTGTCAAAGGATATCATTTCGAGCAAACTTCGTAAGCTGGTCCAGCGACGCTGGCCTGCCATACGTGTTGCTTGGCTACGATTTCCAGAAGCTTCGTCTGCGCCAGGCGAGAAGCCAGCAGGCGAACTCTTCGAATTATCTGATCTTCGGGCAGAGGTCCAGAAAACCTCGGGTAGCCATCCACGTGAAATCGATAACCCGCCACGATCGGTCTATCAAAATCTCCTGAAAGAATCTTTTTTCGGAATTCAAAAATCTTGCAATTTGCTCGATGCCGCATTGACGGCCGATGCAGCCGATAAACGAAATTGTGCTATTTCCATTGGCTACCTCGCGGCCTTCACGGCAGCTCAGTCGGTTCTTGGATTCTTGGGGATAGCGTTTGTCCGTTTGGAAGGCGGTGATCCCGATCATCTTGTAGACTGCTTCGGGCGCAAAGCGACGATGTCATCAGACTCTAAGGGAGCAGACGAATTGCTCTGGCTTCTTGATTTGACCACATCGGTGCGGCACCGCGAGCTTTGGAGGTTGTTTCAGAAGGCAATCGACCGGACGTATTTTCAAGATGACGTTCTACCGTCGTCGCTTCGCACCCACTTGCTTGGCTTTGAGGCAGAGCGGTGTGGTCACGCACGGAACCGGCTCCATTATGGGGTGGCGTTTTGGCCATACGACGATCCAGTGCTGCCTCACTACAATCGGTACATTCCTTATCGTCCATTTACTCTCGACCGCATATGCTCTGGACTCATCGACTGCGAAAGTCCGGAGTTTTCCCTTTGCCTTGCATTGTCGATTGTTCATACGGGAGGGCAGATGCTCCGCACTCTGTCCTCTGGTTCGAATGCGTTCATGGCTGAATACGAGATTATTCGCCCTTCACTTTTTCGGTTCTATGAATACCAGTAAGAAAATCTCTGTTGCCGCGAGAAAGCGTCAGAAGTCTGAGCGACCCAAGATCGTTTCCGCTACTCAAAGGATCGCTACTCTTGGCAGACACACAATCTGGGAAGGAGATTGCCGTGATCTACTTCGACGATTGCCACGTCGCGAGTTCATCGATCTCGTAGTGACGTCGCCACCGTACAATGTTGGAAAGGAGTACGAATCCGTTACGGACTTGCGGAGCCACATCGATTGGATTTGCAGTGTGTTCGAGGAAATCATTCCCCGCTTGAAAAGTGATGGAAGTTTCTGCCTGCAAGTTGGTACCTACGTAAGAAACGATGAGGTCATACCGTTGGACTATTTGTTTTTTGATGAGCTTCGGCGCCTCGGCCTCCACCTGCGGAATCGAATCATCTGGAGGTTCGGTCACGGTCTCCATTGCAAAAAACGCTTTAGCCCGCGTCATGAAGTTGTGTTGTGGTTTTCAAAGAACTCTCGTCATGAGTTTGATCTCGATGCGGTTCGAGTCCCATCAAAGTATCCGGGAAAGAAAGCATACAAAGGACCGAACAAGGGAAACTTGAGCGCGAATCCTCTTGGCAAAAATCCTGAGGATGTATGGGACTTCAACTTTGATGTTTGGGACATCCCAAATGTAAAGTCGCGGCATCCGGAAAAGACTCAACACCCTTGCCAGTTTCCAGTCTCGCTTGCACAGCGACTGATTCTTGCTTTGACGAAAAAGGGGGACTTGGTATTCGACCCTTTCGCAGGTGTCTGTACTACTGGTGTCGCCGCTGCGCTGGAAGGTCGACATTCCCTGTCCGCGGAGATATGGGATGACTACGTCGAAACCGGACGTGAACGAATTGCGGGTGCAATTGATGGGACGCTTCCGGTTCGTCCATATGATAAACCAGTATTTGACCACCGCCTTTCTCCACTGTCGAAGCGTGCTGTCTCGTAATTCTCGCTAACGCATTCAAGAAGAGTGCGCCAAGTCTTCCGGATCAATGCTTGGCCTCTGCCACGGCTGTGTCAGCCGTGTTGATGGAGGGGCGGCGTGGAGTGAGGTTGGGACGGGGAATGGTGGTTCGAGGTTGATCGCGCGCTCGCACTGCCGGGACGGCAGTGGCACACCTTGGGGGCAATTCGAGATGTCTTCGGGCAGAGGTTGGAAGGCTTCGGAGTGGAAACATTTCGCTCCGCGTGACCACTGATTCGTGTGACGCGACTTGTTTGAGTTGGGTGGAATCGACGTTGAGTGGCCGACGGCATCGCATCGACAGGGCGAATTGGGACCGCGTGAGAGTTGCAGTGGTGGAATGGGGTTGCTTCAATTGAGGAGGCAAGTGCCGCACTTCATGACCATCACACAAGGGGGAGAAACGATGAAGGCTTGGTTGATCGCGTTGACATTTCTTGCATCGTTTGCCGTAGCAACTGACGCTGAGGCTCATTGGTGGCCTCGTCATCGAGTTGCGTACTATGGCTACTCGACTTATTACGTCGCCCCCGCTCCTGTCGTCTATGTGCCTCCTCCAGTGGTTGCGTATCGACCAGTGGTGGTTGCCCCTGTAGCGGTTGCCCCGGTCTACGTCGCGCCGCCGGTTGTGGCCTATCGTCCCGCTGTGTACCCGATTTACCCGGTCACTTACTCGGCCTATTACCCGTACAGCTATTGAGCCGAGGTGTTTCGGATTCGGCAAGGCGACGGATGACTGGCCGTGAGCCAGAGTCGTCACGTTCCGCATGACGACATGGGTATCCCGAGCGACCACCATTCCCCATCGGAGAGTTCGCCTGGTTCGTCATGCGGGGATGAGCGACGATGTTGTCCCATGCCCCGGTTGGGTGGTTGGGGTGTGCCACGGCTGTGTCAGCCGTGTCGAAGGAGGGTGGGCGTGGAGTGAGATTGGGACGGGGAATGGTGTTTCGCGGTTGATCGCGCACTCGCACTGCCGGGACGACAGTGGCACACCTTGAGGACAATGTCTTGCACGGGCATCGGAGCGTTCGCCAGGTCGTGATTCAGTGCCACGGGCATTTGGATATCGCGAAGTTTGGGCGTCAGATGCCTACGTTTCATGGAAGTGGCTTCAAAACCCGACCTGTCTTCTCTTCTCAACTCGTCGGTCAACAGAGGGACGCGCATTCCGGCTGATTGACCCGGGAGGTTGGGGCATTCGTAAAAATCGGACAAGAGCTCTGATTGTGTCCCATTGCAACAAATTCGTGCCGATGAGATAATGTTGATGTCGACGAGCCGGTTGGGCCATTCTTTTGGATGGTTTGGAAACCGGCTGGCGACCTAGCAACGCGATCAGCGTTCCCCGGACTTGAAGACGAATCACACTACTTCTGTCGTGCTCCTTTCTCCCGACGAGAGAATCCCTACTCCGTGCAGGGCCTTCAGGCGTTTTTGGCGTGCGCGACAACACACGTCCCTGACACGTGTATTGACTGGCGTTTTGCTGTTCGGCGTCGGCATCTGGACTTTCACTTCGACCGATTTACCGAATGATGCGTCGACCACACTCGTCGCCTCGGTTTCTGCCAACGATGACGTCGGAGACGAATCACTGCCGCAAACACTCTCCGGTCGGGGTGTGCTTCCCCACGCACCGGGCTTGCAGAACGAAAGATCGCCCGTTCCTGTCAGAGACTCTGTGATCGCTCGATTGGCCTGGCGTGGGACCCGTCACCGGTCAAGCCACCTTATTCGCGGGCATCAAGCATTCGGTCCGCATGCGAGTCCGGTGTCCGCCAGCCCGACGCTTTTGACCTTGGGGGTCCTGCTACGGACCTAGTGCCTCATTGAGGCTGTGTTGTCGGGTTGATTGACGTCGTCCGCACGGTTGATGGCGTGCTCACGTCTTGGAACCTGCCCGTCATTTCAGCTTCGAAGGACCACTGGTCTCGCCTTCCGATGGTCGCCTGTCACCATCCGGGACCAATGCGTGCAACACCTCCCTGTTGGCGTTGTCGCATTGGGAGTACGTCTCACCCTGACTGGAATCGAAACCGCAATGGTTGCGGAGTCGTCCGTCTGAGACAAGGCGTGCCCTTTCCCCAAGCGGGAGGTCAGCAGCACTGGTAAGTCTACGCATCATTCACGCCCATCCCATGTCAACAATCGGGGCGCATCAAATACATCGGAGTTCATGTCATGACGAATCATAGACGTTTACTTGAGTTTCAGGATCAGTCCGTGGGATCTTCACTTCCTCTCGTGAGTAAGGCCGTGCGTCTCGCCGATGTCGGTGAGTACGAGGAGGCACTGCGAATGCTTGCCAACGGGAACAGTTCGTCACAGGAGATCCTCAATGCACGCGGGGTCTGCTTCATGCGACTGGGGCGTCCGGCCGATGCTGTCCGTGTTTTTCGGTCGCTCGTCCTCCCTTCCGGTTGCATCTGGATGAAACCGGAGCTCCCGGTCATCTATCGAACCAACTTCTCGACGGCACTCCTTCTGGCTGGACTTCCTTTGGGAGTCCGAGACACGTTGCAAGAGATCGCAGAGAAGGACCATCCGTCCGTTCGTCGATTGAGCAATGCGGTCGCACAGTGGGAGCGACGGATGAGTTGGTGGCAATACCTTTCATGGAAGTATGGATTCCCGCCCAAGCTGCCATTGACGATCGACTTCCTGCCCGGCGAGTTCACTGACACGACACTGGTCTCACCGCCGACGTCTCCTGAAACACCTTCTGCTCCGTTCCCACCGGTTCAACAGGTGGCCTGATGGCGAATGGCGAACTTCCAATGACAAACGGGCAATGGTATCGCGAGTTGACGCGATACCATTGGTTCGTCCTGGCCGTGGCTGCCCTCGGATGGCTCTTCGACACGATGGATCAGCAGCTGTTTAATCTGGCAAGAATTCCAGCAATGAACGAGTTGTTGACTGGACCCCATGGAGACCTTCCGGCAAAAGGCGAGGTTGATCGGTATGCGGGGATCACGACCGCGGTGTTCCTGATCGGCTGGGCAAGTGGTGGCTTGTTCTTCGGGATGCTGGGGGATCGTATCGGTCGTGCCAGAACAATGATGCTGACGATCCTGGCGTACTCAACTTGCACCGGTTTAAGCGCCTTATCGACCAGTGTGTGGGACTTCTGTGCCTACCGTTTCCTGACCGGTCTCGGAGTGGGAGGTGAGTTTGCTGTTGGAGTTGCGTTGGTGGCGGAGGTGATGCCTCACTCCGCCAGACCATTTGCTCTCGGACTCCTGCAAGCACTCTCGGCGGTTGGCAACATTATCGCTGCGCTCATTAGCATCGGCCTGGGGCACTTGGAAGAAGGCGGTGTGCTCGGGCAGTGGCAGTTGATGGGAGTAACCCTGACAGCGTGGCGGGCCATGTTCGTTGTGGGAACGCTGCCAGCATTGTTGGCTTTGGTGATCCGACGTCGGCTGAAGGAGCCGGAACGATGGCAGGCGGCTGTTGAATCCTCCACGGATGAGGAGGAGATGATGATCGAAGGGCATGTTGTTCGGCCCGCAAGTCACAAGGCTGGGTCGTATCGCGAGTTGTTCGGCGATCCACGATGGAGACGGAGGGCGATCGTTGGGCTGATCATGGCAACCAGTGGAGTTGTCGGAGTCTGGGGAATCGGTTTTTTCAGTATCGATTTGAACCGCAGTGTGTTTCGCAAGGTGTTTGAGCAGGAGGCCCGCGACAACGGATGGGCGACTTGGGACCGGAATGTACTCAGACTTCTGTTGAGCGACCCACAGGGATTGGATCAATGGGCAGGCACGCTGCGACCTTCCCAGTTGCTTAACTCGTCACAGGAATCAGCTGATGCTCAACCGATCCTGGCCACCATGGTCGTGTTGCATGATCAGTCACAGCCGATCACGGTCGACTCAGTGCTCGTCCAGCTGGATCACGAGGGGCAATCAGCCGATGAACGACAACACAGACGAGCGTATCTCTCGGGAACCGCCGATCAGACCGATCGTGGCAAGTTGGTGTCACAGATTACTTCGCGCTCGAAGGAGATCAACGGGAGATTGACACGGTGGGCAGGGTATACCTCCATGATGTTGAATTTCGGAGCATTCTTCGGCATCTATGGATTCAGCATGCTCACTCATCGCATCGGTCGCAGACCCACCTTTGCGATCTCGTTTGTCGCGGCCGGACTCAGCACGGCTCTTGTCTTCTGGAGGTTGAATGACATCAGCGACGTTTTCTGGATGATTCCCCTGATGGGCTTTTGCTTGCTTTCACTATTTGGAGGATACGCAATCTACTTTCCGGAACTTTTTCCAACACGGTTGCGAAGCACTGGGACATCGTTCTGCTACAACGTTGGGCGGTTCATCGCGGCGAGCGGACCGTTTACTCTCGGCGTGTTGACGAGTGAGGTGTTTGCGGCCTATCCGGAACCAATGCGTCTGGCAGGCGTATCCATGTGCAGTGTGTTCCTCCTCGGATTGCTCGTACTCCCCTTCGCACCTGAAACACGTGGCAAAGCGCTTCTTGAATGATTGGTAGCCGGAGCCAACCCAACGACCGGGGTTGCCGTCGCGACAATGCGTGTATCCCTGACCTATCGAAGAACGAAGAAATGAAGCTCCAATTCACGCGGACCCAATGGCTGATCTGTGTGATCGCATCGATCGGTTTTGCCTTTGACATCTACGAACTGCTGATGCTCCCGTTGATCGTGAGACCGGCTCTTCAGGAACTGGTGGGGGCCAGTCCGGGGACACCGGAGTTTGAACATTGGGTGGGACTGTTGTTCTTTGTCCCGGCGATGGTCGGCGGTGTCTTCGGTTTGCTCGGCGGCTATCTCACAGACCTGTGGGGGCGTCGACGGGTGTTGGTGGGGAGCATTCTGTTGTATGCATTCTCCGCTTGTGCGGCAGGATTCTCGACATCCATCGAGATGCTGCTGGTGCTGCGCTGCACGACCTTCGTTGGAGTTTGCGTCGAGTTCGTTGCAGCGGTGGCATGGCTGGCGGAGTTGTTTCCCGATCCGAAACAGCGAGAGGCGGTGCTCGGCTTCACGCAAGCGTTTTCATCACTGGGAGGATTGCTGGTCACCGGAGCCAACGTCCTGGCACTCCAGTATGGGGACTTGCTCCCCGCCATTCAGGGGGGACATGAGGCGTGGCGATACACGCTGATCTCCGGCGTCATTCCCGCTCTTCCCTTGATTGTGATTCGCCCGTTCCTCCCGGAGTCTCCGGAGTGGGAGCGGAAGAAGATTCAGGGGACCTTGCAGCGGCCCAGCGTGGCAGCTCTGTTTTCGCCGGAATTTCGCCGCACAACGATCGTGACGACGATCATGTTCGCATGCAGTTACGGAGCTGCGTTCGGCGCACTCCAGCACACACCACGCATTGTTCCCTCGCTTCCGGAGGTGAAACAACTGACAGCCGGTAAGCCGGTCCCCGCTCAAAAGAAGATCGAACAGCAGACGGCTGCCCAGGTGAACTTCTATCAGGAGATTGGAGGGCTGGTCGGTCGCTTCGTGCTGGCGGTGTGCGCGGTCTGGATCGTGAGTCGTCGTCTCCTGATGCGACTGTTTCAGATTCCCGGATTGATTCTGATTCCACTCGTCTATTTCTTTCCTGCTCAGGATAACCTGGAGCTGCTGAAATGGGGCATCTTTGCGGCCGGTCTGTTGACGATCGCCCAGTTCAGTTTTTGGGGCAACTATCTGCCTCGTGTTTATCCGGTGCATCTACGGGGAACGGGTGAGAGCTTCGCGGCCAACATCGGCGGGCGTATGATCGGGACCTCGGCGGCACTGGCGACGACCACGCTCACGCCATTCATGCCTGACAAATCGACGGCGTTGGCGGCAGGGTGTGTTGCGCTGACCGCGTATGCCATCGGCTCGATTGCCTGCTTCTGGCTTCCGGAACCGCCGCCTGAGGTCTCGACGGAGTGATTGCATGACGACATCTCTTCTCTTGCTTGGCGGACTGATCGCCCTGGTCTTCGGTGCGGAACTGCTCGTGCGCGGCTCGTCACGGCTGGCGGCCTTCATCGGCATCTCCCCTCTGATTGTGGGATTGACCGTCGTGGCGTTCGGGACAAGTGCGCCCGAAATGGCGGTCTCGGTCGCATCGTCGCTGAGCGGAAAGGCTGATCTCGCCATCGGCAATGTCGTGGGCAGCAACAATTTCAACGTGCTTCTCATCCTGGGGCTGTCGGCCTTGATCGTCCCGCTCGTTGTCGATCAGAAGCTCGTGCGGTTCGATGTCCCGCTGATGATCGGTGTCTCGCTCCTCACCTGGCTATTGAGCCTCGATCGTCAGGTCGATCGTGTGGAAGGGGGGATGTTGTTCGCCGGGCTCCTGGGGTACACCTCATGGTGCATCATCGCGGGGCGAAGGGAATCGGCCGCTGTCCGGGAGGAGTATGCCGAAGCGTTCGGTTCACAAGAGAACTCCGATTCTTTGAGTACCGATAAACCACTGAGTTGGCGCGGCCTGTCGTGGCAGTTGCTGCTGATTGCCGTCGGTCTTGTGTTGCTCGTGCTGGGAGCGCGATGGCTAGTGGAGAGCGCAACGGTCCTGGCGAGGGATTTCGGCGTCAGCGAGCTGGTGATCGGGCTGACGATCGTGGCCGGCGGGACGTCACTTCCCGAGTTGGCAACATCCCTCGTTGCGGCCATGCGCGGCGAACGAGACATCGCGGTGGGCAACGTGGTCGGCAGCAACCTGTTCAACATACTCGGCGTGCTTGGCCTTTCGGCGCTCGTTTCCCCGCAGGGAGTGCCGGTGGCACAACAGGCGATCGATTTCGACATCCCCGTCATGACCGCAGTGGCGGGAGCGTGTCTGCCGATCTTCTTCACCGGCCATCGGATCGCCCGTTGGGAGGGAGCGCTGTTTCTGGGTTACTACGTTGCCTACACAGCTACATTGATCATGCTGACCACTCGAAGCGACGCCTTGCCGATCTTCAAGCTTGTAATGTTGGGCTTCGCCCTGCCATTGACGCTCATCACATTGGCCGTGCTTGTCGTGCGGTCATTCAGACGACAACCGTGATCACAGCGCCTCTACAGAATTCATCACATCAGGTGTCTGAGATGCCTTTCAGTCAATCAGGAGATGATGCCACATGACCTGGGAGGCATGGCTTTCTGTAGCGGCTGTCGTCGTGATGCTGGTCGGACTGGCCCGCAACTGGGGACCACCGGACCTGCTGGTCCTGAGCGTCCTGTTGTGCCTGTTGGTGGTTCGCGAGGTGAGCGGCAGCGAACGCTTGCCATCTGCGGGCGAATCGCTCGCCGGTCTGGCGAACCCTGCTGTGGTGACGGTTGGCGCACTGTTCGTGGTCGTTGCTGGGCTGGTCCGGACCGGTGCCATGACACGGTTCGCGCGCCCCATGATGGGACGCACAGAGACGTCGATTCCCGCAGCGCAGGCCCGGCTCATTTTCCCCATCGCCGGCTTCAGCGCATTCCTCAACAATACGCCCGTGGTGGCGATGTTCCTCCCGATCGTCAGCGACCTGTGCCGGAGGACCGGAATCAGCCCGTCCAAGCTCTATATGCCTCTCACGGTTGCCGCGACATTGGGAGGATTGTGCACTCTGATCGGCACCAGCACGAATCTGGTCGTCAGCGGTCTGATCGCCAAACAGACGGATTTAGGGAGCTTGACCTTGTTCGAGCCGGCGTGGGTGGGCATTCCCTGCTGTCTTGCCGGACTGATCTACATTCTGGTGGCTCAGAAGTGGCTGTTGCCCGATCGACAACCGGGCATCAATCGAGCTGACGATCCTCGGGAATACTCAGTGGAAATGCTGGTGCCGCAGCAAAGCCCCATGGTCGGACAATCCATCGAACAGGCCGGGTTGCGGCACCTGCCGGGATTGTTCCTCATCGAGATCGATCGGCATGGGGAAGTCCTCGCTGCCGTTAGCCCGCAGGAACGACTTCGATCAGGAGACCGACTCATCTTCGTGGGCAGCGTTGAATCGACCGTCGAGCTCCAGAGGCTTCGAGGATTGGCACCGGCGGTCGATCCCTCGTTTCAGTTGTCTTCCGGCCAACGGGAGAGGTCGCTGATCGAGGTTGTCGTTTCCGACCGTTGCCCGCTGGTGGGCAGCAGTATCCGCGATGGTCACTTCCGCACCGTCTACGATGCGGCCGTGGTCGCCGTCGCGAGAAGTGGGCGTCGCATCTCCGGTCGCATTGGAGACATCGTGCTTCAGGCCGGGGATACGTTGCTCCTCGAAGCCCGTCCGTCGTTTGTGAAGGAATTGCAAGATTCGCCCGACTTCTATCTCATCAGCGGTGTTGAAAACTCGACCTCAGTGCGTCACAACCGGGCAAACGTTGCGATTGCCATTCTGGCCTGTCTGGTCATCGTGGCATCCATGGAGTGGCTGGAGATGGTGACGGCGTCGTTGCTGGCCGCAGCGCTCATGATCGTCACGGGGTGCTGCTCGGTGAGTGAGGCTCACAAGAGCATCGACTGGTCCGTCCTGCTGGTGATTGGAGGTTCGCTGGGCGTCGGACTGACGCTCGACCGAAGCGGTGCAGCGCTGGCGATTGCAAACGCCATGATCGGCTGGGCCGGAGGAGAACCCTATCTGGTGCTCGGAGCGGTCTATCTGACAACAATGCTGTTTACGGAACTGATTACCAACAATGCCGCAGCCGTGCTGGTGTTCCCCATCGGGATCGCGTCAGCCGCTTCACTTGGACTTAGTCCGATGCCGTTTGCGATGGCAGTGATGATGGCCGCATCGGCCGGCTTTGCAACGCCCATTGGGTATCAGACCAATCTCATGGTCTACGGCCCGGGAGGGTACCGGTTTTCCGATTACCTCCGTTTTGGCATCCCACTCGACCTGTTAATCATGACGATCTGCCTCATCCTGATTCCGCTCATCTGGCCCTTTGCGCCGGTCAGGTGAGAGAGATCCCACTTGTCGACCAACTCAAGAACGACGCGAATCACCCCTCTCGGGGAAACTCCTGCTCGAAGAACAGAACAGATGCACAGTCGGGATCACAACGTGGACCTTCAAGATGTCCACTTGGACTTTCGCGGAGAACATCCGGTGTTCTGGGCAACAACACTCTTCGGTCCTCTCGTTGTCACAGCGATATTGCTGGGTTTCATCGGATTTGTGGCAGGCTGGGGCTACCTGCATCGTCTCGTGATGATGGCCCTTGCATCACTGTGGTTATTCGGCCGCTTCATCATTCTGGGGGGAGCCGACCCCGATGTGGCGTCCGTCGCCAGTGACATGAGTTCTTTCGAGTTGTTTGCGATGGTTTTCTATCTTGATGTGGCAACCGCGTCTGTCCTTGCGTTCCACCTTGGCTTCCTGTTTCAGATCCCCTGGCTGGGACCGAAAATTCGAATTCTGATGTACGACGGACAGTTCATCCTGAGTCACCAACCGTGGATTCGCCGGATGACATTTCTGGGACTTGTCATGTTTGTCTCCTTTCCGTTGGCAGCCACGGGAAGCATCGGCGGCTCCATTTTTGGTCGCCTGCTGGGGCTTGGTCGGGTGATGACATTTATCGGCATCGTCCTCGGCAGTCTAGTCGGAGACGGGATCATGCTGATGACGGCGGAAGTCATCGGCGAACACCTCGACAAGAATCACCCACTTGTCAAGTACGGGGGAGTCGCCCTTGTCCTCATCATCATTCTGCTCCTGGAATGGAGATATCGCAGGCTGCGCAACCGATATCTTCAAGTTGAGTCGGGGGCACCGGAGCAACGTCTCACTCCTCATCTGGATCATGAGTTGTGACAGGACCTCCCCACATTTTGCATCCGAATGGCATCGACAGGGCAATGGAACCCGGTAGAATTCGGCGCGACAGCGTTGACGCGGGCGTCCACGCTCCCGAGATTGAAATGACCGATCACCGTCTCACTTTTGAGATCCTCCCTCAACCGAACGATTCGACGTGTGGACCGACTTGTCTGCACTCGGTCTATCGTTACTTCGGCGAATCGCTGCCGCTGGACGATGTTATTGGGGAAGTCGGACAGCTCGAACAGGGAGGCACGCTTGCGGTCTTTCTCGGCAATCACGCCCTGAGAAGAGGGTATCGAGCCCGCATCTGCACGTTCAATCTGCAGGTCTTCGACCCGACATGGTTCGGAGACTCCAACGTCGACCTCCGGGCGAAGCTGTTGCAGCAACGCGCAGCCAAGAACTCTGCTCGACTGAATGAGGCAACGGATGCTTACGTCGAGTTTCTCGACCTGGGCGGTGAGATCAACATGGACGTGTTGACAATCGACTTGATCCGTGCCTCGCTGGAGCAGAAAGTCCCTATCATTACCGGGTTAAGTTCCACCTTCCTCTACGGTGAACCGCGCGAGGTGTCGTTAGTCCCTCCCGTGAATGGACGAACGAGTGCACCGGACGATGTGCGTGGTTATCCCTGCGGTCATTTCGTGGTGTTGTACGGATACAACGCGGTCGACAAGACGGTCCTCGTGGCGGATCCTCTGGAATCGAATCCGTTCGATGGCAGTCACCTGTATGCAGTGAATATTGATCGCGCGTTTGCAGCGATCATGCTGGGGATCGTGACTTTTGATGCAAACCTGCTGCTGATTGAACCCAGTCGCTCAACGGAGGAAGTCGACACAAATGCCCGCACTCATCGTCTCTGATCACGCGACAGATTGGCCGATCGACATCCCCAATGTGGAAGTGGTCGATGCCTGGACCTATCTCACGGAACCGGATTTCTCGGCGCGCCGTCACGTCAAGGTGTTCAATCTCTGCCGTTCGTACAAGTACCAGAGCACGGGGTACTATGTCTCGCTTCTGGCTGAAGCCCGCGGTCACAAGCCGCTTCCGGGGATAAACGCCCTGCAAGACCTGAAATCTCCGGCCATGGTGCGTTACGCCGCCGGAGAGCTGGAAGAAGAGATCGAGCTTTCACTCGTTCCGATTCAGTCGGATTCGTTCACTCTCAGTATCTACTTCGGTCGCAACCTCGCCAAGCGGTACGACAGACTCGCCAAACATCTCTTCAACATCTTCCAGGCGCCGCTGCTGCGGGTGAAGTTCGTGAAGAACGGCCACTGGCAGATGCGAAGTGTCAAGGCGATTGCAACCAGCGACGTGCCAGAGAGTCACTGGCCATTCGTGACCGAACAAGCGACGCGGCACTTCTCCGGCCGCTCCGTCTCGAAGGGGAAGTCGTCACGGATGCGGTATGACCTGGCAATCCTCCACAACCCTGAGGAAGGTGAGAATTCCCCTTCGGAACCTGTGGCTCTCAAGAAATTCATTAAGGCGGCCGGACAGTTGGGAATCGCTGCCGAACTGATCACTCGCGACGATTACGGTTCGCTGATGGAGTATGACGCACTGTTCATTCGGGCAACGACGTTCGTCAACCATTTCACCTATCGGTTTGCCCAACGTGCAGAGCGGGAAGGCATGCCGGTCATCGACTCGCCAACCTCCATCGCCCGCTGCACCAACAAAGTCTATCTCGCCGAACTGCTGACCCGGCAGAAGATCCCGACTCCTCGGACCCTGGTCGTACACAAGGCGAACGCCGACGAAATCATTCCCACACTGGGATTGCCTTGTGTGATCAAGAAGCCGGACAGCTCCTTCTCGCGCGGGGTCGAGAAAGTGACGACGGCAGAGGAACTGGACGAGAAGCTCACAGAGTTCTTCGCCGAATCCGAGTTGCTCGTCGCTCAGGAGTTCCTGCCGACGACGTACGATTGGCGCATTGGCCTCCTCGACAACCGCCCTTTCTTCGCCTGCAAGTACTACATGGCTCCAGGTCACTGGCAAATCATTCAACAGGAGCGGGAAGGCCGGGGACGATATGGGAAATCTGAAACCATTCCCATCGAACTGGCACCACGGAAGGCTGTCCAAATCGCTCAGAAGGCTGCCGGACTGATTGGCGACGGCTTGTACGGCGTCGACGTCAAGGAGTCGGACGGAAAATTCTACGTGATCGAGGTGAATGACAACCCCAATCTTGATGCGGGTTGCGAGGACAGCATTCTTCGCGACGAGTTGTATCGCCGGGTGATGGAGTCGTTCCTTCGCCGCATTGAATCCCAGAAGGCCGCCATTTCGGACTACCGATGACTGATTCTGTTGATTGCCCACCGCGGAGACGACTCTTCGAGGCCGTCGGCATTGAGCTGGAGTATATGATCGTCGACGCTGAGTCGCTCGATGTGCGGCCAATCGCAGAATCGGTCCTCCGTGATGAAGCCGGGGCTGTCGTCAGTGACCTCGAATTCGGCGACATCGCCTGGTCGAACGAATTGGTGGCTCACGTCATCGAATTGAAAACCGACGGGCCGGCCCTCACGGTCGATGACTTGGCTGCAAAGTTTCAGCAGCACGTCGAACAAGTCAATCGACGACTGGCACCGCACGGAGCCTGTCTGCTCCCTACGGCCATGCATCCCTGGATGGACCCGCATGCCGAAATGGTGTTATGGCCCCACGAGTCTGGAGAGATCTATGAGACATTCAACCGCATCTTCGACTGCCGGGGGCACGGCTGGGCCAACCTGCAAAGCATGCACATCAACCTGCCGTTCGCGAATGATCAGGAGTTTGGGAAACTGCAAGCAGCCGTCCGGTTGATCCTCCCGCTGCTCCCGGCACTCGCGGCGTCGTCGCCGTTCATGGATGCAAAACCGACCGGGCTGCTCGACTCTCGCCTTGACGTCTATCGCAACAACTCGCGACGCATCCCCAGTGTTGCAGGTCGCGTGATCCCGGAACCGGCGTTTGACGAAGCGACCTACGAAGAGAGGATCTTTGAGCCAATGTTCACCGAGATCGCTCCTCATGACCCGGATGGTGTGCTGAGGCACGAATTCCTGAACGCCCGCGGCGCGATCGCCCGCTTCTCACGGGGTACGATTGAGATTCGAGTCATCGATGTCCAGGAATGTCCACTCGCTGACCTTGCGATCGCTGCCGCAGTGATTGGTGTACTGAAGCTTCTCGTTGAGCAGACCTGGACCGACATTGATACGCAAAAGGCCATCCCGATTGATCCGTTGGAACGAGTCTTCCTGGCGGCAATTCGTGATGCCGAACTCGCGGTCATCGACTCCCCCGAACTGTTGCGTCACTTCGGCATGTCAGAGTCCAGGCTGACTCTGAGCGAACTTTGGAGACATCTGTGCGAGTCGATCACGCAGACCGATCACGACTTCACGAGAAGGCACTCCGCGATCGATGTCATTTTGAACGAAGGTCCGCTCGCGCGTCGCATCGTCAAACGGCTCCCGGAGAGTCCGTCGCGTGAGGAGCTTCGTGGAGTGTACGAGCAATTGGCAAACTGTCTGGCGACCGGGACACAGTTTCGATGACTGCTCTGCGGAAAGGACGTCTGTCTCTCTTGTTGACCTGCGAGCACGGCGGCAACTCGATCCCCGCTCAGTATCAGCATCTGTTCGACAATGACTCAGCCCGCGCGGCATTGGCAAGTCATCGCGGATGGGACCCCGGCTCCCTTCCACTCGCACGTCGATTGCAACGATGTTTCGACGCCCCACTCATCTCGTCCCGCACGTCGCGACTGCTGATCGAATTGAATCGGTCGATCGGCCATCCCCAATTGTTCTCCGAATGGTCAATTCAACTGACTCACGCAGAGCAACAGCGTTTGATTGACCGATACTATCATCCCTACCGACAGAAAGTGGTCGCCGCAATTGCTGCGGCTCACGCGAAGCGAGAATGCGTGCTCCACATCTCAGTGCACACGTTCACACCGGTCTGGAACGATCAGCCACGCACGACCGGAATCGGACTCCTGTTTGACCCGCGTCGAAAGGAAGAATCGGCCTTCTGCATCTCATGGCAGCGACATCTCCAACGATCTCTGCCAAATCTTAGAATCCATCGCAACCGCCCTTACCGTGGCACTTCCGATGGCCTGACAACCGCCTTACGCAGTCACTACGCTCCCTCCCGTTACTGGGGCATTGAACTCGAACTGAACCAAGGACTGTTCCGTGATGATCGATGGTCGCCAGGTGAATCCCTTCACGGAATTGTGCAATCTCTCCAGTGTGTTCTGGGTCAGGCGTGACACAACACAGCACGAGGAAACCTCATGCGACCTTGGAGACATTTGTATCGCAGGGCATGAAGCATCCGCCCGCCCTGCCCAGCCCCGTCGAATTTCGGCGGATGGGACCTTGCGCTTCTCAGTTGAACGGGCCATCGAAACCGGATAGTCTTCCGTGCAACTCCACAGCACTGAATTCGGATTGCGCCACATAACCATGGTTAACCATTAGGGGCTCATCGAATGTCTCTGACTCATTGGCTTGACGATTTGTTTCGGGGGCGACGATTTCAAAAAAAGGCTCCTCGTCCTCGGTCGCGAAGTGGCTCACTGACACGACCTTCGATAGCGGAAGTCCTGGAAGTCCGAACACTGCTGTCAGCCGCGCCCAGCATCACCAACGGGGTCGTGTTCAGCACCGATTTTGAATCGGGCATTCCGGCGGAGATGACCGGACCGGGAGTCATTGAGGACTCGCAAGGCTTCAATACGGGTGACTTCCTGCACAACACATCGTTCCCCAGTGCGGCAACCGTGTTGACGCTGACCGATCTGCCGGAGCACGACAGTGTGAGTCTCGATTTTCTCTTGGCGATCATCAACTCCTGGGACGGAGCGACCGGCGGCGCGAGCCCCGACTTCTTCAACGTGACGATTGACGGAGTCACAATCTTCAGCGAAGCGTTCGACAACATCGACGGGAACGAGGCGGACCAGACCTATGTGCCCCCTGCTGGAGTGCTACTCACCCCACGCCCACTCACAAGCGTCTTCGGCCCCAGCACCTCCAGAGACGCTCTGTATGCGATGGGCCTGGACCCGATCTTCGATGCGATTCCGCACACGGCGGACACTCTGACGGTCGAGTGGTTTGCCAATGGCGCAGGATACCAGGGGGGCGTCAACGAATCGTGGGCGATTGACGAAGTGCACGTGACACTCGGCGGGCTGCACGTCGATGGCGCGGAGAACCAGACGACCGTGATCGATGTCAATGCGACCGACCCGGACGGCGAGACGGAGAACGGCGGCGGACTGACCTACAGCGTGACCGGCGGCGCAGATCAGGCGTTGTTCTCGATCGACGCCGACACGGGCGTGTTGCGGTTCAACGTCGCCCCCGACTTCGAGGCTCCCGCCGATGCGAACGCAGACAACGTCTACGACGTCGAGGTCACCGTCACCGATGCCGGCCTGCTCACCGGCACGCAAACCTTCGCCGTCAACGTCACCGACGTCAACGACGTTTTGATCATCGACGATGGCGATGCGGGGTTTGCGATCGAGAAAGGATCGTGGGGGACCGGTAATGCGGGAGAGGGAGGCGACAATCGGAATGCATCAATCTTCGGCGGTACCAAGGTGGCGCGTTGGGCATTTACCGACCTCACGCCGGGCCAGTACCGCATCTCCGCAACCTGGAAGCCGGCACCCGGCCGAGCGACCGACGCGCCGTACACGATTATCGACGGCAGCACCGTGTTGACAACCGTTGATGTCAATCAACAACAATCGCCAACCAGCAGCGCTGCTCCAACCGGCCTTCAATTGGGGCTGCCGGATTCGGGCGTCCAGTGGCGGGACCTGGGAGGGCTGGTCACCATCACCAGCGACAGACTGTTCGTCAAACTCACGAACGTCGCCAACGGATACGTGATGGCCGACAGCATTCGTATCGAACGCGTGGGCGACACACCTTCCCCTTCTCTGATTCAGGTGATTGATGACAGTGATCCCGGGTTCACCATCGAAAGCGGAACCTGGGGGACCGGCAACGCCGGAGTCAACGACACGAATCGCAATGCGTCGACGTTCGGTGGCACCAAAGTGGCCCGATGGACGTTCAGCGATCTTGTCCCCGGGCAATACCGCGTCGCTGCGACCTGGACGTCACATGCCAGCCGCGCGACGGATGCACCGTTTACCGTCTTCGACGGCAGCACGCTGGTGGGAACGATCGACGTCAATCAGCAACTTTCCCCAGACGACTTCCTGGACGCGGGCATCGACTGGGAAGAACTGATCACCGTCAACGTGACCGGCGATACGTTGGTCGTCAAGCTCTCGAACGCTGCCAACGGCTACGTAACGGCCGACGCCATCCGCATCGAAAGGATCGGCGACCTCCCTTCGGGTCCGTAGGATCCTCACGTCAGAGAACGCAGGCTGAGTGAGAACCGTGAATCGGTGCTTCAATTTGCCGGAACCACGGGCTTCGGGGACATGCGGATCAACATCTCGCAGGAGCATCGGCTGCCCCGGCCTCGACGGCGACGCCCTGCTCGTGGCCCTCGACCTCGAAGGCATCTGCGTCTCCCTCGGCAGCGCTTGCGCAGGGTGGCCCGACCGGAGTTTACGACGGTTGGGTCGCGGAGCGACAGGACGATTCACACTCGGCGATCCAGGCTCTTGAACATCTCGGGAGCCGAATGTGAGTCATCTTGGGCCGTTGGCCCCCAGCCGATTCCGGCTGGGCCACCCGCGGGTGGCCAAGATTGTTGGCAGGGAACGTCCGGGAATCGGACACAGCAATTGTAGTCATCACGCTCCGTCGTGATGACAGTGTCGCTTGCACGTGTGCCGACGTGTTGGACGTTGACACTCAATCCGCGCATCACGCGGAGCGTGATGGCTACTCTGTCCACACCTCGAAGCACTCGCGGACTTCAGGCGGAATGCGGGCGGGGGCTCGGGTTTCCAGATTGACGAAGGCCCAGTTTGTTTCGGCGACGGCCAGCTCGGTCTCGTCGGATGCGCGCAGGATGCGGTAGCGGCGGATTGATGAGACCCGTTTGAATTCGGACACCCACGTCCGTATAACGATCTCTTCTCCCTCGAAGGCCGGCTTGAGATAGTCGATGTGATGCGACCGGGCGACCCAGCCGATGCCTGCCTGTTGGTAGCGTGCGGGGGTCCAGCCGTTCGCGGACGAGTGAGCAACCCCCGCATCCTGAATCCAGCGAACATACACCACATTATTGACATGCCCCTGCCCGTCAATGTCCTCCGGGGCAACTGTCACGTTATGCAGATAAACAGCGGACATGTCGAACGATCAGTTTCCAGCTCAGGTTTCGTGGCGTGAGGCTGACATGTTATCATCGTGTCGTCCGCAATGCCTGCTTGCGAGGCTCTCATGCTCACTCTCACCGGCCGATCGTACCGTCACTGTGATGGCATCAACCGGCGCGCGTTTCTCACGATTGGATCGCTGGGCATCGGGGGGCTTTCGCTGAGCGACGTGTTGCGGGCTGAGGCATCAGCGGGGGCGCAGCCGACTCGGAGGTCGATCATCAACATTCATCTGGATGGCGGGCCGCCGCAGATGGATATGATTGATCCGAAACCGTTCGCTCCGGTCGAGGTGCGGGGCGAGACGGTGCCCATTGCGACCTCGCTGCCGGGTGTTCACTTTGGTGAGTTGATGCCGCGCGTGGCGTCGATTGCTCACAAGTTCGCCGTCATCCGTTCGCTCGTTGGCTCCGATGGTCGACATCATGCGTTTCAGTGTCAGTCGGGGCATCGGGAGAAGGAGTTGCAATCGCTGGGCGGGCATCCGGCGATGGGGTGTGTGCTTGCCAAACTCGAAGGCCGTCCTGATGACCCGTCGCCGACGTTCGTCGACCTGATGCAAGGGCGACCGCTGGTCCGCAACAGTGCCCGACCGGGGTTCCTCGGCCCGTCGTATCAGCCGTTCCGTCCCGATCTGAGTGCGATGTTTCCTCGCGAACTCGAACCGGGCATGATGGGCGAACTCAAACGGCTCGGCGGCGGACATCAGCTCAGCCTCAATCTCAACGAAAGTCTCTCCGTCGACCGGCTCGACAATCGACAGCAGTTGCTTGGCGGGCTGGATCGCATTCGCCGTGAGGTCGACTCCAGCGGCATGATGGAGGCGATGGACCAGTTTCAACAGCAGGCGACCGGCATCCTCACCTCCGGTCGACTTGCAGACGCCCTCGATCTCAGCCGCGAAGACCCACGCACCGTCGCCCGTTACACCGCTCCGCCACTCAATGAACCGTTGATCCACTACACGTCCGAAGGCCCACGCTCAACACAAAAATTCCTCCTCGCCCGGCGACTGATCGAAGCGGGCGTGCGAGTGGTCAGCGTCTCCATCAGCGACTTCGACATGCACCGCAATACATTCCCCCGCATGCGGCAGTTGATCCCCATCGTCGATCACGGCCTGCACGCCCTCGTCACCGACCTCGAACAGCGTGGCCTGCTCGACGATGTGACGATCGTCGTCTGGGGCGAGTTCGGCCGCACCCCCAAAATCAACGCCAACGCCGGCCGCGACCACTGGCCCCGCGTCGGCCCGGCCCTGCTCACCGGCGGCGGCCTCAACACGGGCCTCGTCCTCGGCGAAACCGACCGCACCGCCAGCAATGTCGTCTCGCGTCCCATCACCTACAAAGATGTCTTTTGCACCCTCTACCAAACCCTCGGCCTCAACCCCCGCCGCCTGACCCTCACCGACCCCCAAGGACGTCCGCAGTATGTGCTGGATGGGGGAGAGCCGATTCGGGAGTTAATGTGATGAACACGACTGCGTTGACGGCAATGACATCAGATCGACGTTTCTGTTGATTCTAAGATTGGAAGTTCGGCAATGGTCTGGAAGCAACGCATCAAGGAAAAACTTGACGAACTCGATTCACTGTTCCAACCTGACGAATTGGCTTATCTCGCCTTGACGCAGAAAGTGGAGCATGCGGTACGGGACAAGTTGGCTTTTGCGCTACATGCTGCCTTCGGAGAGAGAGACGCGATTCAGGTATGTCGAGAGTGGCGCCGTGTTGATTTAGCGGTGATCAAGAATGCCGACCCGCTTGTTCTATTGGAGGCCAAGGCGTATTACACGTTCGACATACTCAAGCACGGCAAACCACACGATTATCCCACTTGGGTACTCAGGGATGTAGAGAAGCTCAAAACAATCCCCACACCAGGCAATGAAATGTTCGCGCTCTTGTTAGCGACACATCCACATGCACCACCGAGAGACCAATTCCGGGATGCTGTCAAATACTTCTCAAGCGTCTCACGTTATGCGAGGTCTGGCATTCAACTCCAAGATGCACAATCTGCAGTTCGGGCGAGACTGCCCGATCAACCAATGATCGCCGAAGGAACAATCCCTGCTGGCAAAGCATTCGACATCGAAGTTACAGTTGCGTATTGGCTCTTTGGCCCCTACCAAAGTTATTCAACAAGCTAGGTGAGAACCCTGTCAGGACGGCTGAGTGCCGATATGTGTCACCTTCAACTCATGCGATATTGCAAGTCAATTGCGAGTCGCCATGTCGCGTTGCAACTCAGCTAGCTTGGCTCGGCTCCCCGGTTCCCATCAGGACGTTTGCATAGTGCTGGGTGATATGCTGACAGAAGCAAACGAAGGTAACGAAGTGGACCGATCAGAACCGATTGAGAAACCGCTCCCTGAGATCGCGCGGCCCGTCTTCCTGAGTTGGGAGAAGCTGCGATTGATTTACGTTGGCATCTGCGTTGTCTGGTGCTTACTGCTGACGACGTTTATCGCAATGTCACGAGACGCTCGGGTGTTGTCGCTTGTGGTTCCTCAATGCGTCATGGGTGGCATCATCGCCAACCTGTGTTACTTCGCTGGACCGATCATCGAAACGTACGCTGCGTGGCTCGGACTGCGCAGTCATGAGAAACTGAGGGTTGTTCTCTTCATACTCGGAACCCTGTTCACGCTAATCATGTCCACCGGCGTGATCGGCTCGGCACTCGTCATGGGATTCGATTGAGCTGGCGATTGCCTCAGAATGGCATACAATGAAGCGATCAACTCTCACGGCGGACACTCACTCTTGTTTGATCCCAAGGCCCATCACATGGCGACGGCAACTGACCTCAAGACCCAAGTGCTCGCCCTTTCGGAACCGGAACGTGCCGAACTGGCATCGACCCTGTTGAGGAGTCTGGATGACGTCTCGACGCCGGTCGATGAAAGCGGAATCGAGCTTGAACAGCTGTTGCAATCGCGCATCGATGACGTGGAGTCGGGCCAAGCCGAACTTCTTGAACTCGATGAAGCCAAAACAGAACTGCGACGCCTGCGTGAGGAACGATTGAGCGGACAGTCGAAATGAAACTCCGCGTCCTTCGACAGGCCGTTCTCGATGCAGACGAGGCTGTGGCATGGTACGATCAAAAAGATCCTGATCTTGGCGTCAAATTCCAAGTTGAGCTGGACACGGTTTTGGATAGGATTCAAGAATCACCCGAATCGGAGCCGCTGCTGGAAACCGTCACCCTTGATGTGGAAGTACGTCGGAGGCGATTGCGTCGGTTTCCCTACTTTGTGGCATATCGCATCCTCAAAGACGAAGTGATTGTCCTGGCAGTCGCGCACGAAAGCCGACACCCCGGGTTCTGGATCGATCGTCTCTCATCATGAAACCTTAGATCAACAGGCGCGACAGATGTCTCTACGCATGACCGCTGTTCTGGTACTCACATCGATAATTGTGGCACCCTCAGTTCAAGCCGACCATCCACTGCCCTTTACTCTCAAATTGCTCACGGTTGATGCCAACGAGGGGTGTGACGTCGCGGATGTGGATAATGACGGCAAGCTGGACGTCATTGCGGGGCGGAACTGGTTTCGCAATGGCGAGTGGGTCGCGCGGCCGCTCAGGCAGATCAATGACTGGAACGGGTACACCGAGTCCAATGGTGACTTTGCGTATGACGTCAATCAGGACGGGTGGGTCGATGTGATTGCGGGGACGTTCATTCCGACGAAGGTGCACTGGTATCAGAATCCGGGTGCTGACGGTCTCAAGTTGGGACAGATGTGGCAAGAGCACGAACTGGTCGACACGGGACTGTCGCAGAACGAGGCGAGCTTCCTGCATGACTTCGACGGCGATGGAAAGCCGGAGTGGATCAGCGACTCGTGGAACAAGGACAACCCGCTCTATGTGTGGACTCTCAAGACGGGTGATGAAGCTGAGCTCGTGCGGCATCTCATCGGCGAGAAGGGCAACGGGCACGGAATGGGGTTCGGCGACATCAACAATGATGGCCGGGAAGATATTCTGGTCGGCAACGGCTGGCATGAGCGACCGGAAGGCAATCCGTTTGAAGAGCCGTGGATGTTTCATGCGGACTGGGAACAGCACGCGAGTTGTCCCGTGCATGTGCGAGACGTCGACAGCGATGGCGTGAATGACCTCGTCTGGGGCAAGGGACACGATTACGGCTTGATATTGTGGCGGGGTCGCGGGACTGCTGAGGACGGCAAGCTGCAGTTCGAGGAGCAGATCATCGATGACTCGTTCTCGCAGCCGCACGCGGTTGAGTTTGCTGACCTGAATGGCGACGGCAAAGACGAGTTGATCACCGGCAAACGCGTGCGTGCTCACAACGGTGGGGACCCGGGTGGGGCGGAGCCGCCGATTGTCTGTTACTACACATGGAATGCCGATCAAGACAGGTACGATCGGCATGTCATCGAAGACGGTCACGTCGGCATCGGTCTGCAGATTCGCACGGCTGACATCGATGGCGATGGAGACACAGACATCGTCGTCGCCGGCAAGGATGGGACGCAGATTCTGTTCAACGGTTTGAAGTAAGAAACTGTCGAACCAAGGGGGCCGAGAACTCACCCTCTCCCCTTGAGGGAGAAGGACAGCCTTCAAGCAGAGCGCCGAAGGCAGGGTGAGGGGGAGCGCCGTTGGGGTTGGCATGCAACACTTCATCCGCGTTCCCCCTCACCTTGATTCTTCGCTGACGCTTCAGAATCTGTCCCTCTCCCTCGAGGGGAGAGGGACAACAAGTAGCCCGACCAGGATTCGAACCTGGAACGCCCGGATAGAAGCCGGGTGTGATCATCCGTTTCACCATCAGGCCGCTCTGTGTAGAATCACTA
>JAGQPX010000028.1 GCA_020426505.1 Planctomycetaceae bacterium | reverse complement strand
GCCGCGCCCGTCAGGAAGCGGATCATGAGGCAGCGGGGTTCCGCTCCATGCTCGATCAGCGACTCACAAGATAAGAGTCGACCGACAGCGAGTGCCTTAACCCCTCTAAGACGACAAGTTGGGTGGCATGCTCTCACGCCTAAGGCGGGTGAGCATGTTCCGGGGTCGGTCACACAAACATGGCGACCCAGCTTTCGCTGTGACGCCATGCCACCCGTCAATCAGCTCGGTGACACCACTAGTACGCGTTTGTATCAGACACGAAACTCGCGTTCGGAAACGCCTGCTTGTAACGTTCCCTGATTGCTTGCGCGTGCTCCAACGATGATTCGGACGTTTCCATCATCACGGACGGACCACGTACGAAGTGAATCACATCCACTTCGGAATAGTCGCTGAACTGTTCGAGAGTTCGGTCATGATCTGCTTGAACCGAAAGCATCAGGATCAGGAGCGGCTCAGCATTGACCGGGCGTATTACCCTCTGCAGCCCGTCTGACTTACCAAAGGTGAATCCGAGGGTTTCATCAATTCGTGCGATCGGGTAACTCCAGAAGAATGCCCCGATGATCACGCCGATGAGGATGAGGCATACCGAAAAGACGAGTCGTTTGAAGTTTTTCATGTGCTTCCGTTCCTCTCATTGCAGCACTGAATGGATTCCGAATGTCCAGTCAGATTTCGCCCGTCGGGTGGTGTCGTCGACCAACGGGAGCCCACAGGTGTCCGTGCTGGGGGCTTCGCTTCGCTACGACCCCAGCCATACTTTGCTTACCATGTGACGGTCACGATCAAAGAAGGGGCACGCGATGTCAGGCAACGATGATCCCAAGTATCAAGATGGCGAGCCGCCCGGACCGGAGTCGGTTGGCGAGGATGTCATCATCAGTCCGGATACGCGGCGGGGGAATCGTGTTCCGCCGAATCAGTCGCGGACGCGGAAGTGGCCCGTGTTGCACTATGGGTCGGTGCCGCACATTGATCTGGCCGAGTGGCGGCTCGATATTCTGGGGCTCGTCGAACGGCATCTGTCGTTCAACTGGGAGGAGTTTCGGGCGCTCCCTCGGGTGAAGGTGTTCTCCGACTTCCATTGCGTCACCCAGTGGTCACGGCTGGGGAACGTGTGGGAAGGGGTCGCCGTCCGCGAGTTGATGGATCGGGCGGGGATCAAGCCGGAATCGAAGTTCGTGATCCCGATGGGCTACGACCGCGGCTGGACAACCAACCTCCCACTCGCCGACTTCCTCGCGGAGGATGCACTCCTCGCTGACACGCACGACGGCGAACCAATCGACGCCGATCATGGCGGACCGGTGCGACTCGTGGTGCCGCAGTTGTATGCGTGGAAGAGCGCAAAGTGGCTCAAGAGCCTCGAACTCACGGCCGAAGACCACCCCGGCTACTGGGAACGCGGCGGCTACCACAACCACGGCGATCCGTGGAAAGAGGAACGATTCGGCACATAGTTTCGTCTGCCTGAACCAGTGCCACGGACGCTTTCGTGTCAGGGCATGCGGTCGTCACGATGCCTGCGATTCGTGTCTGGTCCGCCGCTGGGAACGCGGGTGTCCCAGTCGGAAAAGCGGGTACTGGGCTTCGTGTGGTTGGGGTGATAGCATGAAGTCCCGCAGACAGTTCCTCTCAACGGCAAACCCACAACCCGGCGAATAAAGGTTGATCATGGCAGACAGCAATCTCAAGGGGCGATCCGCTTTTGTTGCGGGGGGTAGCAGTGGCATCAATTTGACCATCGCCAAGCGATTTGCCGGCGAAGGGATGAAGGTTGCGGTCTTCAGTCGATCGGAGGAGAAGATTGCGAAAGCGGTTGAGGAGTTGAAGGCAATCAATCCGGACTGTGCGGGATACACCGGGGACGTGCGGGATCTCGAAGCCGTGAAGTCGGCCATGACGGCTGCCGCGGATGAGTTGGGGCCGTTCGATGTGCTGCTCTCCGGAGCGGCGGGGAATTTTCTCGCGTCGGCTCTCGACATGTCGTCCAATGCGTTCCGGGCGGTCGTTGACATCGACCTGATCGGCACCTTTCATGCGTGTAAGGCGGCACATGAATTCATGGTCAAGCCGGGAGGCAGCATCATCAACATCTCAGCCCCGCAGGCGTTCGTGGCCTATCCCATGCAAAGTCATGTCAACGCTGCCAAGGCGGGGATCGAGATGCTCACCAAGACGCTGGCTGTCGAATGGGGACACGACGGACTGCGGGTCAACACGATCATCCCCGGCCCCATCTCGGAGACGGAAGGGATGGACCGCCTCGCTCCCTCGGTGGAACATCGAGAGAAGCTGGCCAAACGTCTGCCGCTTCGTCGCTTCGGCACGAAGGACGAAGTCGCTGACCTCGCGGTCTTTCTCGCGTCCGATCAGGCAGCGTACATTACGGGTGCCAGCATCGCCGTCGACGGGGGGATGTCTCTGATGGGGCCGGCGATGATGATGCCCCCCGCCTGATGTTCGATCGAGACGGGACGGTCGAGATGTCGAATTCGGTCTGCTCGCTCGTTCGCATGTCGACGTGTTCGTTCGCGGCTGGCATTTTGGTTTCATCAAACGACAGATCATCCCAATCATTTCTTCAATTGTTCGGACGATGCTCATGGACTTTCAATCTGATGTGTTCACTCTCGAACGTGACTCTGGCGTGGCGACGCTGTGGCTCGACAACCCCGAAGAACGAAACGCGATGGGGCCCGTCTTCTGGGAAGACCTGCCTCGCGCGATGGAGGTGATCACAGACGACGATGACGTGCGTGCAGTGATCATCGCCGCGAAGGGGGATGCCTTCACCGTCGGACTGAACCTTAAAACGATGGGGCCACTGTTGATGCAGTCGCAAACGCAAGGCTCCGAGGTGCACATACGACGAACCCTGTACCGGGAAGCGAAGCGGTTGCAGTCCACGATCAATGCGGTTGCCGATTGTCCCAAGCCGGTCATCGCAGCCATGCACGGGTACTGCATTGGTGGGGGGATCGATCTCGTGACGGCCTGCGACATCCGCATCGCTGCTGCGGACACTGTGTTCTCTGTCCGTGAGACGAAGATCGCGTTGACGGCTGATCTGGGGACGCTCCAACGGCTGCCGCGACTCATTCCTGCCGGTCATGTCGCCGAGTTGGTCTACACGGGCAAGGACATCACCGCCGACCGCGCTCAGGAGATCGGTCTCGTCAATGATGTCTACCCGAACGCAGACGCGCTTATCGCAGCAGCTCAGTCGATGGCGGCGGAGATCGCAGCAAACTCGCCCTTATCGGTTCAGGGGTCGAAAGCCGTCATGCAAGCGGGCGAAGGACGCACGGTCGAAGAGGCCTTGGACTACGTCGCCGTCTGGAACTCGGCCTTCCTGCAATCAAACGACCTCACTGAAGCGGTGACGGCTTTCCTGGAAAAGCGTCCGCCAAAGTTCACCGGACAGTGATTCCTGAGGTGTCCGGCGACACCGACGGAACATCACTTTTCATCGTCGTGAAGTCCGTCCATCTGCTCCAACATTGGTGTAAGTTTGAACTTATGAGTGACATGCAGGTCAATTCTCATTCGTCGCACAAGTCAGAGGCTCATTTGACCCGGCTCCGTGTGGGTCTAGAATGAAGTTCCTGTGAATGCCGAACGACCCGAGAGCCGACTGATGTCCCGTCGATTTTTGACTGCCTTGCCCGTCTTCAACGAAGAGTCGCACGTCTTGGACGTGCTGGCGGAGGTACGCAAACACGCTGATGACGTGCTCGTGGTCGACGATGGCTCGTCCGATCGAACACCGTTGCTGTTGCAGGATACCGAAGGAATGCAGGTCGTAACGCATCCGGTCAATCGGGGATATGGAGCTGCACTGGTCTCCGCCTTCGAGGCAACGATCGAGGGGGGGTACGATGCCCTCGTGACGATCGACTGTGACGGCCAGCATCAGCCCCACATGATTCGCGAGATGGTCGAGCAGTTGTGGCCCGCGTCGGGAGAGCGAGTCGACATCGTCTCCGGCAGCCGTTACATGCAAATCTTCGACGGCGACAGCATCCCGCCCGAAGACCGACGGCGAATCAACGTCGAGATCACCGAACAACTCAACGAACGACTGGGCTTTGAGCTGACCGACACCTTCTGCGGTTTCAAGGCGTATCGTGCGGATGCCCTTCGTCAGCTGGACATCACCGAGTACGGATACGGCATGCCTCTGCAACTCTGGGTTCAGGCCGCACGAGCCGAGATGCACATCATTGAGTTCCCGGTGCCGTTGATCTATCTGGAAGAGGAGCGATCCTTCGGTGGTTCACTTGACGATGCAAATCGACGTCGCAGGCACTATCAGGAAATCATCGATCGTGAGTTAGCCGCGTGTCCCAACATTCCGTGAGTCGAATCTCCATGCCCGTCGACTCGTCGGATTTGCCGAGTTGGTCGCCGCTGCGACTGAAGGTCCCGCGAACCGATCACAGTCTGCTCTGCGTTCCTCCGCTGGACGATGCCCTCGCATCAGCTGAGGTCAATGCCCGTCTGTTGGACACCGACGATGTGAACATTCAGGGGCGCCCGCTTTCGCTGATGCGCCGCTGGTCACGCGAAGCCTGTCTCGCATCGGCGACAGAGTACACGCAGCAACTCCTCGGTGACGTGCCACTGTTTGACCGTCGGACGGTCGACGATGAATCCACAACTGGCACTGCTTCCGCCGGGCAAGCAGTGCCTGAAGTGGATTCCGTGACCTCCTCAAGCCCGACGGATGCAGTGGCACGACAACAGGGCAGTGCACGAGGTCTCACACAGCAACGACTGTTCGTCTCGGGACATCAGCCGTCGTTGTATCACCCCGGTGTTTGGGTGAAGAACTTCGCTGTCGATCACATGGCGAAACGAGCGGACGGCATCGGCCTGAATCTCATCGTCGACAACGACACGCTTGGTTCGACGGCAATCCGTGTGCCGACCGGAACGCGTGATGCACTTTCGGTGACTCGAGTCACCTTCGATGCGTCCCGTCCCGTGCAACCGTGGGAGGACGCGGAGATAGTTGATGCCGGAACTTTCGAGTCCTTCGCAGATCGCGTGAGTGATACGTTAAACGTCGACGAGTCAGCTGTACTGCTGAACGAGATGTGGCCCGATGCGATCGCGCACCGGGACGCCTCCAATCGGCTTGTCGATTGCCTCACTGCCGCGCGGCATCGGCAGGAGCGACGGTGGGGACTGAGCAACCTTGAACTTCCCATCAGCCGGTTGTGCGAGACGGAGCCGTTCCTCTGGTTCGCGTCCCATCTGCTGGCACATCTGCCTCGATTTTCGGAGTGTCACAACGCGGTGCTTGATGAGTACCGGGAACTGAACCATGTACGCAGCCGCAGTCATCCGGTCCCGGCGCTCAGCATGCATGAGGGATGGAGCGAAGCCCCGTTCTGGGTCTGGCGCAGCGGCGATCACGTGCGGCATCCTGTCTACGCCCGCCAGCAGGATCGCACGGTCATTCTCTCCGACGGCGTCAGCGAATTCGCCCGCTTACCTCTCACGCCCGACATGGATGCCTGTTGTGCGGTCGAGGAGTTGAAAAAGCTTCCGTCGCAGGGCATCCGCCTGCGAACCCGCGCCTTGACGACGACGCTCTTCGCGCGACTGTGCCTCAGCGACCTGTTCGTCCACGGCATCGGTGGCGCCAAGTACGATGAAATGACCGATCAGATCATTGCCCGATTCTTCGGTTTGACACCGCCCGATTTCCTGACGATGTCCGCGACGCTGCTTCTCCCCTACGCGAAGTCTTTCGACGTCAACGACGAGGATCGACGTCGACTGGAGAACGAACTGCGGGATCTCTCCTTCAACGCCGACCGACACGGTTTGGGCCCGGAAGCTGATGCGTTGGTCGTCCGGAAGAAGAAGTTGATCGATGAACACGAGGCGGCCCAGACGAAAGGCCTGTCCCGCCGCGAACGCAGACAACGCACGCCGGCCAACCGCTTGCGACATCGCGAATTGAACGAAGTCAACGAAAAGCTCACCGCCCTCGCCGGCGAACAACGTGAGGCCCTCCAGCGTCAACTCGACGAGACCAACCGTCAGCTCGCAACGAACCGGATCCTCAACGACCGCGAGTTCTCATTCGCGATCTATCCGCCGACCATGATCCGGGAGTTCTACGAGTCCAAGCTCACAGCAGCCGTCGGCCACGCGAGCGATGATGCCCCGAGGTGATAAACTCGAATGTCGAAATACCCAATGCCGAAGGACTTCCGAAATCCGAATGACGAAAACCCGGTCTTCAGCGCCGCACTCTATAGCGGGGGACGGATAAGTGTAGCGTCCACAGCGGCGGACCGTGCATGAAACGTAGGCGTTTTGGCGCCCAAACGCCGCTACACCAAAGTGCCCGTGGCACTAACTCGTGGGTTCCAGGCAGAAGCTCGTTATCGCGTGACTGACCTTCGAGTTTCGGCATTCGAGCTTCCTTCGTCATTGGGTGCTTCGGAATTCGTCATTCTGATCCGCCCCGCGCGCCAGTATCTGGCTCTGTTTAATCTGGCCGCGACAAAAAACAACACGCGACGGGGCGACTCGTCTGCCGTCCCCTCGCGTGTCGTGTGTGCCACATCAACTTCGAATCTCAATGATCGAAGTCGGGCTCTTTGCCCTCGTAGGCGCGGTAGAGATCGAGGATGGCTTTCTCCAGTGTTTTGACCGCGTCCGGATCGACGGTTTGCTTGCACTTCATGGCGGCCACCATGACCGCGTGGGCTGCCTTCAGTTGGTCGACGTACCGATCGTTGGTGTCCTTGATCCGCTGGGTCAGGAAGTACTCGGCGACGATCTTCTGCGTGTTGGAGGCATGGGCCTCTTTGGTGGCGACCCAGCGTGCCAGCTGATTGTGCGACAGGGCGTCACTCTTCTCCGCCAGTTCATTGATTTGATCAACCGCCTTGGCGATGGTCGTCGCGTCTTCGAGCATTTCCTCAAACCGACGTTGATCTCCATACACACCGCACGGCACCTGACAGTGAGCGTCAGCAATGCGAGGGGTGGGAAACGCGAGAAGCGTCAAAGCGGCGAGCGCAAGTGTGAAGTGGTATCTCATGGGGTCTTTCCTTTGTCAAACGATGATGGAAGCCGCGCCTGTGTGACGAGCAAGTGATCCCGGACACCGCAATTCAGCACCCACCAAATCACGAGCCACCCGGACGACGCAACAGTACCATAGCAACCGGGCGGAGTTCCATGAACCATCCGCTTGAAAGGCAGGCTCCGCATGTCATCCATCCTCCCTGGCATCTTGCTGGACAGTGGCCGAGACTGGGCAGTATTCTGACTTGGTATCCGTGGTCCTCTCTGATCACAGTGATCCTCTCCTGGCTAACTTCTTTTCTGAGACAGCACCATGCCATTCGACTGGCTGCGAAGCTTGCGAAACGGATTGCAATTCGGCTCACGTCGTCCCGCGATGCAAATGCTCCGTCGACGCCGGCACGCTCGAAAACATCACGCCTGCCGACCGACGGAAGCCCTCGAAAGCCGCGTGATGCTCGCCGGGGCTATTGGCGAAGTCACGTCGTTCTCGAAGATCAGCGACACCGTTGGCAATTTCACTGGCACGCTGGATAGCACTGATCATTTCGGCACGTCGGTGACAAACCTAGGGGACTTAGACGGGGACGGCATCGCCGATCTGGCAGTCGGGGCCCAGTACGACGATGACGGTGGAGGTGCAAGGGGTGCGATTTACGTTCTGCTGCTGAATGCGGATGGCACCGTCAAGTCGCATCAGAAGATCAGCGACACGGCTGGAGGCTTCACGGCTTCGATTGTTGATGGCGACCGCTTCGGCAGTTCGCTGACGAATCTGGGGGACCTCAACGGGGATGGCATTACAGACCTGGCCGTCGGGGCGCGTTGGGACGATGACGGTGGAGGCGTTTATTCCAATCGCGGTGCAGTTTACATCCTCTTCCTGAACTCTGACGGGACCGTCAAGTCGCACCAGAAGATCAGTGACACGGCTGGAGGCTTCACAGCCACACTCTATGAAGACGGCGATTTTGGCCAGTCGGTGACGAGTCTGGGAGACTTGGATGGAGATGGCATTAACGATCTGGTCGTCGGAGCCGATGATGATGATGACGGAGGTAACGAGCGCGGTGCTGTATTCGTGTTGTTGCTGAACGCAAATGGCACTGTCAAATCACACCAGAAGATCAGTGACACATCCGGCGGTTTCACCACGACTTTGGATAACTACGACCACTTTGGTGGTTCACTCGCGAACCTCGGCGACTTGGATGGGGACGGCATCCCCGATCTGGTCGTCGGAGCCCACGGGGACGATGATGGCGGGTCTTTTCGCGGAGCACTCTACATACTGCTGCTGAACTTGGATGGCACCGTCAAATCACACCAGAAGATTAGCGACACAGCCGGCGGGCTCACCATGGGGCTGGATAGCGGTGACCAATTCGGCATAGCGGTGACGAATCTGGGAGATCTAGACGGAGATGGCGTCACCGATCTGTCCGTTGGAGCGTTCGGAGATGATGACGGTGGCACGTCTCGCGGCGCGGTTTACGTGCTGTTCCTCAATGTGGACGGTAAAGTCAAATCAAGACAAAAGATCAGCGACACGGAGGGGAATTTCACCGCAGCATTGGATGATATTGATACCTTCGGCGGTTCGCTGGCAAACTTAGGGGACCTGGATGGCGACGGTCTCGTTGAGTTGTCAGTCGGAGTTCCAAGAGATGATGACGGAGGTTACCACGCAGTCTCAGATCCCGGAGCGGTGTACATTCTGAGTCTCGAACAAGTCACGCCGCCCGGCGTGGTCACGTCGTTCTCCAAGATCAGCGACACTGAAGGTAATTTCACGGCTGTTTTCGAGGACTCGGACAAATTCGGCAAATCTTTGACGAATCTCGGCGACTTGGACGGGGACGGAATTGCTGATTTAGCCGTGGGCCAATATCTAGACGATGACGGTGGCTTGGATCGCGGTGCCGCGTATGTGCTGTTCCTGAACTTGGACGGCACTGTCAAGTCGCACCAGAAGATCAGTGATACGGCCGGCAACTTCACGGCCACGCTGGATAACTATGACCGCTTCGGCAGTTCGCTGACGAATCTTGGCGACTTGGACGGGGATGGGATCGCCGAATTGGCCGTCGGAAGCCGTAAGGATGATGACGGCGGCTATGACCGGGGTGCGGTGTATGTGCTGTTTCTGAATACTGACGGCACGGTGAAGTCGCATCAGAAGATCAGCGATACAGCCGGCAACTTCACCGCCACACTCGATAACCACGATTACTTTGGCAATTCCCTTGCGAGTCTGGGTGACTTGGACGGGGACGGAATCTCAGAGCTCGCCGTGGGGACTTATGGCGACGACGATGGCGGCGACAATCACGGAGCTGTATACGTCCTGTTTCTGAATTCTGACGGAATGGTCAAATCGCACCGAAAGATCAGCGACACAACTGGTAACTTGACGGCCACGTTAAATGATGGAGACCATTGGGGATCCTCTCTCACAAATCTCGGCGATTTGGACAAGGACGGCATCACAGATCTCGCAGTTGGAGCTGCCTTTGATGACGATGGGAATCCAACTATTCTTACTAATCGTGGTGCTATATACGTGCTGTTTCTAAATGCAGATGGAACAGTCAAATCTCATCAGAAGATTAGCGACACAGAAGGAAACTTCACTGCAAATCTAGAAGACGGGGATAAATTCGGCTCGTCGACGACAAAAATTGGCGACTTGGACGGCGATGGGATCGCCGATTTGGGTGTGGGAGCAATTGGTGACGATGATGGCGGCAGCAGTCACGGAGCAGTGTACCTGCTGTTCCTGAATGCCGACGGGACCGTGAAGTCATACCGAAAGATCAGCGACACCAAGGGGAACTTCACTGCCACACTGGAAAGCTTTGATTTCTTCGGCGATTCGTTGGCGAATCTGGGTGACTTAGACGGAGATGGCGTCACAGAATTGGCCGTCGGTGCCAGAAATGATGATGACGGCGGCGTCCTTCGCGGAGCCGTGTACATCCTGAGCCTGGCGGGTGTGCGGACGGTGAAGATCATCGACGATGGCGACCCGGGCTTTGCGATTGAGAGCGGAGCGTGGGGCACAGGCACGGCGGGGGCGGAGGGGGATAATCGGAATGCGTCCCGGTTCAACGGCAGCAAGGTCGCGAGTTGGACGTTCGATGGTTTGTTGCCGGGGGTTTATCGGGTGTCGGCGACGTGGGCGCCGAGTCCGGTGCGGGCGACGGATGCGCCGTTTACCGTGTTTGATGGCGTGAATCCGCTTGCGACCGTTGATGTCAATCAGCAGCTTGCGCCGAGTGGCGAGCCCGGGGTGAAAGATCTGGGAGTGCCTTGGCAGGATCTGGGGAACGACCTGTTCCACATCACGGGGAATACGCTGACGGTCGAGTTGTCCAACGATGCAAACGGCTACGTGATGGCGGATGCGGTGCGGATCGAACGCATTGGCGAGTTGCCTCCGCCGCCGATGATTGTCGACGACGGCGACCCCGGCTTCGCCATCGAGAGCGGCTCGTGGGGCAGCGGCAACGCGGGAGCGGGGGGCGATAACCGCAACGCCTCGATCTTCGGCGGCACCAAGGTCGCCCGCTGGTCGTTCACCAACCTCACGCCGGGCGTCTACCGCGTGTCGACCACGTGGGTCCCCAGCGCGGCTCGCGCGACGGATGCGCCCTTCACCCTGTTCAACGGCTTCACGCCGATCACCACCGTCGACGTCAATCAGCAACTCACCCCCAGCGGCAGTCCGGACCTCAACGACCTCGGCGTCCCCTGGCAGGACCTCGTCGGCAACTTCCAGGTCACCGGCGACACGCTGTTCGTCAAACTGACCAACATCGCCAATGGCTACGTGATGGCCGACGCGATCCGCATCGAGCGGGTGGCCGACCTCCCGCAGGTCATCGACGACGGCGATGCCGGCTTCGCCATCGAAAGTGGCACTTGGGGGACGGGCAACGCGGGTGCCTTCGGCGACAACCGCAACGCTTCGATTTTCAACGGGAACAAGGTGGCCAGCTGGACCTTCACTGGTCTGACGGCAGGCACGTACCGCGTCTCCGCCACCTGGGCTGCCAGCCTCAGCCGCGCGACGGACGCGCCGTACACGATCTTCGACGGTGCCACTTCGCTCACCACGATCGACGCCAACCAGCAACAAGCCCCCGACGACTTCACCGAAGGGGGCATCCACTGGGAAGACCTGACGACGGTCCTGATCACGGGCGATACCCTCGTCGTCCAACTCTCCAACGACGCCAACAACTACGTCATGGCCGACGCGATTCGGATCCAACAGGTGAACACGGTCAAGCCAAAGATCACCATTGATGGAAACTTCAATGACTGGGACGCTGTCACGAACTACGCCGATCCGGTCGACGACCAGCACGACACGGATCACGACACGGCCGGGGCGACGCCCGCTTACGTCGATCATCCGGATGTCGACCTGCTGAACTACACGGTGACGCACGATAACGAGAACTTCTACTTCTACTTTGAGTCCCGCGGTGAGATCGGCCGGACGCAGATGGAGAATGTCGCCCAGGGACTGCGGGCGGGCCGTTACTACGTGATCGTGACGATCGATGTGGATGACGATGACGCGACCGGGTATCCGCTCTACGAGGGGGGCTACTACACGGGCACCACTGACACCACCGGCTATGACATGAACGGTGAGATCGAGTTCTACAACGGGGCCTTCAACACGGGGCACTACCTCCAGCACGGAGCCCAGAACGAGGCTGAACTCATTCAGGCGTTCGCTGACCAGTCCAACGGAGGCTACGTCTACCCCGGACCCGAGACGCAAGGTCCGTTCATGCCGGGCTTCGTCAATGTACTTCCGGGCACGTACGACTTCTACACCCAATGGGTCTACAAGGAGAACGACCCCGGCTTCGGTGGCAATGACTCGGTCACCTTCGTTCAGGACCGTGGCCCGGTCGTCAACGGCATCATCGACTATGCCCTCTCACCGGACGGGCACCAACTCGAAATGAAGGTCCCCTTCAAAGGTTTCCTTGTGGACTCGAACGGCGATCCGATTGTGGCCACCGGCAAGACGGTCGACCTCTCATTCTCCCTCGAAGCGAGTGGCGAACTAAGCAACGAAGTCTCCGCCCAAAACCCCAACGGCATCTGGGCGTCCGACACAGCCGAGCCGATCACCGGGTATGTCATCACACCTGTAAATTGATGATTCGATCCGTCGTGCGACAGTCGAACTGCGATCGCGGCAAAGACGTGGCCGGTCGAACGTTGTCGGGTTTGTGAAGTATGTGTGGCGCCTCTGTCGTTCCGCATCACACGCCCGCGACGGTCATCTACCGCGTTGCGATGGGGATTGTGACCTTCTACATTGGTCGGGCATTCTGAGATTGCCTTCCTCTTCCTCCGTTGTTTCCGCCCGCCGCAGCGGAGGCCAACCGGACTCTTGAACTGGATATCATGACACACTTTTCGCACAAGAGACGTTCCCCTTCTCCTTCCAAGCGAGCCTGCTGCCTGCCAATCGGATTGGGCTACTGGCTTGCGATGTTCGCCATCCTCGCTGCTCCCTGTGATGCGGGACACAACGGGAACAAAGGGTTGGAGGGCGTAGAGTCGGGGACGTTTCTGAACGACGAGCGACAGTTCTTCACGACGGCGGAGGGGCTTCCGTCCGATGAGGTCAACAGTGTTGCCGCGACGTCGAACGGGACGATCTTCGCGGGGACGGATGCCAGCCTCGCACGATTTGCAGGAGAAGTATTCGAGTCGGTCGCAGACGCATCGCAAGCCGTGGCTCATGTGACGGCATGGGGCGAGGGAATCGTGTTTGTGATGGGCGATGCCGTCATGAGTTACCAAAATGGTGATTTGGCCACGCTCGTGAGTCTCCCGGCCGAGTGGAAGGACGCTATCAAGCTGACGAGCCTTGGCGGGAACAAGAGTCTGCTGGTGGGCACGACTCAGGGGCTGTACTTTCTGAAGGATGACGGCCTGACGCCGTATGGAGGTTTTCGGGAGATCGCGACCAACGATGCTCGTGTATCAGCTATCAGTGTCAGTCCCACGGGTGATCTGGCGATCGGTGCATCGACCGGGTTATTCGAGCGGACGCGGCAGGGACAGTGGAGGCGAATTCTCCCTTCTTCGGGGAGCTACAGTTGGGCGCCGATTGATGTGCGCGGGGTCACGTATGACGCACAGGGGCGACTGTGGTTCGCCGGCCCTCAGGGACTGGGCGTGCGGACGGAGGGAGAATGGCAACTGTTCACCGGCATTGAGGGGTTGCCGTACGACGACTTCACATCGCTGACGGTCGGTTCGTCGCAGACATGGATGGGCACAACGATCGGCGCGATTCGCTATCACGACGGGGAATGGAACTATCGTCGTGGCCTGCGTTGGGTCCCCGACGATCACATTCGTGAGATTGCCGTCGCAGGTAACGGCGATGCGTGGTTCGCCACCGCCAAGGGGGTCGGACGGATTGAACGACAACAGACGACGCTCGCTGAGAAGGCCAAGTTCTTCGAAGACGAGATCGACAAATATCACCGTCGCACACCTTATGAGTTCGTGTTGTCTGTTGGCTTAAAAGCACCCGGGGACAAGTCGGAAGTCACCCAGTACGACAGCGACAACGACGGGCTGTGGACGTCGATGTACGGAGCGGGTGAGTGCTTTGCATACGCCGCGACGAAGGACCCGCTCGCCAAACAGCGAGCCACCAAAGCGATGCAGGCGATGAAGTTCCTCAGCGAAGTCACGCAGGGGGGGGAGCATCCGGCCCCGCACGGATTCCCTGCGAGGACCGTGCTACCCATCGACGGACGAAACCCCAACGATCACGACAACCGCGAGCACGACCTCAAACGTCAGAATGAAGAGGACCCGCTGTGGAAGGTCATCGAGCCCCGGTGGCCCGTCAGTGAGGACGGCAAGTGGTACTGGAAGACGGACACCAGCTCCGACGAACTCGACGGACACTACTTCCTGTACGGGCTATATTACGATCTGGTCGCTGAGACCGAGGAAGAGAAGGAGATGGTCCGTGAAGTCATCGCCCGCGTGACGGACCACCTGATCGAGCATGATTTCCAACTGGTCGACCATGACGGCAAACCGACTCGCTGGGCACGATTCAGTCCCAAGGAGTTGAACCGTGATCTGCGTTTCTCAACCGGGCTGCGAGGGATGAACTCGTTGAGCATGCTGTCGTATCTCAAGGTCGCCCATCATGTGACGGGTGATGAGAAGTACCAGCAGGCGTACATGACGCTGGTGGATGAGCATCTCTATGCGACCAACACGCTGGTCCCCAAACGTCAGATGGGCGTGGGGACCGGCAATCAGTCCGACGACGAAATGGCCTTCATGTGCTACTACGGACTCCTCAACTACGAGGACGACCCGGAACTGCGCAAGAACTACCTGATCTCGCTGATGCCGTACTGGAAGCTCGTCGAACAGGAACGAAACCCGCTGTTCAACTACATCTTCGCGTCCTGCTTCGACAACATCGAGAATGGCACCTACAAGCGCGAGACTCCCCGGTCGGCTCTGGAAGACGCCCTCTTCACACTCCAGCGATACCCGCGTGACCGACTGACCTGGGGGTTCCGTAACAGCCATCGCACGGACATTGTCCCGTTGGAGGGCGGCTGGTTCGAGATGTGGTGGAAGGAGTGGGGAGCAAAGAAGGGTCTACTTCGATCGGGCTATACGGTGCCGGTCGACGAGCACTTCGTCGAGTTCTGGAACAAGGATGTGTGGTCGCTTGATGAAGGGGGCAACGGCTCTACCCTGTGCGACGGTTCGTCATTTCTCCTCCCCTACTACATGGGGATGTACCACGGCTTCATCGTTGAATCGCGTCAGTCAACGGATGGTCATTGAGCGCGGCCAACCGATCGTTCAGCTGTAAGCTGCTTCGAAGCGCATGCGAGCCCTGGTCTTTATGCCAAGCTCGATCGCAGGAGAAGTTGTGCGTGTCTTAATAGGTCTCGCAGGATGTCGACGGATTGATATCCTCTCCCGCCAACACGGCTTTGCATTGTTCGAGGAGCAACTGCGAGGAACTGGTGCCGATGCGGGTGACGCCCAGGGCGCGGACTTCGAGGAGCGTGGCGAAGTCGCGGACGCCGCCGGCCGCTTTGACCTGCACTGAGTCGGGCGTGTGTACGCACATCAGTTTGAGGTCGGGGATCGTCGCGCCGCTGGTGCCATAGCCGGTGGACGTCTTCACCCAGTCGGCTCCCAACTCCGTGCAGATATCACACAGTCGAATCTTGTGTGCGTCTTCGAGGTAACAGTTCTCGAAGATGACTTTCACTTTTTGACCGGCAGCGTGAGCCGGCTCAATGACGGCTGCGATGTCGGCCGTCACGTAGTCCCAGTTGCCGCTGAGGACCTGTGAGATGTTGACGACCATGTCGAGTTCCTGACAGCCGTCGTCGAGAGCCTGCCTGGCTTCGGCCTGTTTGACCGCTGTCGTGTGACCGCCGTGCGGGAAGCCGATCGTGGTGCTGGTCTGAACGGTCGTTCCCTTGAGGATCTCGGCACATCGCTTGACGTAGTACGGCATGAGACAAACACTCGCCACATCGTACTCGACCGCCAGCCGGCAACCCGCTTCGAGGTCGTCGACCGTCATCGTCGGCTTGAGCAACGAGTGATCGAGCATCTTCGCAATATCGGCGAGCGTGTAGTTCATGGTCTGTCCTGAGTTGGGGGAGTCGAAACACGGTCTCCCGGAGAATACCGAAAAACCGTGTTCGCTTCACTCAGGTCAATCGTCGCATGATCATCCGACGGCGACGAACATTCCGAGTGTGTTGTTGAGGAACTCGTCTGTGAAGGCGAAGAAGGATGACAAGCCTGTGTTGCTCCAGTAGGTGCGGACGATTGACTCGCTGCCCGGTCCGTTGGTGGTGATCACCTCGGAGAGGCCGTCCCCGTCGATGTCACGAGCGGCAACACGAACGCCCTGCGACGAACCCGGATTGTGGGCCGTGATTTCCTGCTGCAACCATGGCACTCCGCCGGGGGCTCCCGTGTTGCCGCGGTACAGCTTGATGCGTGTGTTGCCACTGGCACCTCGTCCGACGATGATGTCATCAAACCCGTCGCCGTTGACATCGCCACTGGCCACCGACACGCTGCCGGAGAAGTTCACTCCGAAGGGGGAGAACACGTGGAACGTCGGCGGCGTGAGCACGTTGGCCGTTCCGTCGAAGACCTTTACCTCCGGACCGCGGCTGGCGATGATGTCGGGGATGCCGTCGTTGTTCACGTCACCAGAGGCGACCTGGACCGGGTCCATGTTGGCCGGGCTGCCGACACGAATGTTTCGCAGGGTCGTGGAGGTGTTGGCTCCGCTCCGCACGCGCACGTGAGACACGAAGCCTCCTCCCGATCCGGTGATGATGTCATCAAAGCCGTCATCGTTGATGTCAGCGGAGGCGACGAAGATGCCGCCGCTGTAACTGGTGCCAAACGGTGCCCCGCCGGAGAGAAACTGTCCGGTGACGCCATCAAACGTACGGAAGCGAGAGAGGCCACCGGGACCTTCACCGGCGATGACATCCTGAATGCCGTCCCCGTTTACGTCACCGATGGCGACTCGCACCCCTCCGGTGAACGTCGGCTCGAAGGCAATTTTGCTCCAACGAACACTGCCATCTTGATTGTAGAGCGTAATCCGGGGCGACTGTCCCGCATCAGCACCGGTGACGATCGACACATCCGGACCCGGATTAAACTCGACCGCACCAATGTCAACCGACACAACGGCATTCAAGTTACCGTCGACGAATCGGCTGAACCCGCGCTGATCACCTTGAAGAGGAGTGCTGCCGATCTGGCCATTCACCGTGGCCCGCGACTTGAAGCCGAGGTCGATGAGCGGGCTGTTATGAAACGGCATCATTGTCTGTGTTGGCCCACCATTGTCCTGCAGAGGCCCTAACTTGGGGTCGCCATCGGACGTGCCGAAAAAATTACTGCCGAATCCGTCGTCGAGTTGTGCGATGTTGATGTCGTTGTCCCCGATTGATGGGGCCAGATTTTGAGCAATGACTGTGTTGTAGACATTGAGCGTACCGCTGCCATAAACGCCGCCGACAACAGTTGCGGCATTCTCCGCGGCGAAATTGTTGACGACCGTGCAGTTCACCAGTGTCAGACTTCCGGTGCTGACTAAGCCCCCTCCGTTTAGTCCCGCTGAGTTGCCAACGAAAGTCGAGTTGGTGTATAGGGACGTGCCGCTCGAATCGAAGTGCCCCCCGGCATCGCCCAAAGTTGCATTATGCGCGACTAGCAGCCGCGAGCCGGTCAGGATACTTGCACTATTGTGAATCCCACCGACGCCACCGCTCGAGTTACTGGCAATCGTGGAAGCGTCGATCGTGGCCGTGGCGTTGTCGAGGTTGATGCCACCCCCTATCAAAACCGTTCGGTTGCCGACGACTTGACTGAACGACATCGAGAAGAGTCCAACCATATGCAGCCCACCACCATCGCCATTGGATCGATTGTTGGAGATTTCAGAGTGGCTGATATATGTGCCGTTGATCCCTGAGACTCCACCCCCGTCGTCGGCAGCAAAGTTGTTTGTCACACGAACGTCGATGAGCCGCGTATCGGGTCCGATATTGAGCAGCCCACCGCCGTCTGGATTGGCCAAACCAGTCGTATTGCCACCGGTGATCGTAAGGTTGCTGAATGTGACACTCGCGGCAGTAGGTCCCACTTCGAATGGGCGGACGCCAGCAAGTCCCTGACCGTCGATTGTGATCGCCGACTGCGAATTAACCGGACCGCGAATCGTGACTTCGTCGGTGATGGCCGGCAGGCTGCTGGCGAGGGAGATTGTCTCCCCGGTGAGGCTGGCACTGAAGCGGATGTTGTCCGGCCCCGGGTTGAGGTTGGCGTCAGCAATGGCTGTCCGCAACGAGCCGATCCCGGCATCGGTCGTATTTGTCACAGTAAAAGTGGCCAGCAGCGTGCGGTCTTCCAGCGATTCGACCGCCGCGAACGGCATCCGGCGGCGATGTCGCGACAGGTTGATGGAACAACTCACACGCAGCAGATGACGAAGAGTGAACATCGAAGCTGTCTCCGCAGTTCTCACAGGGACAAGACGGGAATACGGTGAGTGTCTGTCGTATCGACACAGGGTGAGGCCAGTGCCGACTGTCGTTGGGGGCCGACCGGACGGCGAGAGGTCGTCCGCAGCCTTACTGACAGTCCGGTCAAGAGGCTACTGCGTGTATCAAATCAACTCGCGACAGCGCTAAACCCAAACTGTCCACATTCTCCAAGGCTCCCGATGTGAATGCAAGCAACGAATGAACGATCGAGGCTCAATTCGCCGGTTCTTGAACGGTCGCGATTGGATTTAATTGACCCACGAGCAGGTGCATCGATTTCCCGACGACATGTCCATCCTGTGGGTGATTCAGTGAGTAGTCGAATATGGTTCCTGTGGTCGACTTGTGAATTCCCTATTGATCACCGGCTCAAATGACCCATGCTTTCACGGAATAAAGTTCCTCAGGAAGGTCGCGCTCTGTTTGAGCGAGGCTTTGCGTGACTCCAGTGTGCCCTCGTAAGCACGGTCTTCGACTTCGACGCAGACCGCTCCGTCGTAGCCGGTGTCGGTGAGGGCACTGAAGAACTGGCCCCAGTTGACGTCGCCGAGGCCGGGAAGTTTTGGGGTGTGAAACTCGGGCGGGTAGGCGATCACGCCCACGTCGTCCAGGTTCTCGTAGTCCACGCGAACGTCCTTGGCGTGAGTGTGAAAGATGCGATCTGCGAACTCGCGGATCGGTTTGATGGCGTCCATCATCAGCCACGTCGGATGTGACGGATCGTAATTGAGTCCAAAATGGTCGCTCGGAATGTCCGAGAACATGCGTCGCCAGATCGCGGGGCAATACGCGAGGTTCTTGCCGCCGGGCCACTCGTCGTCGCTGAACAGCATTGGGCAGTTTTCGATGGCGACTTTGACTCCTTGCTCTTCGGCATGGGCGATGATGGGCCGCCAGGTGTCGAGAAAGCGGGGCCAGTTTACGTTGACCGACTTCGTCCAGTCTCGACCGACAAACGAGGTCATGATGTTGATACCAAGTGCCGCCGATGCTGTGATGACCTTTCGGATGTGCTCGACATAACGGTCGGATTCCTCCTGATCCGGGCAGAGAGGATTGGGGTAGTAACCCAGTCCGCTGATGCTCACGCCTGTGCCATCGACTAGCTTCTGCACGCGATCGACATCAGCGTCTCCGAATTCGGTCACATCGATGTGCGTCACGCCCGCATAGCGACGTTCGGCTTTACTCGGAGGCCAGCACATCACCTCGACACAGTCATACCCCGCCTCGGCTGCAAACGTCAGCACCTCTTCCAGCGACAATTCGGGCAGAATGGCTGTCACAAATCCGAGTTTCATTGACCGGACTCCTCTCAAGTTGCGTTGATTCCACGGGATGTGAGCATGATTCTAACCCAAGAATGCCGGAAATGCGCGGCTCACTCGACTCACGCGAACGCCTCTGGTGAGCATGCAAACGTCATCGGAACCGGCTATAATTCTGATTGGAGCCATCTGTCATGAGCAATTTGAATCCCCTCCCCGTTGTCGGGGTGGACGAGCCGCCGTACGAAGATCCGCTGGACCTGATGGACGAGATCGATCGTCTGAAGGTCGAGCAGGACGCGACGATCCTTGCGCACTTCTATGTCGACGGCGAGATTCAGGACATTGCGGATTACACGGGCGACTCGCTCAAACTGGCGCGCGATGCCACGAAGGTCGAGCAGTCGACCATCGTGTTTGCCGGTGTGCATTTCATGGCCGAGTCGGCCAAGATCATGAACCGGGACAAGCGGGTGTTGTTGCCGGACCTCCTCGCCGGCTGCTCGCTCGCCGAGAGTTGTCCACCGGACCGTCTGGCCGCCTTCCAACAGGAGTTGCGGGAAGAAGGACGCGACTTCGAGACTGTCGCCTACATCAACACATCCGCAGCGGTGAAGAGCCTGTGCGACTGGATCGTCACCAGCGGAAATGCACGCGAGTTGATTGAGGAACGAGTCCCCAAGGACAAGGAGATTCTGTTCGTCCCGGACCAGCATCTCGGTCGTTACCTGATGGAGGTCACCGGTCGCGAGATGATCCTCTGGCCCGGTGCCTGTATGGTGCACGAAGTCTTCAGTCTGCAGGACCTCAACCGGGCCCGCAAGAATAACCCCGGTTCACTCGTCGTCGCTCATCCGGAGTGCCCGCAGAACATTCTGGAAGTGAGTGACTTCGTGGGAGGGACGGAGAAGATTCGGCAGTTTTGCATGTCGATCGAAGAGCCGAAGGTCATCCTCGTGGCGACCGAGTCGGAAATGATCCATCCACTCAAACGCTCGGCCCCCCAGCACGAATACATCCCCGTTCCCGGCATCATGACCGACACGGGCGAGACGTGCGCCTGCAACCGCTGCCCGCACATGGCTCGCAACACCCTGCAGAAAGTCCGCGACTGCCTGCGAGACGGGCAACCCGAAATCACCTGGCAACCCTACTTCGACAAGGCCAAGGACGTGCTCGACCGCAGCCTGCTGGAGAATAAGAAGCAAACATCTGACATGAACGGCGACTAACTCGGCTCATAGAATTCTGATCGAGCTGACTGACAACTGAAAACTGATAACTGAAAACGAACAATGCCCGACACCCTGACGATCACCGACAACCGCACCGGCAAGACGTACGAAGTCGACATCACGAACGAGACGATCAGTGCGATGGACCTTCGCAAGATCAAGGTCCATGATGACGACTTCGGCATGATGACCTACGACCCGGGTTACACCAACACGGCTTCCTGCTCTAGTTCGGTCACGTACATCGATGGCGACAAAGGCATTCTCGAGTATCGCGGGTACCCCATTGAGCAGCTGGCGGAGCACTGCGACTTTCAAGAGGTCGCCTACCTTCTGCTCCACGGAGAGTTGCCCAACGCATCGCAGCTGGCGGAGTGGACCGACTCGCTCAAGATGCACACGATGGTTCACGAGAACATCAAAGAGCAGATGGCGTCGTTCCGGTACGACGCTCATGCGATGGGCATGCTGATCAGCACGGTCGCGTCACTCTCGACATTCTATCCCGAGGCGAAAAAGGTTCATTGTGCCGAGAACCGCATGATCCAGGCGAAGCGGCTCATCGCCAAAGTGCCCACCCTCGCTGCGTATGCCTACCGCCACTCGCAGGGACATCCGTACAACTACCCCAAAAACAATCTGAGCTATACCGAGAACTTCCTGCACATGATGTTCAAGATGTCAGACAATCCGTATAAGCCGGAGCCGGCTCTCGTGCGGGCCCTCGATGTCCTGTTCATCCTTCACGCCGATCATGAGCAGAACTGCTCCGCCAGTGTGATGCGAGCCATCGCATCTTCGGAAGCTGATCCGTACTCCGCACTGGCCGGCGCGGCTGCTGCCCTCTACGGTCCCCTGCACGGCGGAGCCAACGAAGCGGTGCTCAACATGCTTCGGACCATCGGCGACGTCAAGAACATTCCGGACTACGTCGCCAAATGCAAGGACGGCGTGCATCGCCTCATGGGCTTCGGCCACCGGGTCTACAAGAACTATGATCCACGTGCGACCATCGTCAAGAAGTGTGCAGACGATGTGTTCAAGGTCACCGGTCGCAATCCACTGCTCGACATCGCACTCGAACTGGAGAAGATCGCTCTTGAAGACGAGTACTTCGTCAAACGCAAGCTTTACCCCAACGTCGACTTCTACTCCGGCCTCATCTATCAGGCGATCGGTCTGCCGGTCACGATGTTCCCCGTCATGTTTGCCATTCCGCGAACGGTCGGCTGGCTGGCCCAATGGCAGGAACTGATGGAGGACGATGAACGCCGCATCCAGCGTCCCCGGCAAGTCTACCTCGGCGAACGCAAACGAGATTTCGTGCCGATCGATCAGCGAGGCTAAGCCGTGAGCACTGTGTCCACATCGGTCGAGATTGACTACCCCGAATCGGACGGCAAACCGATGGGCGAAACAGACCTGCACATCAACTGGACGATTCGCCTCCGGGACATTCTCCAGTGCCGTTATCAGCAACAGCAGGTTTATGTCTCCGGCAACCTGCTCATTTATTTTGAAGAAGGGAATCCAAAGCAGTTTGTCGTGCCGGATGCATTCGTAGTGAAGGAGAGCGATCCCGGACCACGGAGGACTTTCAAATGCTGGGAGGAACCGTCGCTTCCCTGCGTTGCCTTCGAAGTGACCTCTCGCAGTTCCAAGCGCGAGGATACCGTCTTCAAGCCGCAGACCTATGCCCGGATCGGCATCAAGGAATACTTCGTCTACGACCCGACGCAGGACTACCTCGATCCACCTTTGCGCGGGTTCCGGCTTGCTGGTAAGGAGCATCTGCCAATCGAGCCGAATGCGGATGGTTCGCTGTCATGTGAAGAACTGGACCTCACACTCAGCCTTGATGGCCTCGACCTCGTTTGGAGCGACCGTACGTCGGGCGAGCGACTCTTGATGAAGTGGGAAGCCGAGCAGGCTGCACTCGCGGCCGAACAGGCGGCACGCGCGGCCGAGCATCAGGCACGCCTGGATGCGGAAGCGGAAGTCGCGCTGCTTCGCGAACAACTCCGCCGATCCGGGCAAAGCGACTGACTCTCATCCCCGAAGATTGTGAACGAATCACTGGGCAAAACGAACGCGCCCCGTGTCCAACCTGAGAGATCATGCCAGACATCTCCCGATGTGAAATCGTCCCATTGCCTCTCGAACAGGTGTCCTTCCGCATCGACGGACGTGAGGTCATACGCTGGCACTTTGGACGGCAGGCGTCTCGACCATACTTCTATCCCTTAATCGGTCCCGAGTCCGGATCGTCGTTGACACGCATGGGACATCCGGGGGCTCCCGATCACGATCATCACCTGTCCGTCTGGTTCGCCCATGCGAAACTTCTGGGCATGGACTTCTGGAGCAATCAAAGCGAGACCTTCATTCGCCAACAACAATGGCTGGTGTACGAGGACGGCGACGAGCAGGCTGCGATGGCGGCCAAGCTTGGATGGTATGACGGTCACGACCCGCAGCCGCTGCTCGATCACGAACTCATCGCCGCCGTGCGGCCTCTTGATCACGGGGAGTTCACTCTCGATTTACACTCTGCCTTCGTCCCGCGAGCCGACCAGTTGGAGTTTCAACAGACGAACTTCGGTCTCCTTGCTGTCCGCGTGGCACAGTCGCTGTCTGTTCATTTCGGTGGGGGACAGTTGACTGGCGCCGATGGCACCACGGGAGAAGCGGACCTGTTCGGCGAACCCTCTGCGTGGATGGACTATTCAGGACCTGTCGCCGTCGCCGACAGTTCACCTCGCGTCACAGTGACCGAAGGCATCACACTCTACGATCATCCGGACAACGTCTCCTTTCCGTCGAAGTGGCATGTCCGCGAAGACGGATGGATGGGCCCATCACTCTGCCGCGACAAAGCGGTCATCACCACGCGAGAGGTTCCACTTCGGCTGAAGTATCGCCTGCACATCCATCGTGGTGCGATCGATGTCTCCCGTGCGAACGAAATGGCCGCAGCGTGGGCCACCGAGCCGGACCTGCACGCGGTCCGTTCGTCACTGCCTCATCGCCATTTTCAGATCGAGGCAATGGGATGAAGGCGTCGACCCTCACGCCGTTGCCCTATCTGACTGCGGAGCATCCCGGAGTGGGCGGCATCCTCAAGCAACATCCGGAAGACTTCATCGTCGAGGAGTTGCCACTTTACGAGCCCTCCGGTGAAGGCGACCATTTGTTTCTTTGGGTTGAGAAGCGAGACCTGTCGGCCGAGTTGTTGACGCAACACATCGCTGCAGCACTCGGCATCTCGCGTGATGATGTGGGGATGGCCGGTCTGAAGGATCGCCGGGCGATCACGAGACAATACGTCTCCGTCCCCACCGAGTGCGAAGCTCGCATCGCAGAGATCGACTCCGCACAAGTCCGTGTGCTAAGCACGACGAGACACGCCAACAAGCTGAAGACGGGCCATCTGTGCGGCAACCGTTTCGACATTCACATCGCAGAAACGGTTGCCGAACCGCTGAGCCGTTCCGAGCCGATCGCGGACATGATTCGAGCCACAGGCTTTCCGAACTATTACGGCGAACAGCGATTCGGCGATGCGGGCGAGACACTCACGCTCGGGATCGATCTGCTCGCCGGTCGAAAAACGGAAAGGGATATCCCGCGAAACCGACGTCGCTTCCTGTTGCGATTGTCGCTCTCTGCGGTGCAGTCGGCTGTGTTCAACGAGGTCCTTCGCCGACGCATTGATGACGGGCTTCTGAACCGCGTGCTCCCCGGGGACGTCATGCAGGTGCGATCGAGTGGCGGACCGTTTATTGCAGAGGACATCGACCACGAACAGGAGCGATGTGACCAAGGAGAAATCTGCATCAGTGGCCCGATGTACGGCGTTAAAATGCGGCACCCGACAGGAGAAGCAGCCGAACGAGAGCGAGAGGTCCTTGCGTCATTCGGGTTGAACCCGCTGAATTTCCGCCCCTGGAAGAAGCGGATTCCCGGAACGCGACGACCAATGGTTGCAACTGTCGTTGAATTGTCACTTTCCGGCGAGTCAAATCGATTGGGGCTATCATTCAAACTCAACCGCGGAACCTACGCCACTTCTCTGCTCAGGGAGTTCATGAAGGTGGAGTCAACGCATCCCGAATGCCCATCCGAACCGGACCAACTGTGAGAATCCGTTGAAATTGCCAAAACCGGGCAATTTGAGGCTTGGCAAACGACGCCGTTGCGCCTGATGATGGAGCATACTTTAAAAAGGTAAGTCTCTTTGTCGAAACCTCCTGTCACATTGAGACTTGTGCCGGTGCCGAATCCTTCGACACGTTGACCTCAACGGGAAACTCCTAGGGATCGGCACGTTGGACTTGGCCTTGTCCCCCCGTCCGGGGTACAAACCCGTTCCGAATTCTCCTCAAAGGATTGAGCGGGAGCGGCAATCGAGGCCCCAGTCCGAGCCGGCAGCATGCAATTTCGTGGGCGAAATAGTCATTTCAGAATCGGTGGATTCGTGCGAGCCTTGAATCACTACGTTGGGATCGACATCGGAGGCACTTCGATCAACGTCGGCGTTGTCGATGACTCAGGTGTCGTCCTGGCAAAACAAACTCAGCCATCCGTCTTCAACGATGGACGTGAAGCAGGCCTCAAACGGATTTACGACCTTGTTGAAGAGGTTGTCGCCGAAAGCGGTGTGAGTTGGTCCCAGATCCAGGCCGTCGGCGCGGCTGCTCCGGGGACGATGGACATTCGCACCGGCGTGATCTTTCATCCGTTCAACCTTCCCGGCTGGGAGGATCTTCCCCTGCGCGATCTGCTGTCCGATTGGTTCGGTAAGCCGACCGTCCTCCATAACGATGCAAATGCCGCTGCCTACGGCGAGTACTGGGTCGGGACCGGTCGTGACGCTCGCAGCCTTGTTTTTTGGACGTTAGGCACTGGCATCGGCGGCGGAATTGTCATTGATGGTCACCTCCTGACCGGCGCTCACTCTCACGCTGGTGAGTGTGGGCACATGATCATCCAAATGGACGGTGGTGAAAAGTCGCCCCACGGCATCCATGGTTCACTTGAACTCTACGCCAGCGCCAAAGCTCTCGTCCGTCGTTGTCAGGAGAAACTCGATGCGGGCGAGAAATCACTCGTCAGCGAATGGCTCAACCGTGGCGAGACGCTCACGCCGAAGCTCATCGCATCGGCCGCTGAGGAAGGTGATCGGCTTGCGGATGAACTAATCATGGACACGGCCCGGTATTTGGCCATCGGCTCGATCAACATGATGCACACGATTAATCCGGAAATGATCGCGATCGGCGGTGCAATGACCTTCGGCCGGAACGATACCGAATTGGGACGTCGGTTCCTCGCGCACATGAAGGACGTCATCCGGGCACACTCATTCCCGATCACAGCCGAACGAACAGTCATTGAATACGCCTCCCTCGGGGCGGATGCAGGGTTCATCGGTGCTGCTGGCTGTGCCCGTGAGGCGGTCGCAACCGACCTGGACATGCCGATTCCCGCGCGGGCCTCTTGAGCGAATTCGGGGCATCCCCTGCCACGCTCGCTCGACAGTGCATACAATGACCTTGTTCATTGTTTGCGAGGCGGAGTCTTGAAGTTCAGGTTTCGAGAACGACCGGTTGCCACGGGGTACCTCACCTCAGGGGTGCTCCATCTGTCGCTGCTCTGCGTCAGCGTGTGGCTGACCATTCCCGCGTGGACCGAGCCCAACGCCAACAGCATCGAGGTCAGCACAACGCTTGTCGACCTGGAACATCTCACGGTCGAACCGGTGCACCTGCTTGACGTCATCAAAAGCACCGAGCCGGACCTCGCGCAGGACAGCGGCGTATCCCCCGATGATCTTTCGATCGATCGTCCTCCCGATGCAAACGATCCTGATCTGGCAGAGTTCGCCCGCCGGCGTCTTGAGCATGCAAGGCGTGACGCAGACGAGCAGTCGGCTGACGAACAGCGAACCGACCTTGAAACGCTCGGACGTCGCCTCCAAAACGTCGCCACGGAAGAGTCAGTCGCCGAACTGAACCAAACTCTCACCGGCTGGTTCGACACGGATGAACGGGCGACCGAGCCGAAGGCGTCACCAGAGGCGAAGGCGCTGCCGTTCGATCCGAAGACCGCTCAGATCTCCGACGTCAAACGCATCGGCACGGAGGAGCCGCCCAAGTACGTCGCCATTCTTGTGGACGCAAACGGCAACTCAATGGAGACGGAACTCGAAGAACCGGACGGATCACAACTGTACGAGACCTTCCAGATCATCAAGCGATTCCCCCTGTTAGAGCAAGTTTATCGGGGCACGGTGATGGGACTGCTCGACAAACTCGCAGCCGACTCGTCTGATGATGCACCGTCAGAGGGCGCAGCAGAGGCTCCCGCCACAGAGGATCGCGAACAATAGCACGCTCGCACAACCGGCCACTGCACGAGGTTCGACACCATGTTCCGTCAGCAGAGCCTCGACGGCTTCCTTGGCATCTTTGAGTCCGCAGACTTGAGCTTCCCGATAATGCTTGATGGCTGCGATCTTCCCCTGCTGCTGAGCGATGTCCAGCACTTCCGCTTCGAGGTGCTCCATCGGCTGCCGCTGTGCGAGAAACTGATCACCCGCACCACCGGAGGCCAGCAAACCGTCGACGACTCGCTTGGCAGTTGCAAGATCGCTGCCGGTTTCCTCGCGGTAACGTTTGACAGCTGAGATCACTCCCTCCGTGCGTGCGATCTCCCAAACCTCACGCAGCAACTCATTATCGATGTCGGCCGACTCAGGATCAACGAATGCGTCGATCGGTGAACCGCACTGCGGACACAACGGCACTCCATCTTCGACCTCCGCCCCACAGTCACGACAGTAATCCATCGATCACTCCCATCGGTCGAGGTTGTCGAACGCTACTGACTCGGACGCTGCTCAGGACTGCATGTAAGACAGTTGACTGGCCGTCTTCCGAATCGCGTCCTTGTTCTCCAGCAACTGGCTGAGAAAGTCCCACTGCCCGCTGACCAGTGCCTCATGAGCGCTGGCCGCGATGTCGACCGGCACGACCGTATCTGCGTAACGCACTTCCTTCGCCTGCAGGTCGACGTTGATTTCCAGTGGAGGATCCGACTTGATCAAGCTCGCCAACGCCTCAAGCGCGGGACGTTCAGCCGTCACACACGGCACCCCCAGTGATGTGCAGTTGCCGAAGAAGATCTCTGCGAATGACTCGCCAATGATGGCTTTCACCCCCCACCTCATGAGCGACTGCGGAGCATGCTCACGACTGGACCCGCACCCGAAGTTGCGACCGGTCACCAGAATCGAGCCCTCGTGATACTGCGGCTGGTTAAACGGATGCGACTTGTCTTGCTGCCGATCATCCTCAAACGCATGTTCCCCGATGCCGTCAAACGAAACGCAACGCAGGAACCGAGCTGGGATAATGCGGTCGGTATCGATGTCGTCCAAGAGCAGAGGGATGCCAGTGCCGGTGATTTGTGTGATCTGTGTCATGACTGTATTTGGAGTTGAAATGAATGTCTGTCAAACGCTAACAGGAGACAGCATCTCCCGCACGTCAGTGACCGCTCCTTCGATCGCGGCGGCGGTGACCATGGCGGGGGACATGAGTAGCGTACGACCAGTGGGGCTGCCTTGGCGGCCTTTGAAGTTGCGGTTCGAGGAAGAGGCGGAGACTTCCCGGCCCTGGAGTTTGTCGGGATTCATGGCGAGGCACATCGAGCAGCCGGCGGCTCGCCATTCGAATCCGGCGGCCTGGAAGATCTCGTGGAGACCTTCCGACTCGGCCTGTTTGAGAATCTTCTGTGAGCCGGGGACCACAATGGCCTTCACGCCGCTGGCGACTTTGTTGCCTTCGGCGATGCGGGCTGCTTCTCGCAGATCGCTGATGCGGCCGTTGGTGCAGGAGCCGATGAAGGCGACGTCGATCTTCTGCCCACGGATCGGTTTGCCTGCTTCGAGGCTCATGTATTCGAGGGCTTCCTTGACGCCTGTCTGTTCGTCAGCGGGGAACTCGTCGACTGGCGGGATGTTCTCGCTGATGCCGACCGACTGAGCCGGGTTGATGCCCCAGGTGACGGTCGGCTCGATCTGATCAGCAGAGAAACGGACCTCGTCATCGAACGTCGCGTCGGGCCCGGAGGCGAGGGCACGCCATTCGTCAGCGGCCTTGTCGAACTCATCCCCTTGTGGCACCTGAGGCCGGCCGCGGAGGTACTCGATCGTCGTCTCATCCGGATTCACGTAACCGCAGCGAGCACCTCCTTCGATGCTCATGTTGCAGACGGTCATCCGTTCTTCCATGTTCATGCGATCGAAGACTTCGCCCGCATACTCGTAGGCGTAGCCAATGCCCCCCTTCACGCCGAGTTGGCGGATGATGTAGAGGATGACGTCCTTGGCATAGACGCCGCTGGCGAGTTTGCCGGTGACCTCGATGCGGCGAACCTGCGGTTTGTTCATCGCCAGCGTCTGCGTCGCCAGCACATACGCCACCTGCGAAGTGCCAATGCCGAAGGCGATCGCTCCGAAAGCCCCGTGCGTCGATGTGTGCGAGTCCCCGCATGCGATCGTCAGTCCCGGCTGTGTGAGCCCTTCCTCCGGCCCGACGATATGCACGATGCCCTGCCGATCGTCCTTGAGATCAAACAGCGTGATGCCGAATTCGTCGCAGTTGACCTCGATCGCAGACATCATCTGCTCAGCGAGACCGTCCGCAAACGGACGAGCCTGGTTATCGGTTGGGACGATGTGATCCACGGTTGCGAACGTGCGTTCAGGATACATCACTTTGAGCTTCCGCTCCCTGAGCATCTCAAACGCCTGAGGGCTGGTGACTTCATGAATGAGGTGCAGTCCGATGAACAATTGCGTCTGCCCGGAGGGCAACGTACCGACAGTGTGCTGGTCCCAGACTTTGTTGAAGAGATTGGTGGTCATGAATGTGTTCAAATGTGAGTGTCGAGGCAGTGTATTCTTCGAATTGTATCATTCATTGAGGGGAGACGCATCGCAGAGTCCGGTGGTTCGCGTTGATGGGCTTGATTCCACCCCGTACACTCATTGGACGTTATTCATGTGACACATCGGCGAAATCACCATGTTTGAAGGCATTACGAAATCCCTGGGCGATGCACTGGGGGGGCTACGGGGCGGGCGGCTGACGGAGGGGAATATCCGTGAGGGGATGCAGAAGGTTCGGCAGGCCCTTCTAGAGGCGGATGTCAACTATGACATCGCCAAGGACTTCATGGATCGCGTCACCGAGCAGTCGGTCGGCGACCGCGTCCTCAAGTCCCTCAAACCGGAAGAGCAGATCGTCGGTATCGTCTACAACGAACTTGTCCAGTTGATGGGGCCGGTCGACCATGAGATCACGCTCCGGCGAGGCGAGGTCTCGGTGCTGATGATGTGCGGCTTGCAGGGGTCGGGCAAAACGACGACGTGCGGCAAGCTGGCCCGTATGCTTCGCGACGAAGGGGCCAAGCCCATGCTCGTCGCCGCTGACCTTCAGCGACCGGCGGCCATCGAGCAGTTGAAGGTCATCGGCCAGCAGATCGACGTCCCGGTCTACTCCGAAGACCCGGCCAAGAGTTCGCCATTGCAGGTCTGTCAGAACGGTCGCAAGGCGGCCAATCAGCAGGGGAGGGACATCCTGATTCTCGACACAGCGGGCCGGCTCCACATCGACGATGATCTGATGCGCGAGCTGGAGGCCATCGACAATAAGTTGATGCCTCATCAGGTGTTACTCGTTTGCGACGCCATGACCGGACAGGACGCCGTCAACTCGGCGAAGGCATTCAACGAGGCACTCGAGATCGACGGCGTGATCCTGACCAAGCTCGACGGCGACACCCGCGGCGGAGCAGCTCTGTCGGTCAAAGGCGTCACCGGGGTGCCCATCAAGTACATCGGCGTGGGGGAGGGGCTCGACAACCTGGAACGCTTCCATCCAGAGCGAATGGCCCAACGCATTCTCGGGCAGGGCGACCTCGCCACCTTGATGGAGACGGCTGCCCGGACCCTCGATGCCGAGGAGATGGAGCGGCAACAGCAGAAAATGATGGAGGGGAAGTTCACACTGGACGACTTCCTCAAATCCATGCAGCAGATGAAGAAAATGGGCTCCATGAAGTCCCTGATCAAGATGATCCCTGGCATGGGGCAGATCGCCGGAGCCATGGACGAGATGGGGGACGATATGGACCCGGACAAGGAAGTCCGGCGTCTGGAGGCCATGATTCAGTCAATGACCCTTGACGAGCGGCAGAATCCTGAGAGAATCGATCGTTCACGCCGAAATCGGATCGCTGCTGGCAGCGGGACCGATCCGGCGGAGATCAACGATGTGCTCAAGCAATTCAAGGGCATGTCGGGGATGATGCAGAAGATGGCCGGTCTGTCCATGAAGGACAAGATGAAGGCCGTCAACGAGTTAGCACCGGAGATGATGAACCCGGCTGCTCAGATGCGTCAGGAAAAACAGCGCAGCAAACGCGGTCCGACTGACAAAAACAGCGTCCGCGATAAACGAAAACAGGAACGCAAGCGGGCACAAAAAGCTCGCAAAAAGAACAAACGACGGAAGTGAGTGACAAAGTGGTCTGCGGCAGAGTGGCATCGTCTCTCTCCCCGTGATGTGTCGCTCGAATCGGAACTTTCAACACTCAACTCTGGACACTTAACTCTCCATGGCAGTACGTATCCGCATGAAGCGCCTCGGACGGAGGCACCGCCCTTACTACCGCATCTGTGTGATGGATCAGCGCAAGCCGCGCGACGGCAAAGCGATTGAAGAGGTCGGCACGTACGACCCCATGGTACGTGACAAGTCGCAGCGGGTGACGCTCAAGCTCGACCGCATCGAGCACTGGCTGTCCGTCGGTGCTCAGCCGAGTGAGAAGGTCGCCGTGCTGATCGACAAGTTCAAAAACAACCGCTGGGGCGAAACGAAGTCCCTGCCACCGATGCAGAAGCCGAAAGAACGTAAGGCGCCCGAACCGGAAGCCGAAGCCCCCGCAGACGACGGTGCCGAGGCTTCAGCCGAGGAGGCAACTCCCGAGGAAGCATCAGCGGAATAACTTCGCGATTGCAAATCGCAAATTCGAAATTGCAAATTGGCATTGACGTTCGATCAGATGATCAACGTCAGGTCCAATTTGCAATTTGCATTTCGCAATTCTCATTTTGCAATCCCCCATGCGATTCGATTTGCTCACCCTCTTCCCCGGCTTGTTCGACGGCTATTTGGAGCAGTCGTTGCTCAAGAAGGCGATTGATGCGGGGCTGGTCGATGTCCATCGCTGGGACTTCCGGGAGTGGGCGACGGACAGGCACAAGTCGGTCGATGACACGCCGTATGGGGGTGGGCCTGGGATGCTCATTCGGTGTGAACCGGTTTATGCCTGTGTTGAGCATGTTCAGCAACAGGGTGATACTCCCGGCCGACTGGTGATGCTCACGCCTCAGGGGCAGCGACTGGACCAGCGCTTGGTCGAGGAAATCTCGCAGGAACAACGGCTTCTACTGCTGTGCGGTCGTTACGAGGGATTCGATGAGCGGATCGCGGAAGGGCTCAACCCGCTCGAAATCTCGGTCGGAGACTTCATCTGCAACGGGGGTGAGGTCCCCGCCATGCTGCTGATCGACGCAGTGATCCGGCTGATTCCGGGAGTGCTTGGTGACGAAACGAGCCACAAATACGATTCGTTCTCGCAGTCTGGCATGCTGGAGTACCCGCAGTACACTCGGCCTCGTGAGTTTCGAGGGATGACTGTGCCTGACGTGCTGTTGAGTGGGAATCACCCGGAAATTGCCCGCTGGCGAGTGGAGCAGAGCCGTCTGCGGACTGCCGAGCGGAGAAGCGATTTGACAGAATGGAACACGGATGGGGCGGATTGACGCCGATTCAGGAAGTTGGATCTCTCAGGACTCAACGTATCGGTCCGGACACATCACGGTGCTGCCACAGCGAGTTTTGGCCTCAATACCGAGGAGTGATCCGCTCAAATCAGCCCGATCAGTGTCATTTGCGTTCTATTCCATCTGGTTTCACCTCGTCTGGCTAAGAAATCTTTGGTCCATGCTTTTTCACACGGCGATCAGCCGTTATACTGCTGTGCTTGCCATTTTCAGGAATAGAGACCAATGTCGAATCTCATCGAACTCGCTGAGCAGTCCAGCCGCCGCGAGAATGAACTCAACTTCACCGTCGGCGACACGGTCGACGTGCACACACGGATTCTGGAAGGCGACAAGGAACGCATCCAGATTTTCACAGGCGTGGTCATCGCCATGAAGGGGGCCGGACTGCGGGAGTCCTTCACCGTCCGGCGGATCGTCGCGGGTGAGGGAGTCGAGCGGACATTTCCCGTGCATTCACCGAAGGTGGCGGATGTGAAAGTCAAACGGCATGGACGCGTTCGACGGGCCAAGTTGTACTATCTGCGTGATCGTGTCGGGAAGGCAACCCGACTGCGTGAACGACGTGCCAAAACGGGCGAAGCCGAGACCCACGGCTGAGTTCACCCGTCGATATCCCATGAGCCGTGATCGACCGGAGCGCTCCCGTTGGTTGCGGCTCTTTTTATGGTCCGACCATGCCCAAACGCGGCATCCTCAACAGGCTTCTGGGTGATCGCGGCGAACGCGTCGCTGCGAAGTTCCTCAAGCGAAAGGGATACCGCATTCTCGCCCGGCAGTCCCGCAGCCGCATTGGCGAGATCGACCTGATCGCCCAGGACGGCGAAGTCATTGTGTTTGTCGAAGTGAAGACACGTTCGTCGGCTAACGCAGGTCATCCCGCCGAGGCGATTACCTTCACCAAACGCAAGCAGCTCACGCGGGCCGCACTCGCATGGCTCAAACGACGCCGGCTGCTCGAACATCACTCACGGTTTGACGTGATCGCCATCACGTGGGAGGATCGTGACCCGGTGATCGAACACTTTCAGAATGCATTCGAGGCCGTCGGCGGGTAGGGAAACTCACCAGAGGGTTCTTCATCACCCGAATCACTCGGCGGTCACGGCTTCGGTGATGGCGGTGGTCGCATCGTCCGCCTCTTCGATTTGCAGAATCGTTTTTTCGCCATCCGGTTTGTAGAAGTATGCGATCAACGCCGGCAGGAAGACGATGTCTCCAAACAGGGCCGAGCCGATCGTCAGGATGCCCATCGCAACGAACAGCTGATAGTCACGCAGACCGCTGAACAGCACGACAGAGAAGCCCGTGATCAGCACTGCGGTCGTCATGACCAGCGCCGTGCCCACCGCTGTGAAAGCGCGGCGGATCGCATCGGCGTCGCTGCCGCCTTTGAGTCGCTCTTCCTGGAACCGGGTGATGAAGTGGATGGAGTCGTCGACCGCGATCCCCAGGCAGACGGTGAAGGCCAACACCGTCACGACTTCGAGCGTCTGTCCTGTGAAGACGAGCACAGCACCGGTCAGGGCCAGCGGGAAGATGTTCGTCAACGCCGAAATCAGTCCGATCGTCAACGAACGGTAAACGATCGTCAGCACCAGGAAGATGATCACCATTGCGCTGCCCAAACTGGCGGCAAGGTCGAGCACGATTTCGAAGATCGTCCGCCAGCGTTCAACGGTGCCGCCCGTCATGTGCAGCGTAAACTCAGGATGGGCCGCATCAATCTCTTCGAGTTCGGCTTCCAATCGCTTGAAGACCGGATCGTAGGCCGCAATCCCGAGGTTCTGCACCCGGAAGGTGACGTTAGCGAAGCGACGTTCGGGACGATAGAAGGCCCGCTTGAGTGGAGGCGGGAGTAACTCCAGCATCGACATCCGCTCAGCCGGTTTGCCGTCGCCCGGGTAATACTCGACGAAATTCTTGATCGACAGTGGTTGTCCGATCATCTCCTCGGTTTCCAACAGATCGCTCACCTCCGTCACCACCTGCAGGACGTCCGCTGAGTCAGCTCCGATCTTGTCGGTCCATCGGACGTCAACCGAGCAGAAGTTGAGACCGCCGAAGGCCTTGTCCATGTGGTCCATGCCGACGGCGGCCTCCGCGCTCTTCGGCACGTTCGAAGCACCTTTGTCGTCCGGTGGCAGGAAGATCGAGATGGCGGTCAACACGACGGTGGCGATGATGGCTGTCCAACTCAACGCCCGCGTGTGTGGCATGACAAAGTCGATCACCCGGGAGATCTTGCCGAGGTTGCGGTCGATGAGGCCCTTCTCATGACCGATGTGCACGCTACGTCCGAGGACCGTGGTGCAGGCCAACGGGATCACGCAGATGACGGACACGAACGTCAGGACCACGCCGATCACACATGACTTGCCAAACTCCTGAACCACTTCACTCGTTGCGAGGGTGAGCGAGCCGAAGCCGATCGCTGTCGTGAGTGACGTCAGAAAGCACGCGAGTCCGACTTCGCTGATGCCACGCTGCGCCGCTTCTCGTCCACTGAGACCCGATGCACGCAACTTGCGGATCTGCACCATCAAATGCACGCCGTCGGTCAAGCCGATGAGGCTGATCAGCACGGGCAGCACGATCTCATTGAATGGGTTGTGCTGCAGGTCGAAGAACCGCACGAAACCCTGAGTCCAGAACACACCCAGGGCAGGCGCCAAGGCCACGATGAACACGGCTGTCGGTCCACGGAACAGCACCAACGCCATGACCGCGATCATGCCGTAACCCAGTTTGAGGAACATCGATGAGTTGGCGGTCTGGGTCTGTATCGCCTTGAGGATGTAGGGCACACGTCCGGTGACGTAGAACTTGTAGTCGAGGCCCGGAAACTCCGCAGTCGTCCCCTCTGCCACGCGACGCAGCTCGGTTGTGACGTCCTCGTCTCCGTCGACGAACAGCCACTCAAACTTGATCAGCATCAACAGCGTTTTGCCGTCTTTGGAAAGCATCTGCCCGCCGACGAGCGGATGTTTGTGCGCCAGCGCGGCAGCACTCTCGAAGCGAGCTTCTGACGACTCAGCACGCGGCAGCAACGGACGTGGGAAGCCGAACATGTTGAGAATCGGCAGTCGATCCATCCACAACACGCTGTCGACTTGCGGAAGGTCGTCGAGATTGTCCGCGATCTTTCGCAGCGCGTCGGAGCCATCCTGCGTGAAAAACATTTCACCCGGTGACTCGATCACCAGCGTCGCATCCGAGTCACTGAGACTCACACTTTCGACATTGGGAGCATCAACATAATCTTCGTCCGACTTGCGCTCGACTTCCTCTTCTTTCATTCCGAGCACAAAGCTGCGGACGCGGTCAGCATCGTAAAAACCGACGACGGACACCCCTGTGATCAGCAGGATGAAGAGGAAAACGGTCCAGGGAGCCTCGGCAACGAGACGGGCAAAGCGATCAAAGGAGCGGTACACGGAGTTGGTGACTTTTCAGAAGGGGGATGGTAACGCTCTGATCACTTATGCGGCCGTTATGTCGCTGGACTCACTCGGTCTCGAAATCCAACTTGCGGCGTGCGAGGTCTTCCAGTTCGTCGACCGTGAGCCGTCGATCGCGGTTCTTGTCGAGTTTCCAGAAGCCGAATTTTTCCAGCGACAGGGGAGTCTCGTCACGATGCACGTCGCCATCGCCATTGATGTCGAACTTGTCGATAAACTCTTTGACGAAGGCGTCGATTTTGACCTGCCGTGCGGCTAACTCGTCCTCGGTCAGTTCGACTTTTACCGGATCGGCATCCAGCGGCTCAGCGATTTCGAAGAAGCACAACGTCATCTCCTCCCACGACTGCTCGCCCCAGGTGACGTGAGCCGTCGGATCAGGGTTGACCGGGTTCTCGGCTGAGTTGTCAAAGGTCGCCGTGATCTCGAGTTCGTCGAATCCGGACAGACTCAACGGCTGCTGCAACTCGTAAATATGCTGCCAGTTGAAGTCGTAATGAGGCACGTCCAGCAGCGTCTCACGTTCACCATCCTTCACGCCATAGACCTGCATCGCCGAGCCTCGCAAATGCATATGGGGCGAGAACGCGAGCAACTCTCCGTGCGGCGGAATGTATCGAACATGTGCATCCACCGCATGAGCCGGATCGCCCGGTGGAATCTCAAATTCCTGATCGACGGCGACCGTCGTGTAGACCTCGTGAGTCACATTCTTCCGTTCGGTGAAGATCAAGCCGACCTTTGTCAGGTCGTTCGACTTCTCGCCGTTGGGGGTGTAGTGCATCTGGAAGACGAGCTTGGATCCCTTGGGAATACGGCGGGCATATCCTTCGGGCAACAGAAGCGTTCGCTGACCGGGGACGTATGCGGAGAGCCAACCGACGCCGCGAAAGCGTGAGCCGTCCGGCGGGCGGATGTAGACGATTGAGTGATGCACGACGCCTCGCTCGCCGGGGATGATCTGGGCTCCGGTGACCCACATGTCCTCCTCGAAGCCGGGATCGGAGACGTAATACTGATACTCAACGGTCCCATCGGACGGGATGCTGAAGGGACGGTCCCGCATTTCGTACACAACGTCCGGTTCACGGGGAAGGTCCCATCCGCCGGTCGTGAACTCCGGTGGCTTGGGCAAGTCCTTCACATCGCCGTAGGGCGTGCCGGCAGCGACCCAGTCGCGAAGGGTTTGCTTCTCTTCCTCTGACATTTCCCGGGCGTTGGTGAACTTACCGTGAGCCGGGTCCGCATGCCAAGGGGGCATGCGTCCATCATCAATCGTCTCCAGCATCATGTCAGCCCATCCGATCACTTCATCGTAATCGGTCAGAACAAACGGCCCGATCTCCCCCTCGCGATGGCACTCCACGCAGTTGCTGTTGAGGATGCGTGAAACCTGTTTCGTGAAGGTGACGCTCGAGTCAGCGACCGGTTCGCGGATGCGACCGATCAGACACCCCTGCGGCTCGGTGCGGGGAAGGCTCACCGGCTCGCCCGCCTTGACCTCCCGCAGCGCGACCAGCAGGTCCTGACGTTGAGGCTCGGGGCGAGTCCGACCGGGAAGGTACTGGTCGTCAATCCGTCCGCGATAGAGCACGTTCAACTCACCGTCGAGGAGGAACACCTCTGGTGTGCGAGTGACGCCGAACTGATCGGCCACTTCGATCTCATAGTCCTTGGCAAAAGGGAACAGGATGCCGAACTCCGCCACGAACGCTTCGATGTCTGCGATCGAGTCCTGTTGGTTGCTGTTGATCCCGATGAACCGCACTCCTTTCGCTTCGGGCGAGGCAACGATGGACGGAAGGCGTCGAGCGTACAGCCGGGCGAGCGGGCATTCGGTCTGCAGAAAACAGAGGACCGTGAGATCCGACGATGCGGACTTCGACAATTCGACAGAACTGCCATCGATGCCCGGGAGTCGGAAGGAAAGGTCTGCCGACGTCGCCAACTCCGTCGTCTCATCAGCACAAACCAACTGACAACTCGCAGCCAGAATCAACCCGGCGAGAAGAATGCGTTGCATGGGAACCTGTTGATCGTTTCGAGTGGACCGCAAAGTGAATTGCAGATGAGACGCGTTGTTCGTCACTGAGACGAAGATCTTCCGCAAAAAATGACTGCCGTGACAAAAGCGGGAACGGCTCGAACGGCTTACCCGCCATCTCGCCGTTTGGTGTCATCGAATCAGCGCGGAGTCGAGACACTCGCCGCACGTGTTGGTCTCTGTCAGAAAGTTGCCCGGCAGGGATTTGAACCCCGACTACCTGATCCAGAGTCAGGCGTGCTACCGTTACACCACCAGGCAAGGATACCAACACATGCTAACTATCGCGGCCACCCCCATCAAGCCGGGAATCGCTGACCGAGATCGTGACTATATCATGTCGATGTGAGTCCGACCAAGGGGGATGACCGCTGTTTCCCGATGAGATCGACACAGATTGTGACGGAAGGTTCTCCTGGAAGAGCGGAGAGTTGAGAGCCAAGAGCGGAGAGACACGAGCCATCAGCCATCAGCCATCAGCCAACGACACGCATCCTTCGCGTGGTACGTGATGATCATGTCGGCTCCCGCTCGTTTGATGCTCCTCAGGACCTCCATCGCCACGCGTTGCTCATCGATCCAGCCCTGCTCGGCTGCGGCTTTGACCATCGCAAACTCGCCGCTGACGTTGTACGCCGCGAGCGGCACCTCAGGGAACTCCTGTTTGACTCGGCAGATCACGTCGAGATAACTCAACGCCGGTTTGACCATCAGCAGGTCAGCCCCTTCTGCGACGTCGAGACTCACCTCGCGCAGAGCCTCGTTACCGTTGGCCGGGTCCATCTGATACGTGCGTCGATCCCCAAACGCGGGAGCACTCTCGGCAGCCTCGCGAAACGGTCCATAGAAGGCTGACGAATACTTCGCCGCGTAACTCATGATCGGGATGTGCTCAAAGCCCGCCTCGTCGAGTCCCATGCGGATTGCATCGATCATGCCGTCCATCATGCCACTGGGCGCGATCATGTCGGCTCCCGCCTCGGCATGGCTGACCGCTTCCTTCACGAGAATGTCGAGGGTCGCATCGTTGTCCACGTCCGCAAAGCCCGGGTTGTCGTTGACGATCCCGCAGTGGCCGTGATCGGTGAACTCACAGAAGCAGACATCCGTGATCACCAGCAGGTCGCGTCCGCACGCCTCTTTGATCTCCCGCACTGCCTGCTGGACGATGCCATCGTCCGCGTACGCATCGCTGCCGATGTCGTCCTTGTGCTCCGGGATGCCGAACAGAATGACCGCCGGGATGCCCAACTCGACGATCTCCTTCACCTCGCCTGCCAGTTGATCAACTCTCAGCTGCGCGTGTCCCGGCATCGACGAGATGGGCACCCGTTCGCCCTCACCGTGCCGCACGAACAACGGCAGAATGAAATCCCGAGGCGACAACTCCGTCTCCCGCACCAAATCCCGCAACCGCGGATGCATACGAAGTCGCCGCAATCGTGTCTGTGGAAACATCAACCGATCCCTTCGTTCACTTTGTGTTTTCCAGTTTTACCCGACAGACGGGAACGAGGGAAACGATGGGATGTCGTGATCGCTGACAATACTCGGTTCGAGTAGAACGACTGCATTTTCAATGCGTGTCAATCTACGCAGATTCCATCGGATTCTCACACCTGATCCCACCTTTAGGGTTCAATCGAAACGCTTTGGAGATGGAATCCATGACCACGAATCCGTCGCTGTCGCATTCGACGCCCCGTCCCTTGAGCCGTACTCTTCCTGCAAGAAACTGTTCATGTCCGGGAATAATACGAAACCTGTCTCGACAGTGTTCAACAATCGACGCCAACAGCTCTGAACTGTTGATTCTCAGCACTTGAGTGGGCGTGGTGTCCTGAACCCGATTTGAGTCGTACAGACGAAATGACGTGTCTCCAATGAATGCACGCAAGTAACCTTCAACCTCAACTTCTTCTCCAAACAGGTGGTCGGAAAGGGAGATAAGTTCCTCGACTCTCATCGCCAATCTCTCACCGAATGCCATCGGGTGGGACATTCGAAAAACGTATTTTGGACAGCCGCTTCTTGGTCATCCCAATATCTGTTGTATTGAACAGAAGCAAAATAAGGAAAGGAAGTCTGGTCTCGCGAGCAGGACGTCTGGCAACTACGATTGACCAACCGTGATGTTTCAGTATCCCTTGATGGGCGTCTGTCAAAAGGAAGCCACATGTTTCGCAATGCATCTGTGATTTGTTTATTGCACCTAGCAGTCATCTCAACTCTCTCCGCTGCACCGCCCATGTCCAAACGCATCGACCATGTTGACACCTATCACGGCACGAAGGTCGCTGATCCGTATCGTTGGCTGGAGGACGATGTGCGGGAGTCGAAGGAGGTGGCTGCGTGGGTTGAGGAACAGAACCAGCATACCAATGCGTACCTCGACCAGATTCCGCAGCGCTCGCGCATCAACGCGCGGCTGACCGAGTTGTGGGACTTCGAGAAGTTCGGAACGCCGTTCAAGGCGGGGGGACGCATCTATGTCTACAAGAACGACGGCTTGCAGAATCAGTACGTGCTCACCGTGCAGGACTCACTGGATGACGAACCTCGCGTGCTGCTCGATCCGAACACATGGAGTGACGACGGCACCGTCTCGCTCGGCGGGACGTCTTTCAGCGACGATGGCCGTTACGTCGCCTATTCCGTTCAGGAGGCGGGGTCCGACTGGGCCGTTTGGAAGTTCATGGAGATCGAGTCGGGCAAGTTGCTCGATGACGAGTTGACGTGGATCAAATTCAACTCGCCCGACTGGACGACCGACGGCGAAGGCGTGTTCTACGCCCGCTTCCCGGAACCGGAGGAGGGAGCCGAATTCCAGAACACCAACACCAATCAAACGGTGTTCTACCACCGTCTCGGCACGCCTCAGTCGGACGACGTGCTCGTGTTCCATCGGCCCGATCACCCCGAGTGGGGCTACGGCTGCGACGTGACGGAGGACGGCCGTCACCTCGTGATCACAGTCCACGTCGGCACCGACGACCGCTACCGCGTCTTCGTCAAGGACCTCGACGAACCATACGGCATGCCCGTCTCGCTGATCGACAACTTTGATCACGAGTACAGTTTTATCGGCAATGACGGCGCGACTTTCTACTTCAAGACGAACCTTGATGCGCCGCGAGGGCGTGTGATTGCGATCGACACACGAGAGGTCACCCGTGCCACTGCTTCGGCCAAGGAACCACCCATAGACACTGATCCCGCACACTCAGCCAAAGCAGTGCCACACACCGAACTCATCCCCCAGCAACCGACCGCGATGACCGCTGTCACACTGGTCGGCAACCTGTTCGTGGTCGAGTCGCTCGCGGATGCGAAGTCGCATGTCGATCTGTTCAAGACCGACGGCACCTTCGTGCGGACGGTCGAGTTTCCCGGCATCGGCTCGGCGAACGGGTTCAGCGGCAAACGATCCGACAGCGAGACGTTCTACTCGTTCTCCAGCTTCGCGACGCCGCCCAGCATCTATCGATATGACATCATCACGGGCGAGAGCACGCTGCTCCAGCGAGCGGACGTCGACTTCAACCCGAACGACTACACCGTCGAGCAGGTGTTTTACGAGAGCAAGGACGGCACGCGTGTCCCCATGTTTCTCTCTTACAAGAATGGCCTCAAGCGTGACGGCAACAATCCCACGCTGTTGTACGGCTACGGCGGCTTTAACATCCCGCTCACGCCCGGCTTCTCGATCAGTCGTCTCGCCTGGATGGAAATGGGGGGCCTGTTCGCCATGCCCAACCTCCGCGGCGGGGGCGAGTACGGCGAGGAGTGGCACAAAGCAGGGACCAAGCTCAACAAGCAAAACGTGTTCGACGACTTCATCGCTGCTGCCGAGTGGCTGATCGACAACGATTACACACAGACGTCCAAACTCGCGATCCAGGGGGGCTCGAATGGCGGCCTGCTCGTCGGTGCGTGCATGACCCAGCGGCCCGAACTGTTCGGTGCGTGTCTCCCCGCCGTTGGCGTGATGGACATGCTCCGCTTCCACCAGTTCACCGCAGGCCGCTACTGGACCGACGACTACGGCTCAGCCGACGACCCGGAAGAGTTCACAGCCCTCTACGCTTACTCGCCCTATCACAACCTCACAGAGGGCACCTGCTACCCACCGACGCTGATCACGACCGCTGACACGGACGACCGCGTGGTCCCCGGCCACAGCTTCAAGTTCGCAGCCGCATTGCAACATGCGCAGTCGTGCGACAACCCGACCCTCATCCGCATCGAAACCCGAGCCGGCCACGGAGCGGGCAAACCGACATCCAAAGTGATCGAAGAACTGACCGACATCTGGTCGTTTCTGGTGAAAGAGTTGGGGATGAATCTTGAGTAGAGTCGATGTCGCAGAACAACCGTGTTGGAAGGAAATCGTCCCAGAATCTTCAACTCGCTCTTGCCGAGCCGATTCACGGATGGGATAATCTGATTGTTGGCTGCCTCGCGACAGCAGGTGTTTGAAGATTCTGGTGGACCAGGACAGAGCACTTGCGGCGACTCAGCATTGGCGTCGTTGACTTCTGTGCGAACGAGGCGTCTGAATCTGGTTGGTCGATCCGGGAACGTGAGTTCTCGACGGAAATGCTCTATCACTTGGAGCCTGTTCCATTGTCTGGCGGGATTCTGGATTCTGCTCAGCATCCTGGTGGGCGACCGGGTCCTCGCCGCCCAGTCGATGAGTCGCGACGATCGAGTTGTCTGCTCGGTAATCCAATCAATCGACTCGTCGGCAACCTCACAGAGCACCGGCAGGAGCAATTCGACTTCTGAACCCTCCCTTTCTCCGACAGACGGCTGTCGTCAAGTCCCTGCGAAAACCCAACCTCCCGTTCGCCGGCTGTACGAACAGCGACGCGGTGAGCCAGTGCAGCCCGATGCGGCTGTCTTTGATACTGTCGAGTCCGAATTCGTTCGTCCTTCTCGAATTGGCGCGAATGATCGACAGGCGGTTTCTGCTTCCGGCGGTCTCACCCTGCTTGCCTTGCAGGTATGTCTGCGGAGATGACCTCCCCTCAGGTGCTTCGTGCGCTCGCCGTCAAGGACTGCGCGTCCTGACAGCGAATCACGCACGTTGAGCGCGGGTTCTGTGCGACGGCTGCCATCGTGTAGCAGTCGACGCAGCTCTCTTTCCAAATCGCTTCACCGACGCGACCGTCGGTCACAGGAGTTCAAGCATGAAATCTCAAAACACAAGTCTCGTCGAACCTATGAAGACGAATTCCGAAATGTCTCACGCGGATGCTGTGATCATAAGGGCAGTGGGCTATGCCAATGCCGGCCAATTCGAGCAGGCGATCCGCCACCTCACTGCATCACACCTCAATAACGACTCGATCCGCAATGCGCGGGGCGTCTGCCTGATGCGGATGGGGAAATCCGACGATGCGGTCCGACTGTTTCGTTCGCTCGTCTTGATGCCGGGCTGTACCTGGATGATGCCAGACACACCGGTCATCTATCGGACCAACTTCGCAACTTCACTTTTGATCACGGGCCGCCGGGCCGGCTGCCTGAGTTGTCTGCTGGAGATGGCCGAGCGAGATCATCCCTCGGTCGTCCGCTTACGGACAGCGATCTCGGAATGGGAGCATCGTCTCACCTGGTGGCAATGGCTGTCGTGGAAGCTCGGTCTGGAGCCGAAGTTGCCCGTTTCAATGTCGTTTCCTCCCGGTGACTTTTTCGAACCTGCCTCGCCGCCGCGGCGAGTCGTCAATAACGGCACCACCACTCATCCGCATCTGGCCGCATGAATGTCCGTTCTCACAAGCTGTGAATTGACACCCGGTTTCGCGGTCGCCGAACCGTAAAGCGGGTGTTGAGAGTTTTCGTCCTTCGGAGTGTTTTCGAAGGATCTGTTTCGTGTTTTGTCCAAAGAAAGGACACACCAATGGTTGGCAAAACCCCTCCCCCCAAGTCAGACAAATCCAGTGGAAATCAACCGGGCAAACCGGCACCATCCGGTAAGCCGGACCCCAAGAAAGGTAAGTAACATTCGCAAGCCTGAAGCCACTCGCGAGGATGTCGGCTGACGATCGTCATCGCGAGTGCCTCAGACATCGGCACAGACGCCGGCAGCACCGCTCGGTCACTGCCGGTGCTTCTTTGCCAAATCAAATGCGCCATCCTGTGATCTTGACCATCCACTCTGGGGGCCAGCAGCCGTGCCGAATTGCGGGCCAGCATTCGAGGCTCGAATGTGGCGCTCGCTGTCGGCTCGTGGCTAACGCTTGATTGGTCTTTGTGTCGTGTTGTTTTCGAGGTTGCGGAGTCGGAGAAAAGTGGACCGCGCGGTCCGGGGTGCCGGAGTGCTTCCGGTGATCAGGCTTCGCGGCCAGTGTGGGGGGCTTGTCTGGGATTGCAATCGCGACTCTGCAGCTGCCGTGTCAACAGCAGAGCGGCCACAAGTCCCCCCAGGGCTTACGCATGAAAACCTG